>JANMYH010000345.1:0-14206 GCA_031381925.1 Burkholderiales bacterium | reverse complement strand
GGCCGACGTGATGCTGATCGGCTACGCCGGCGGCGGCACGCGCAACATCTTCGTGAACAAGCCGGTGAGGAACCTGGCCGAGATGAAGAACCTCAAGGTCCGTGTCCAGGGCGCCCCCATCTGGAGCCGCACGTTCTCCGCGGTCGGGATGTCGCCCACGGTCATCGCCTACAACGAGGTGTACAACGCCATCCAGAACGGCGTCATCTCGGCCGGCGAAAACGAGGCGGCGGGCGTGGAGCAGATGAAGTTCTACGAGGTGGGCCCGAACCTGTCGATGACCGAGCACGCCATCACCATCCGCCCGATCTGTTTCTCGGGCAAGACCTACATGACCCTGCCGCCGGACCTGCAGGCAGCGATCCTCAGGGCGGGCAAGGAAGCCGGCGCGTACGGCCGGCAGATCGAGTCCTCCGAGGACACGGCCAAGCTCGAGGCCCTGGAGAAAGGCGGCAAGCTGAAGCGCGTCCCATTCACCGACCGCGCCCAGATGAAGAAGCTCGTGGATCCGGTGATGGAGGCTTACGCCAAGGAGATCGGCGCCGACGCGATCTTCAACGCCATCAACAAGATCCAGTAGGGTGAAGCGGTTCCTCGACGGCTACCATCGGCTGCTCACGTGGCTGATGGCGGCCAGCGTGGCGATCCTCATCGTCCCGGTCACTCTGCAGATCGTCTCGCGCTACACGGCGCTCATTCCCTCCTGGATCTGGACGGAGGAGCTGTCGCGCTTCCTCTTCATCTGGATGATCATGCTGGGAGCCATGATCGCCGTGCGCGAGGGCACCCACTTCATCGTGGACTTCGTGCCGGACCTGCCCCCCAAACCCACGGCGGCGCTGCAGGTCGTCGCCAATCTCTGCATCCTCGCCTTCGCGCTGGTGTTCGTCTGGTGGGGCATCCAGTTCGTGCGGTTCGGCTGGAGCCAGACGTCCGAGCTGGCCGAGCTGCCGATGACCTTCATCTTCATCGCCTGGCCGCTCGCCGGCGCCACGTGGGCGCTGTTCCTGGGCGAGTCTTTCCTGCACAACTTCCGCGTGCTGGCGGGCAGCGACGTCCGATGATGTCCGCGGCGCTCTCCCCCGGCATGGCGGCGATCGTCCTCTTCGGCGGCTTCTTCCTGTTCCTGCTGGTTCGCGTTCCCGTGGCATTCGCGCTCGGCCTGGCCTGCCTGCCGCTCCTCGTCATCGAGCCGCGGCTGTCGCCGATGATGCTCTTCAATGAGACCTTCAAGGCGTACAACTCCTTCATCCTGCTCGCCGTGCCGTTCTATCTCCTGACGGCGAACCTGATGAATTGCGGCGGCGTCACGGACCGGCTGATTCGCCTGTCGCGCGCGATGGTGGGCAATTTCCCCGGCGCGCTGGCGCAGATCAACGTCGTGCTCTCGGTGTTCTTCGCCGGCATCTCGGGCTCGTCCACGGCCGACGCGGCGAGCCAGAGCAAGGTCTTCATCGAGGCGCAGGTGAAGGAGGGCTATGGCCTGTCGTTCTCGATCGCGATCACCGCAGTGTCCGCGGTGCTGGCGGTGATCATCCCACCTTCGATCCTGATGATCGTATGGGGCGGCGTGATCTCGACCTCGATCGGCGCCATGTACCTCGCCGGCTTCCTGCCCGGCCTGCTGATCGCCGCCGCGCAGATGGCGACGGTGCACGTGTACGCGAAGATCTACAACTATCCGGTCTACCCACGCGCATCGCTCAAGGAGTTCTTCTACGCCGGCTGGATCTCGCTGCCGGCGCTCGCCACCGCCTTCATCATCGTGGGCGGCGTGCTCCTGGGGTGGTTCACGCCCACGGAATCGGCCTGCATCGCGGTGCTGTACACCATCCTGCTGTCCGTGTTCATCTATCGGGAGTTGAACCTCGGGAACCTCTACCAGGCGTTCGTGGACACGGGCCGGCTGTCAGCGATCGCGCTTTTCTGCGTGGGCACGGCCTCGGCCTTCGGCTGGCTGCTCGCCTACTACCAGATTCCCAGGGCGCTCCTCGAGAACGTCTCCACCTGGGGGATGGGCCTTACCCAGGCGGGATTCTTCATCGCCTTCGTGTTCCTGGTGGTCGGCTGCTTCCTCGACGCCATTCCGGCGATCATCATCTTCGGCACCATCCTGCAGCCGCTCGCGCATTCGGTGGGCATGCACCCGATCCATTTCGCGATTATCGGCATCGTGTCGCTCGCCTTCGGGCTGGTGACCCCGCCCTACGGGCTGTGCCTCATGATCGCGTGCTCGGTGGCGAAGGTGCCGGTCCGGTTCGCGCTGAAGGACACGATGATCATGCTGGTGCCGATGCTGCTGATGCTGGCGGCGATCATCGTCTTCCCCGAGATCCCGCTGATCCTGCCCAAGCTCATCGCGCCGGAGCTCTTGAAATGACGCGCGGCCCCGAGCACCTGCGATTCGTATCCCGCGTCATCCCCGTGGAGGCGGGGATCCAATGACCGACTCATTCCGCTTAGACGGGCAGATCGCACTCGTCATCGGCGGCACCAGCGGAATTGGCAAGGCGATCGCAGCGGGGTTCGCCGGCTCCGGGGCCCGGGTGATCGTCGCCGGGCGCGACGCCGCGAAGCTCGGGCGTGCGATCGCCGAATTGAAGTCGCTGGGAGATGCGCACGGCTACGGGGCCGATGTGAGCAAGTTGGACGAGCTCCGCACGCTCGTCGCCACCACGCTCGACGATCACGGCCGCATCGACATCCTGGTCAATTCCCAGGGCATGACCACGCTGAAGCCCGCGGAGGATTTCACCCCGGAGGACTGGGACGAGGTCGTGGGCACGGACCTGCGCAGCGTCTTCTTCGCCTGCACCGAGGTGGGACGCCACATGCTCGGGCGCGGAGGCGGGGCCATCATCAACATCGCGTCGCTTGCCTCCTACCGAGGCTGGCCGCGAAGCGCGCTCTATGGAATCAGCAAGGCGGGCGTGGTGAGCCTCACCGAGACGCTCGCCGCGGAGTGGGCCGGGCGCGGCGTTCGGGTGAACGCGATCGCGCCGGGGTTCGTCATGACCGACATGAACCGCGACAAGATGTCCGCGGAGCGCAAGGCACGCGCGCTCGACCGCACTCCCGTGGGGCGCTTCGGCGAGACCGGCGACCTCGCCGGCGCGGCGATCTTTCTCGCGTCCAGCGCGTCGTCGTACGTGACCGGTGAGACGATCCGGGTGGACGGCGGATTCCTCGCCGCGGGCTTGTGAGGCGCGCTACGTCCTGCCGCGCGCCGCCAGGCAGAGGTCGATGCTCTCCAGCGCCTGCCGGTAGCTGATCTCGCCGCCGACGAAGCGCGGGGCGCGCGTTGCGAAGAACCCGGTGAACGCGGAGCGCTCGGCGGGGGTGCAAAGGCGGCCGAGCTGGGCGATCAGATCCACGGGGGTGTCCTCCGGAAGCTTCGCCACCAGCGGCTCGAAGTGGGCGCGCAGGAAGTCGAACCCCGCCGCGCGGCTCACGTCGTCCTCGAGCGTGAAATAGACGAGGTCCATCGTGTTCGCGCCATTGAGTCCGTCGACGCCGTCCTTCTTCGCGAGCGCGAGAGCCAGGGCGCGGCTGCGCAGCCGCGGGTCGCGGGCTTTCCCGATCGTCTTCAACAGCGAGCGGCGGTCGCGCTGCGCCTCGATGGTGAGGGTCGCGGCCTCGAGCCGTTCGAACGTATCGGCGTCGGCGAACCGGGCCGCCGTGAGCAGCGCCGCCGTCACCACCTCGGCCTCGATCGCCTTGCGATCGGCGATCCACGCCAGCGCCATCGCGCGTGCCTCGGGCCGCAGGTTTCGTCCCTCGGGAGACTGGGCGGCGAAGGGCAGGAGCACGCTGCGAAGCTCGGCCACATCCGCCCCCTCGCCAGGGTTCGCCCGCCAACCCACGCGCCGCGCGAGCGGCACCACCCGCTGCGCGACAATCGAGCGCTTGCGCCGCGCCTGGTTGGCGTCAAGCCAGGCGTCGCGCTGTTGCTCCAGCAGGTCGACGGCGGTGTGCTGAACGAGGGGCGAGGGGTGGGTGAGCGCGGCGTCCGCCCAGTCGAGCGCCCGATCGCGGGTCTCCAGGCCCGATTTCGCGAGGAGTGCGGCATCGCCGACGAGCGCCACCGCCTCGTGCACCGGCAGGCTCGCGAAATGGCGCGTGAGGCGGCGGGCAAGGGAGGCGTCGTAGTCCATCAAGTAGTGGCCCACGCCGCCGGCATTGCCCGCGACCCAGGCGGGACAATGCGACGTATCGGCAAGCGCCACATCGGTCTTCGTGCTCCCGACCTCCGCGCATCGGGTCGCCAGGCCGCCTGCCGACGGGTAGCGGAAGCAGGCCGGCGTGATCCATTCCATCGGTGTGGCGGTGGAGCCCATCGGACGCAAGCGCTGTTGGGAAATGTGGAGGGAAGCGCGCTCGCCCTCGCATCGCAGGCTCGCCGAGACGAGCGGCACGCCCGGCTGCTCGACGAAGGTAGCGAAAGCCTTCAGCGCGTCCGCGTCGCGCCCGGAAGCCTCGCCCAGCGCGCGGAAGAAGTCCGCCGAGGTGGCCGTGGCCCACGCGTGGCGCCGCAGGAAGAGCCTCACGCCCTCGCGGAACTTCGCCGGCGTGAACGCCGCCTCGAACATCGCGAGCACCTCGGCACCCTTCTGGTAGGTGATGCCATCGAACGCCGCACTCACGTCGCCCTTTCCGTTCACCGGGTTCCGCACCCGGCGCGCCGAGGCGAGGCGGTCGGATTCGAGGGCCTTGCGCCGCCCCCATGCGTGCTCCGCGCCATCGTCCCATTTCGGCTCGAACTGGTAGAGGATCTTCTCCTGGATCCAGGTCGCGAACGCCTCGTTGAGCCAGATGTCGTCCCACCATGCGAGCGTCATGTAATTGCCGAACCACTGGTGCCCGATCTCGTGGGCGGCGACGCCCGCGTAGTTGCGCTTGTGGCGGTCGGTCTCCTCGTGCGGCTTGGCGACAAGGCTGCGTGCGTCGTAGGTGATGAGCCCGGCGTTCTCCATGGCGCCGGGGAATTGCGGGATCGCCACGCTGTCGAGTTTCTCGAACGGATAGGGGATGCCGAAGTAGTCCTCGAGCAGCTCGAGAATGCGCGGCGTCGATTCGCGCGCGTAGCGAGTCTCTGCGCCGCGTCCTCTCGGGACGACGTAGCGCAATCGCGTCTTGCGCGCGCCCGCCGTGCCGCCGTCGACGATCTCGAAGGGGCCGGCGGCAAGGGCCACGAGGTAGCTGGGCAGCGACGGCGTCGCCGCGAACGCATGCCGCCGCCATCCCGACCTGCCCGGGACATCGGCCGCCGAGAGCTCGGGCATGTTGCTCACCACCTCGAGGCCGGCGGGCGCGTCGATGGTCAGCCGCCACGGCGTCTTGAACCCCGGCTCGTCGAAGCACGGGAAAGCGCGGCGTGCGTCGAGCGGCTCGAACTGGGAAAAGACGTAAGAGTCGCCGCCCTCCGTCTGGCGGAAGATCCCTCGGGGCGACACCGGGTCGATGGTCCCCTGGTAGCGAACGGTGGCGATCGCCGGTCCGGCCGCGAACGGCTCGTCCTGCGCTTCGAATCCCACGAAGTCCTCGCCGCCCTCGAGGACTCTCACCGCCACGCTCCGCGCGCCCTGCTCGAATCGGGCCGACTCGATGGTGAGATGCGTGGCGTTGAGCCACAGGACCGGTGTCGCACGGTTGAAGGTGAGCTCGATGCGGATTTCGCCGGAGAAGCGGCTCTCGTGCGGGTCGACGGCCAGATGCGCCTCGTAGCTCCGGGGCGTGGCGCGGTCGTCGAGCCGGAAGGTGGGGGGAGGTTCGGCCGCGGCCGCGCACACGGTGGAGGCGAAGAGCGCGATGCCGGCGAGGAGGGTCGGAATTTTGGGTCGCATGTCTCTAGAATACCGTCATGTTGCACATCGAGCCCGTTTCGCCGATCCTGGGCGCCCGCATCCAGGGCGTCGACCTGTCGCGCCCGCTCGATGCCGCAACCTTCGCACGCCTGGAGGCGGGGCTCCACGACCACGGCTTCATCGTGCTGCCGGGACAGGCGCTCGCGCCGCGCGACCTGGTGGCCTTCGGGCGCCTCTGGGGGCGGCCCGAGCCGCATGTGATCGACACCTTTCACCATCCCGACGATCCCAACATCCTCGTGCTGTCGAACGTGGTGCGCGACGGCGTGCCCACGGGGCTGGCCGACGCGGGCTCGTATTTCCATACCGACTATTCGTACCTTGATGTCCCCGCGCGCTGTACCATCCTCCATGCGCTCCAGGTGCCGCGCGCACTGGGCGGCACGACGTTCGCCAACCAGACTCGCGCCTACGAGGAACTGCCCGGCGAGACGAAGCGCCGCATCGAGCCCCTGGTGGCGCGCCACCACTACGGCAACCGCGACGACACGGACGAGACCTCGCGCACGGCGGCCTCCTACCTGAACGAGGAGCAGAAGAAGAAGGTCACCTGGGTGCGCCACCGGATCGCCCGCCCGCATCCCCGCACTGGCCGCAAGACGCTCTACGCGGTCGCGGGCAGCTCGTTCGCGATCGAGGGCATGGACGACGGCGCCGCAGTCGCGCTCCTCGACCACCTCAAGGAGCATTCGACCCAATCGAAATACCGCCACACGTACGAGTACCGGGTGGGCGACGTGATCGTCTGGGACAATGCACAGCTGCTGCACAAGGCGCCGCTCACCGACCCGCGCGATCCGCGCACCCTCTGGCGCATCACGATCAAGGAGGACGCATGAGCATCAAGGGAATGAACCACTTCAACGTGCTCACCGACGATGTCGAGGCGACGCGCCGCTTCTACATCGACGTGATCGGCCTCACCGAGGGCGAGCGGCCCGACCTGGGCTTCGACGGCGCATGGCTCTACGCCGGCGGGCATCCGATCCTGCATGTGTCCGCGGCGAAGCTGCCCCAGGGCCGCGCTGGCGTGATCGACCACATTGCCTTCAGCGCGACCGATCTCAAGGCCACGGTGGCGCGGCTCGACGCCAGGGGCGTCAAGCACGTCCTTCGCCAGCAGACGGGGACGCGCATCTGGCAGGTCTTCTGCCACGATCCGATGGGCGCGAAGGTCGAGCTCGATTTCGACCCGAGCGAGACCGCGCCCTAGTTCGACCGCGCGTCCGGGCGTCGGGCGCGAGCCTGCGTGGCCAATAGAGTCGCGACATCCTTCAACAATCCCTCCGGCGACCATTGCGTCGATGTCTTCGTGCGCGACGACGGCACCTTTGGCTACGAGGAATACCGCCGGGACCCCGAAGACCTGAAGGGGTGGTTTCCGCTCCGGTTTTCTTCGCGCCTGGTCTTTGCGACAGAGGGCGAGGCTCTGGCGCACGCGAGAGCAAGCGTTGCATGGATGGCGGAGGCCTGAAGCATGCGCGTGACACACTGAACGCCCCACTCGCTAGTCGTATCATCTGACCCCATGACTTCTGCCACGACCCGGATCCTGCTCACCCACACGCCCGACATGCGTCGCAATTACTATGGCGAGCGCGCCCTGGCCGGATTGCGCGCAATGGGCGAGGTCGTGCTGCACGAAGGCGCGGCTCCGCTGGCCGGAGAAGCGCTGGTGGCCGCCGCTTGCGGGGCACGCATCATCGTCGCCGACCGCCAGACGCCTGGGGCCGCCGTCGTTTTCGAACGCAGTCCCGATCTCGTCGCGTTCGTGCGCTGCGCGGTGGACATCCGCAATGTGGACGTGGTGGCGGCCAGCGCGGGCGGCGTATTGGTCACGCGCGCGAGCGCGGGGTTCGTCCCCGCGGTGACCGAGCTGGTGATGGGATATCTCGTCGATCTTTCGCGCGGCGTCTCCAGTGCGTCGGCGCAATACCGCTCGGGAAAGGTCCCGGCGGCGGCTATGGGCCGGCAGCTTTCGGGCAGCACGCTCGGCGTGATCGGTTACGGGGCGATCGGCCGGCGCGTCGCGGCAGTGGGCGCCGCCCTGGGGATGCGGGTGCTGGTGAGCGATCCGCACGTGCGCGTAGCCGAGGCTGGAGTGGAGCAACGCGAGCTTGGCGACGTGCTCTCCGGCTCGGACTACGTGGTGTGCCTTGCCATTGCCAACGAGCAGACGGAGAACCTGATGGACGACGCGGCATTCGGGCGCATGAAGGCCGGCGCTTTCTTCATCAACGTCTCGCGCGGCAACCTCGTCGACGAGGCGGCGCTCGCGCGCGCACTCGACTCGGGACATGTCAAGGGCGCAGCCCTCGACGTGGGGCGCGATCCCGACCAGATGCCGACACCTGCGCTCGCGCGCCGACCCGACGTCATCGCCACGCCGCACGTGGGCGGGCTCACCCCGAAGGCCGCCGAGCACCAGGCGCTCGAGACCGTGGCGCAGGTGGCCGAGATCGTGAAGGGCAGGGCGCCGGTGGGCGCCGTCAACACGGCACAGGCCTCGCGCCTCGAAAGGCTGGCATGAAGACCGTCCTCATCACCGGCGCTGCGGGCGACGTCGGCACGCACCTGCGGCGCGAGCTCGCGGGCCGTTACCGGCTGCGGCTTTCCGACGTGAAGCCGATCACGACCCTCGGACCCGGCGAGGAATTCATGGGTGCCGACATCGCGTCCATGGACGCCCTGGCGCCGGTGACGCGCGGGGTCGATGCGATCGTGCACCTCGGCGGTTTCTCCGTCGAGGGGCCGTGGGAGGCGATCCTCCCGGCCAACATCATCGGGACCTACAACCTTTTCGAGTCGGCGCGGATGAACGGCGTGAAGCGCATCCTCTTCGCCACGAGCAACCACGCCGTCGGCTTCTACCGGCGTGACGAGACCATCGACCATCGTGTCTACCCGCGCCCCGACAGCCGCTATGGGGTCTCGAAGGTCTTCGGCGAGGCGCTCGGCAGCCTCTACGCCGACAAGTACGGCATGGAGATCTTCAACATGCGCCTCGGCAACGTGAACCCGCGCCCGGTGGACAAGCGGCGGCTTTCGATCTGGATCTCGCCGCGCGACCTGGCGCAGCTCGTCGCCATCGGCATCGAGCACCCGGAGATCCGGTTCGAGGTCGTCTACGGCGTCTCGGGCAACCAGCGCTCGTGGTACGACAACGCCAACGCCGAGCGCCTCGGCTACCGACCCCGGGACGACAGCGAAGGATTCGCCGGGGAAGTGCTCGCCGCCGAGAAGCCCGGCGCGGATCCGCTCGCCGAGAAATACCAGGGTGGCGCGTTCGTGCTCGCCGAGGTGGGCGGCGACCCGAACAAGCCGATCCCGACCGTCACGGGAAAGAAATGAGCCGCTCGCCGAAGCTTGCCGCGCCTCCCGGTGCGACCGACACGCACATGCACATCTACGATACCGGCGTCCCGGGCCCCCAGGGAGTGGAACGTGGGGCTTCGGGCGCGCCGCCGTTGCCCGGGCATTTCCCCGTGGCCGCGTATCGCGAGGCGCAGCGCCGGCTCGGCATCTCGCGCACGGTGATCGTGCAGCCCAATGCCTACGTGGACGACAACCGCGTCACGCTGCAAGCGATCGCCGAGCTCGGTGCCGACGCGCGTGGCGTGGCGGTGGTCAAACCCGGCGTCACCGATGCCGAGCTCGATCGACTCACGCGCGGCGGCATCCGCGCCGTCCGCTTCATGACGCTGCCCGGGGGCGCGCTCGGCTTCGACGTGATGGACGAGCTCGCCGCGCGCGTGCAGCCGTTCGGCTGGCATTCGATCGTGCAGCTCGACGGGCGCACGCTGCCCGAGCGCGCGGCCCAGATCCGGCGACTGCCGGGCAAGTTCATCATCGACCACGTGGGAAAGTACCTCGAGCCGGTGCCGCCGTCGGATCCGGCGTTCAAGTCGCTGCTGGGATTGCTCGATACCGGCCGTTGCTGGGTGAAGCTCTCGGCACCGTACGAGACGTCGAAGTCCGGCGGCCCGCGCTACGAAGACGTGGGCGCCCTCGCCAAGGCCCTGGTGCGCGCGGCACCCGAGCGCATGTTGTGGGCGAGCAACTGGCCGCATCCCTCGGCGCCCAGGGACCGCATTCCCGACGACGCCGACCTGCTCGACCTGTTGCTCGAGTGGGCGCCCGACGACGCGACCCGCCGCAAGATCCTGGTCGACAACCCCGCCGTTCTCTACGGTTGGTAAACCCTACATCCAGAAGTCGCGCCCGTAAAGCTTGTGCAGCCTCGCGCCGCCGGCGGAAACCCGCAGGAACTCGCTCCACGCGTCGAGCTGCTTGTCGGGGCCGATGGCGAAGTAGACCGCGCCGGGCTGGCCGGCCGCCTTGGCATCGTAGCCCGGCACGATCGTCGCGTAGATCGCGTCCTTGCGTGCGAAGAGCTTGTCGGCGATCTTCGGATCGCGGCGCAGCTCGAGCAGCGACTGGCGGAAGCGGCGCACCTGGTCCGGTGTCTGCCCGTCGGCGAGATCGTTGGCGATTCCCTCGGCGCGCGCCTCGTACGTCCCGGCCGCACGCGACTCGGAGAAGGTGAGCGCCATGACGTACTCGGCGAACCAGGGATCGGGCCGCGTCTCGTTCAGCAGCCCGATCACGAAGCGCACCGTCTGCGGCAGCTCCGGCGTGCGCTCCGCGTAGTAGCCGACGCGCCCCGAGGACACCGAGCCGCGCATGCCGTTGCTGTAAGCGAGGCCCGCGCCCACGGTCTTGGAGAACGCGCTGTGCGGCGCCGACCCACCGTGGAGGCGCGCGGCGAGGTAGTCGATCTGGGCGGGCTTGTCGGCGAAATCGGCATAGTGGGCCGAGGGAACCGAGGTGAGGATCACGCCGCCCTGCTTGTTGGGCGAATGAAGGCCCACGTGCACCGGTGCGATCCCCGGCTCGCGCTCGCGCAGCCGGGCGTCGATCAGCCCCTCGGCGCCGTGCCAGATCGGGGCCGCGGGCGCGGAGTCCAGCCGAGCGGCGAGCGCTTCGACCTTGGCGTCCAGCGCGGCGCGCATCTCCTGCGGACCCGCCACGAACATGCGCGCCCCGCCGGCACGCAGGACGCGGCGCCGCAATCCGTCGATCCGTGCGAGCACGTCAGCCGGCGAGGCGAGCAGGTCCTCGCGCAGCGCCGCGGTGAGGTACGCGAAGTCGCCCGCGAGGCTCGCATCGGGAATCTCTGCGAGGCTCAGGTCGAGGTCGCGCAACAGCTCGAGGGCGAGGGCGCGTTGCGGGGCGGTGAGCGCGTCGAGCCCCGCCGCCTTGCCGCCGGTAAGCAACGCCGTGAGCTCGGCGCGCGGCAGCTTGCCCGACGACTCCGCCAGGCGCGCGGCGAAATCGGCCACTGCCTGGGCATCTGCACCGTTGCCCTTCAGCTGCCAGCGCAGGCGCAGCGCGTTGTGCGTGCGCGTAAGGAACGACGCAGCCGCGAGGTACGCCGGATGACGCTGCATGCGATACGCGTTGGCCGGATCGTTGACCCAAGCTTCCTCGGCGTTCTGCGTGGTGTTGCGCAGGCCCGCGAGCGACTGGTCCACCACGTCGCGGATGCGCGCGAGGTTCTCCACCCGCCAGTCGGGCGAGTGCATCACCAGGGCCATCCAGTCGAGCGCGCGGCGCGACTCCTCCACGCCGACCCCCGAGCCCCGCACCAGCAACTCGACGCGCCCGGTACGCGGATTGGTGGAGAACGCCGCGTTGAGGGTGAGGACCTCGCGGCGCAGCCGTTCGCGCATCGCCTCGTAGGGCACGGGCTTGCCGTTCTCGATCACGCCGACGGTGGACAGCAGCGCGGGCAGCAGCGACAGGTAGCGCAGCTCGTCGCGCGGCACGCCGTCCAGGCGCAGCGCCATGCCGGTCAGCACGCCGGTCATGTTGTCGAAGCGCGTCACCACCAGCGGCGCGCCGTTGGCGGTGCGCAACACCTCGAAGCGCAAGTCGTCGTCGAGCGTCATCGGGGGCGACTTGAGGAAGGTCATCGGCGCCACCTTCGAGGCCGCCTCGATTTGCGCGAGCTCGCTGTCGATGGCCGCCTGGTGGCGCTTGAGTGCCTCCTGCGAGTCGGCCCCGCCGTACTTGCGGCGCAGGTTCGCGGTCTCCTCGTCGAGGCGCGCCTGGCGTTCCGTGTCCTCGCGCTGTACCAGCGTCGTGCTCGGGCGCGCGCCCGCCACGTAGGGCGTCACGCCGGTCACGCGCCACCTGGCGAGGTACTCGCGCCAGATGTTGGCGTCCGAGGCGAGGAGCTTCCGGACGAACGCGATCTGCGGCTTGAGCGTGAGCGACTTGCGCGCCTCGCCGGTCTTCTCGAGGAGCAGCAGGTGGTCCATCCACTCGGAGCCGCCGCCGCGGAAGCCGAAGCCCGGCGGCGTGCCGACGAACTTCGCCAGCTCGCGCTCGCGTTCCACCACGCGACCGGCGATGCGCTCGTTGAACTCGCGCAGCTCGGGCGAGCCGGCGGGCAGCGTGGCGATGCGCTCGATTTCCCCGACCACCATCGCGCGCGCGGCCTTGAGCCCCTCGTCGGTCATGCGCGCGGGCGTGGCATCGCGGAACGCGATCGCGATCGGATGGCCGCCGTACGGCTGCACGCTGGCCGAAACCGAGCCCACGTTGAGGTCGGACTTGCGCGTGCGCCCGTCCACGAAGAGCTTGTACACGTTGGTGGTGGCGTCGCCCGCGAGGTTGTCGAAGAACAGGTCGGCGAGGAGCTGCTCGCTTGCGTCGAGCTTTCGATTCGCCGGCCACACCAGCGAGAAAGGGCTCGGCTGCTCCGCGTTGCGGTTGGGGTAGTCGTACATGCGGATCGCGCCCTCGGGATCGCCGCCGGGAGGGGGCATCGATTCGAGGGTGTCCGCGGGCCGCGGAGCGCCCTTCGGCGCGTCGCGCGTGAGGATCCGGTCGAAGCGCGCCAGCACCCCATCGAGCGGCATCTTCCTCGGGAACGCCGCGATGCTGCCCATGTTGCCGAGGTGGTGCGTAGCCTGGTGGAAGCGGCGGATGTCCGCGGGCGTCATGGTGCGGATGCCGGCCGGCTCGCCGCCCTGGTTGTAGCCGAGCGGGTGGCGCTCGCCGTAGGCCACGTGGTTGATCGCGCGCCACTCCTTCCAGAGCGGGTTGCCCATGGAGCTCACCATCTCGTTGTAGACGGTGCCCTTCTCCTCGAGGCGCAGCTTGCCGTCGGCGCCGTTCGTCACGCCGAAATTGCGCACTTCGAGGCGGATCTCGGCATCGCTGTAGTCGGGATGCAGCATGGCGCGTTGCTGCTCGGCGAATACGTCGAAGAACGTGTCGACGCCGGCCGTGGTGTGGAAGAAGTAGCTCGTCCGCCACGTCTGCGTGAAGGCCGACGAGGTCACGAGCGACATGGAGTCGCGCGCCTGCAGGGTGCGGCCGCGTACGCCGCGCAGCAGCAGCAAGTGCTCCTGGGTGTGCGGCTCGCCCTGGTCGGAGCTCGCGAAGCTGTTGACCCAGGTGAAGGCCTGCGGCACCGACTCGATCTGCAGCAGGTCGAGCGTGAAGCCGGTGCGCCGATGCATGAAGCGTGCGCCCATCGGCCGGTCGAGGGCATCGAGGTACACCGAGGCGACCCGGAAACCGCGAAGCTCCTGGCCGGCGGCGAGCGACGCGAGGTCGACGGGCGCGGCGCGCACCAGCGGGGCCGCGGCGAGCGCCAGGACGGCAAACAGGGAAAGACGCATGATCCGGCTCCTGGAATGCGGGGCGATTGCTAAGATTCTACCCATGAAGCTCCTCGCAAAGACCATCGGCCTCGCCGTGCTCGTGCTGATCCTCGCGGGCGTCGCGGCGTGGCTCTACCTGCACGAATCGCTGCCGAAGATCGACGGCGAGGCGTCCGTGAAGGGCATCGCCGCTCCGGTCGAGGTGGTGCGGGACAAGGAGGGCGTGCCGCACATCTTCGCGAAGAGCGAGCGCGACGGCTGGTTCGCGATGGGCTACGTGCACGCCCAGGATCGCCTGTGGCAGATGGAGTTCCAGCGCCGCGTGGCGCAGGGGCGGCTCGCGGAATTCATCGGCGAGCGCGCCTACGACACCGATCGACTGATGCGCACGCTCGGCCTCGCGCCCATGGCTGCGCGCATCGCGACGAAGCTCGATGCCGAGACGCGCGCCAACCTCGAGGCCTATGCCGCGGGCGTGAACGCTTTCGTGGCGAGCGATCCGGTGCTGCCCGTCGAGTTCCAGGTGTTCCGCATCAAGCCCGAGCCGTGGAAGCCCGCGGACAGCGTCGGCTGGATGATGGTGATGGCGTGGGACCTGTCGGGCAACTGGCGCTCGGAACTGGGGCGGCTTCGCTATACGACGAAGGTCGGGCGCGAACGCGCCGC
>JANMYH010000202.1:0-34477 GCA_031381925.1 Burkholderiales bacterium | reverse complement strand
ACCGCCGACTACGCCTTCGGCCACGCGCTCGAGCGCGATACCGAGGCGGTGGTCCTCAAGAACGGCGGCAAGGTGCTCGGCAAGGTGCGCGCGCCGATCAACACCCAGGATTTCTCGTCGTTCCTGCTGCAGGCGCAGTCGTCGAAGGCGAAGATCGTCGGCCTCGCGAATGCCGGCGGCGACACCGTGAACTCGATCAAGCAGGCGTCGGAGTTCGGCATCGTGAAGGGCGGGCAGAACCTCGCCGGCCTCCTGGTGTTCCTCACCGACGTGCACGGCCTGGGGCTGGAGAAGGCGCAGGGCCTGATCTTCACCGAGACCTTCTACTGGGACCTGAACGACCAGACGCGCGCCTTCACCAAGCGCTTCGCGGCGGCCAACGGCGGCAAGTATCCGACGATGGTCCATGCCGGCGTTTATTCCGGAGTCCTGCATTACCTGAAGGCCGTGGAAGCGCTGAAGAGCGATGACGGCACCAAGGTGGTGGCGAAGATGAAGGAGCTGCCCACCGACGATCCGCTGTTCGGCAAGGGGACGATCCGCGCCGATGGCCGCAAGATCCATCCGGCGTATCTCGTGGAAGTGAAGAAGCCGTCCGAGTCCAAGGGCCCGTACGACTATTACAAGATCCGCGCCACCATCCCGGCGAACGAGGCCTTCCGCCCGCTCGCCGATGGCGAGTGCCCGATGATCAAGAAGTCGTAGCACCGCTGCAAAAGGCGTAGAGCGATGTCCGAGATCTTCGGCGTTCCTACTCAGGCCCTGCTCGGCCAGCTCCTCATCGGGCTGATCAACGGCTCGTTCTACGCCCTCCTTTCGCTGGGGCTCGCGGTCATCTTCGGGCTCCTCAACATCATCAACTTCACGCACGGCGCCCAGTACATGATGGGTGCGTTCGTGGCGTATTTCCTGCTGAACAAGTGGGGCCTGGGCTATTGGTGGGCCCTCGCGATCGTGCCGCTCACGGTGGGAGCCACCGGCGTCGTGATCGAGCGCCTGATGCTCTCGCGGCTCTACAAGCTCGACCATTTGTATGGCCTGCTGCTCACCTTCGGCCTCGCACTCATCATCGAAGGCGCTTTCCGCCAGCAGTTCGGCTCGGCGGGGCTGCCGTATTCGATGCCCGAGTTGCTCACCGGCGGCTACAACCTCGGCTTCATGTTCCTGCCCAAGTATCGTGCGTGGGTGATCCTCGCCTCGCTGGCGATCTGCATCGGTACCTGGGTATTGATCGAGCGCACCAAGCTGGGCGCCTACTTGCGTGCCGCCACCGAGAACCCCTCGCTGGTCCAGGCCTTCGGCGTGAACGTGCCGCGCATGATCACGCTCACCAACGGGTTCGGCGTGGGGCGCGCGGCGCTCGCCGGGGTGTTCGCCGCGCCGATCTACCAGGTGGCGCCGCAGATGGGATCGTCGCTCATCATCGTGGTGTTCGCCGTCGTCGTGATCGGCGGCATGGGCTCGATCCTTGGCTCCGTGATCACCGGATTCGGGCTCGGCGTCGTCGAAGGGCTCACCAAGGTGTTCTATCCCGAGGCTTCGAACACCGTGATCTTCGTGATCATGGCAATCGTCCTCATCATCCGCCCGCAAGGGCTTTTCGGGCAGCGCTAGAGCCATGGCCGAGCAAGATCCCCTCAGCGCGCAGGCCCACGACCCGGTGTGGGAGGCGAAGTACCACCGCGTCGGCTTCGTGGTGATGTTCGCGCTCCTCATCGTGGCGCCGTTCGTGGTCTATCCGGTGTTCCTCATGAAGGCGCTGTGCTTCGCGCTCTTCGCGTGCGCCTTCAACCTGCTGATCGGCTTCGGGGGGTTGCTGTCGTTCGGGCACGCAATGTTCCTCGGGTTGGCGGGCTACCTCGCGGCGCACTCGGCGAAGGTCTGGGGGTTTCCCACGGAGCTCGCCATCCTCACCGGCATGGCTGCCGCCACCGTCCTCGGCGCTCTCGCGGGACTGCTCGCGATACGGCGGCAAGGCATCTACTTCGCGATGATCACGCTCGCGCTCGCGCAGATGGTCTTCTTCTACTGCCTGCAGGCGCCGTTCACCGGCGGCGAGGACGGCCTGCAGTCGGTGCCGCGCGGCAAGGCCTTGGGCCTGGTGGATCTCGCCGACAATCGCGTCATGTACTTTTACGTCCTCGGCATCTTCGCGATCGGGTTCTTCCTGATCTACCGCACGATCCATTCGCCCTTCGGGCAGGTGCTCAAGGCGATTCGCGACAACGAGCCGCGCGCGATCTCCCTGGGTTACCGCACCGAGCGCTACAAGCTCGCGGCCTTCGTGCTCTCGGCGGCACTGGCGGGGCTGGCCGGGGCCACCAAGGCGATCGTCTTCCAGCTGGCATCGCTCACCGACGTGCACTGGAGCATGTCCGGCGAGGTCGTGCTGATGACGCTCCTGGGCGGCCTGGGCACGGTGTTCGGGCCCGTGGCGGGGGCTTTCGTCATCGCCGCCATGGAGAGCTACCTCTCGGATCTCGGGGCATGGGTCACGATTGCGCAGGGGATCATCTTCGTGGTCTGCGTGCTCGCCTTCCGCCGCGGCATCGTCGGCGAGCTCGAGGCGTGGCTGCGCAGCCGCCGCAAGCCCTGAGCCTGCCGTGGCCTACAAGGGAAGCTGCCACTGCGGAGCGGTGAAGTACCAGGTCGAGCGCCTCGAAAGCCTCGGCCACTGCCATTGCGTGACCTGCCGCAAGACCCATTCGGCGGCCTACAACACCGCGGGGCGCGTGCTGCGCACCAACTTCCGCTGGCTCGCCGGCGAGGAGCGCCTCAAGGCCTATGAATCGTCACCCGGCAAGCAGCGTTTCTTCTGTGGCGACTGCGGCTGCCACCTCATGGCCGCGCATCGCGACACCGACTACGTGATCCTGCGCGCGGCGTCCCTCGACGACGATCCGGGGTTGCGACCGCAGCGCCACATCTGGCGCTCGCACGACGCGGCGTGGCTGCAGGACGAGGGGGCCGTGCCTTCCTATCCGGAGTGGCCGCCGGGCACCTGATCGTGGACCGCAACCCGGCCAACTACGCGCCCCTCTCGCCGGTAGGCTTCCTCGCCCGCTCCGCCGAGGTGTACCCCGACAAGGCCGCCGTGGTCCACGGCGCCACGACCTATACCTACCGGCAGTTCGAGGAACGAGTCCGGCGTCTGGCGTCGATGCTGGCCGCCCAGGGTGTGGGCCGGGGAGACACGGTCGCGATCATGGCGCCCAACGTGCCGGCGCTGCTGGAATCGCACTACGCAGTGCCCGGGCTGGGTGCCATCCTCAACGCCCTCAACTATCGCCTCGATGCGGCGACACTCGCCTTCTGCCTCGCGCATGGGCAGGCCAAGGTCCTGATCACCGACCGCGAGTTCTCGCCCGTGATCGCCGTTGCGCTCGAGCAGCTGGGCCGCCCGATCTTCGTGGTGGACATCGACGATCCACTGGGAACGTCGGGCGAGCTCCTGGGTGCGGTCGACTACGAGAAATGGCTGGCGGCGGGCGATCCCGCCTTCGAGCTTCCGGGACCCCTGGATGAATGGGACTCCCTTGCGCTGCTCTACACCTCGGGCACCACGGGCGACCCGAAGGGCGTGGTCTACCACCATCGCGGCGCGTACCTCAATGCGCTCGGCAACGCGATCGCGTTCGCGCTGACGCCGAGCTCGGTCTACCTGTGGACGCTGCCGATGTTCCACTGCAGCGGCTGGACCTACACCTGGGCGGTGACGGCCGTGGGCGGCACGCACGTCTGCCTTCGAAAGGTCGACCCGGCGCTGATCTTCCCCGCGATCGCGCAGCATCGCGTGACGCATTTGTGCGGGGCACCGATCGTGTTGAACATGCTGGTCCACGCGCCCGAGAGCACGAAGCGGCGCTTCGACCACCGGGTCGAGGTCGCCACCGGCGGGGCGGCGCCTCCCTCGGCCGTGATCGAGGCGATGGAGAAGATGGGCTTCACCGTGACGCACCTCTACGGCCTGACCGAGAGCTACGGGCCCGCGGCGCTATGCGCCTGGCAGGCCGGCTGGGAGAAGAAGGCGCTGACCGAGCGTGCGCAGCTCATGGCGCGCCAGGGCGTGCGCTATCCGACGCTCGAGGGCCTGCAGGTGGCAGACCCCGAAACGCATGTCCCCGTGCCGCGTGACGGCGAGACCCTGGGGGAAGTGATGCTGCGGGGAAACACCATCATGAAGGGCTATCTCAAGAACCCGCGCGCGACGAGCGAGGCGTTTCGCGAGGGCTGGTACCACACGGGAGACCTCGCGGTGTGGCATCCCGACGGCTACATCGAGGTGAAGGACCGCTCCAAGGACATCATCATCTCGGGCGGCGAGAACATCTCGTCGCTCGAGGTCGAAGAGTGCCTGTTTCGCCATCCGAGCGTCATGGAGGCCGCCGTGGTCGCTCGTCCCGACCTGAAATGGGGCGAGACCCCCTGCGCCTTCGTGGTGCTCAAGCCGGGCGCGGGCGAGGTGAGCGCCACCGAGATCGTCGCGTGGTGCAAGCAGCACCTGGCCGGCTACAAGGTGCCGCGCACGATCGTCTTCGGCGACCTGCCGAAGACCTCGACCGGAAAGATCCAGAAATTCCTGCTGCGCGACCGCGCGAAGGCCCTCTGACCGGGATTTCCGCGTGCCGCTGCTCCAGCTATTTTCGATCTCGCTTGCCTATGGCCACGTTCCGCTCCTGGACCATGCCGACCTCGTGGTCGAGCCCGGCGAGCGCATCGGGCTCATCGGGCGCAACGGCACCGGCAAGTCGAGCCTGCTCCGGGTGATCGAGGGAGTCGCGCGCGCCGATGACGGCAAGGTATGGCTCGAGGGCGGCGCTTTGGTGGCGAGCGTGGCGCAGGAGCCCGAGTTTGCCCCCGGCCAATCGGTCTTTGAAGCGGTGGCAGGCGCCCTCGCCGGGAAGCTCGCGGAAGGTGATGGCTGGACGCTCATCCACCGTGTCGAGGCCACGCTCTCCCGGTTGCGGCTCGCGGGCGATGCGAGGGTGGAAGAGCTCTCCGGGGGGCTGCGCAAGCGCGTGGCGCTGGCCCGCGCGCTCGTCCTCGAGCCGCAGCTGCTGCTCCTCGACGAGCCCACCAACCACCTCGACGTGGTGGCGATCGAATGGCTCGAGGAGGCCCTCATCGCCTTCGCGGGTGCGGTCATCTTCGTGACGCACGACCGGCGCTTCCTCGACCGCGTTGCGACCCGCATCCTCGAGCTCGACCGCGGGCGCCTGGCGAGCTATCCCGGCAACTTCGCCGCCTACGCCGCGCGCAAGGCCGAGGAGCTTGCCATCGAGGCGACCATGAACCGCAAGTTCGACAAGGTGCTCGCGCAGGAGGAGGCGTGGATCCGCAAGGGCGTCGAGGCGCGTCGCACGCGCAACGAGGGCCGGGTGCGACGCCTCGAGCTGCTGCGCAGCGAGCGCTCGGCTCGCCGCGAGCGCATCGGCAAGGTGCAGCTGGCGGTCGCGGCCGGCGATGGTTCGGGCAAGCTCGTGGCCGAGCTCGAGCACGTGACCAAGCGCTACGGCGATAAGCGCGTGGTGGAGGATTACTCGGACCGCATCCTGCGCGGCGACAAGATCGGCCTGATCGGTCCGAACGGCAGCGGCAAGACCACGCTGCTCAAGCTGATCCTGGGCGAGACCGCGCCCGATTCCGGTACCGTGCGGCTCGGAGCCCGTGTCGAGGTGGCCTACTTCGACCAGTTGCGCGTCGCCCTCGATGACGAGGCGACGCTCTCCGACAGCATCTCGCCGGGCAGCGATTTCCTCGAGATCGACCCCACGTCCCACTCCTTGGGGGCACGCGGTAGCCGCAAGCACGTGATCAGCTACCTCGGCGACTTCCTCTTTCCGCCGGAGCGCGCACGCTCCCCGGTGAAGTCGCTCTCGGGCGGCGAGCGCAACCGGCTGTTGCTGGCACGGCTCTTCAGCCGGCCCGCGAACGTCCTGGTGCTCGACGAGCCCACCAACGACCTCGACATCGAGACCCTCGAGCTGCTCGAGTCATTGTTGCAGGACTACGCCGGAACGCTGTTTCTCGTGAGTCATGACCGCGAGTTCCTCGACAACGTGGTGACGCAGACGATCGCCTTCGAAGGCGACGGACGCTGGAAGGAGTACGCGGGCGGCTACAGCGACTGGCAGCGCGTGCGTGCGGGGGCCGATCGCGACGCGCGCGCGGAAAAACGGGAGGCGGAACCGGGGCGCGCGCGCGGACGGGTCCCCAAGGCCAAGCTCAGCTACAAGGAGGCGCGCGAGCTCGAATCGCTGCCGGGAATGCTCGAAGCGCTCGAGCGCGAGCAGTCGGAGCTCGCGCGCCGCCTCGCCGACCCCGCGTTCTACCAGGATCGAAGCGCGGATCCCGGGGCGCTCAACGCGCGCCATGACGAGATCGAGGCCGAGCTCACGCGACTGCTGGCGCGCTGGGAAGAGCTTGGGGCGAGGAATTGACTCACCGGGGCGGCGCTGGGCGAGCCGATCCCCGGGCGTTCAGCCGAGGAAGCCGAGGTTAGCGGTCGGAAACACGGAAAGATTCGGGAAGATCGAGGCGAGCCCCGCCTCGCTCACGCCGAACCAGCGCGCCAGCGTCGCGCCGTATTGCTCGACCGAGGTGGTCGGGATCCATCGGCCTTCACGCTCCGCGTCGTCCGGTCCCCCGAGGGCGAGGGTCGGGTAGCGGCCGTACATGTCGCCGCCACGCACAGCACCGCCGAGGATCAGGTGATGATTGCCCCACGCGTGGTCGGTACCCCCGCCTGAAGCGGGCTGCAGCGTGCGGCCGAAATCGGAGAGCGTGAACGTGGTGACCTTGTCGGCGATGCCCATCTGGACGGTCGCGTCGTAGAAGGCACGCAGCGCGGGGGCGAGCTGGCCGAGCAGCGTGGAGAGGGTGGCGAGCTCGTTGTTGTGAGTGTCGAAACCGCCGAGTGAGACGAAGAAGACCTGCCGCCGCGCTCCGGTTTGCGCGCGGCCCTCGATCAGCTTCGCCACCTGCAGCAGCTGCTGGGCGATGGAGCTTCCCTGGCCCGCGAAGAGCGGCGCGACGGACGAGCTTGTGGAGGTCAGGATCGGATTCACCGTCCCGGCGAGCGACAGCGCGCGGCTTGCGATGTCGCTCGCGGCCTTCACGTAGCCATTGCCGAGGTCCGCGGCGAGGATCGCCTGGAGTGCGGCGAGCCGCGCACTGGATGCGGCTGCGCCGTTGAACCCCTGCAGCGCGATTCCGCCGGACGCCGGCAAGGCGAGGGGACTGCTCGAGTTGGCGGCGATGAAGAGGCTCGTGCCCGCGATCGACGTGATGACCGGGAAGGGGCCGTACTGGCTGCCGAGAGCGTCGGCGATGCGCCCGCCCCAGCCGGTGCCGCTCGGCCCCGAAGACACCGCCGACTGCCATTGGGCCTGCTGGTCCGAGTGGGAGAACAGGTTGTCCGGGCGCTTCGACGCATAGCTCGCCCTGGTGGTGGGCTCGTTGAGCGGCCCCGCGTTGGCGAGGATGGCGAGCTTCTTCTGGGCAAAAAGCGGATGGATTTCCGCGAGATCCGGGTGAAGGCCGTACGGCGTGGACGTGCCGGCGGGCTGCACCGGCAGGAGCGCAGCTTGCGCGATGTTCACGTTGGAGCTCACCGGACGCACGGCCGCGTACTGTCCGTAGCCTGCGCCGTCCAGGGGAATCACGACGCTATTGCCGTCGATGCCGCCGAAGAGGAACACGCAGACCAGCGCTTGATAGTCGGGAGCGGCCTGAGCCTCGGCCTGCGCGGCCCAGCCGAGGGCCGAGAGGGGTGCGAGGCGCGCGGCCAGGCCGCCGACGGTGAGAGCGCCCGAGCGCGAGAGGAAATCGCGGCGGGAGGTCTTCATCGTTGCACCTGATACTGCGGTGAGGCGACCACGAGGTAGAGGGCGGTGCGCGCGCGGGCCAGGGTATCGGAGGCCGGCACCGCGTTCACCGCGGTGATGATGGCGCTTCGCATGGCGGGCGACACGGTGCCGGCGAGCAGGTCACGCACGATCGCGTCCACGAGCGAGTTCGGGTCGGACGCGAGGGCGGCGTAGGCCGAGAGATCGACCTGCGTGCCGGTGGCTCCGTACACCGCCGCATCGGGATTGATGCCGTTGGAAAACAGCAGCGCGTTGGCGAAATTGGCCCGCCCGATGGCCGTGGTGGAAGTGAGCAGGCCGAACTCCGGGCCGACGAGGTGGGTACCGGGAATCACGTAGGTAGGCGAATAGAAATTGAAGACCGAAGGCGCGTAGAACACGCTCTGCGAGAGCGCGGCTCCCTGGGCGCGCAGGAACACCCCGTCGCTCCTGGCCGAAAGGGCCCGCGCCACGCCCGTCATGAAGAGGACTGGCTCGGACAGTTTGCCGAAACCGGGATCGATCTTGTTGGCGCCGCGCGCCTCCGGATCGAGCAGGATGGCGCGCACGACGGCGCGCAGGTCTCCGCGCAGGCCGGCGCCGTTGTTGTTGAACACCGTGGTGATGCGCGCCACGTAGGCGGGCGAGGGATCGCTGGTCACCAGCTTCTGGATCAGCTGCCGGCCCAGGAAGGGGCCGACGTTGGGGTGCTCGAAGATCGAGCGATGAGCGCGTTCGAGGTCCTGCTGCATCGCGAGGCCGGCGGGGGCGGTCAAGCCGGCGAGGAGCAGCTTCGAACCAAAGTCGTGGTTCGCATCCACTCCCATCATCGCGCCCAGGAAGTTGCGCGGATTATTGCCGCGCGAACTCGCGCCGGGGACGGGTTGGTAAGTCCATCCGGTGAAGACGTGGGAGTAGCCCTCGATCACCTCCTGGTCGTAGGTGAGGAGCGCCTTTCCGATCGCGTCCCGCTTCTGCGTGCCGTCGGAATTGAGGAGCCATGTGCCGACCGAGAAAAGCTGGAGCACCTCGCGGCCATAGTTCTCGTTGGGCTCCGTGCCGGTCGCCTGGTTGGCCTTGTTGTTGTTGGCCATGTCGAGGTATTCGCCCATCATCGGCGAGAGTGTCACCGCGGCCAGCAGGTCGTAGTAGTTGCCCAGCGCGCGGTCCGCGAGGAGCTGCTGGTATCCGCGCATCGCGTAGTTGCGGCCGTTGTCCAGGCCCGAAGTGACCATGATCTGTGCGAGCGCGAACGCCACGCGGCCGCGCAGCTGGTCGGGCTGGGAGAGGGCATTGCGGTAGAACTGCAGCTGCAGGGGGAAAAGCGTGTAGTTGTCACGCGCGCAGAAGCTGTCGGGCCTCACCGGCTGAGTCCGGTCATCCACGCAGGTGTCGGGGCGGTTCGCGCTCACCCACGGGTAGTCGGGATACTTCGTCCCGGGCATGGAGAGTTGCTCATCGATCCACGCGGCCGCTCCCATCGAGGCCACGCGGCGCGTTTCCGCCGCCGTGGGCCCGAACGTCGCCTGGCGAAGCAGCCGCACGGCATCGGTCTGGAGGTCCTGCGCGGAGAGCGCGGCACACATCACTACACCCTCGGGCGCATAGCCGAAGGAGGCGGAATGCGTGAATACCGTCGCATCGACCGTGAATCGGTGATTCGAGTCATTTCGCGCGAAACCGTTGTTGTAGCTGCGGTAAACCGGAGTGGTGCCGCCTTCGCATCGCCCCCCAGCCACCTGCGCGACGTAGTACCCGATGCCCTCGTAGAACCAGCCGGAGTCGTGCTTGACCAGCTCGCACTCCGCCGGGTTCGCCGTATAGAAATGTGAATTCGGGCCCACGCCCGGCGTGCCGTAGAAGCGGCATACGGGGGAAAGACCGGGCGCGTCGGCCCCGTTGAGGAACACGCCGAATCGACCGCCGGTTCGCATCCAGCCGGGGCCGGCGCCGCCGCCCTCGACAGATTGCATTTCCGCGGGATCGGCGGTCACGAAATAGTGGCCAAGATTCGTATTGAAATACTCGACCGCGATCGCCGTGGGCTCCGCCGCGCCGGCAGTCGCAGCGAAGGCGAAGAAGGTACCCGCGGCGATCGCGCGCAGCCGCCCGTCACGCGCCTTGCTATTGCAGTGCATGGCACGTCCTCCCTGGGCGTTGACCACGTATGGGCCTAACGCCGCTCGGTCCGGAGCGTTGACCGTGACTTGGGCAGCCGCTCGAACTAACCGGCTATAATTCAAACACTCGTTTGAAACTCCTCCTTAATTTGCGATGAAAATCCTGGTCCCCGTCAAGCGCGTGGTCGACTTCAACGTGAAGGTGCGGGTCAAGGCCGACCAGAGCGGGGTCGAGCTCGCGAACGTGAAGATGTCGATGAATCCGTTCTGCGAAATCGCCATCGAGGAAGCCCTCAGGCTTCGCGAGGCTGGCAAGGCGACCGAGGTGATCGCGGTGTCGGCGGGACCCGCGGCGTGCCAGGAGACCCTGCGAACCGCCCTCGCGATGGGCGCGGATCGCGCCATCCTCGTCGAGACCGACGTGGAACTGCAGCCGCTGGCGGTCGCAAAGCTGCTGAAGGCGGTGGTCGCGAAGGAATCCCCGGGCCTGGTGATCCTCGGCAAGCAGGCCATCGACGACGACGCCAACCAGACCGGGCAGATGCTGGCCGCGTTGCTCGACTGGCCGCAGGCGGTGTTCGCGAGCAAGGTCGAGATCGGCGCGGGCGTGGCGACGGTGATGCGCGAGATCGACGGCGGCATGGAGACCGTGGAAGTGACCATGCCCGCGATCGTGACGGCCGACCTGCGCCTCAACACCCCGCGCTATGCGACGCTCCCCAACATCATGAAGGCGAAGAAGAAGCCGCTCGAGGTGCTGAAGCCGGCGGACCTCGGCGTCGACGTGACGGCACGGCTGAAGATCCTCAAGGTCGTCGAGCCCGGCAAGCGCAAGGCGGGCGTGATGGTGAAGGATGTGGCCGAGCTGGTCGACAAGCTCAAGAACGAAGCGAAGGTGATCTGATGGCCGCGCTCGTCGTCGCCGAGCATGACAACACGCAGTTGAAGGGGGGCACCGCGAATGCCGTGACCGCGGCCTCGCAGATGGGGGGCGAGGTCCACGTCCTGGTCGCGGGATCGGGGGCGAAGGCCGCGGCTGATGCCGCGGCCAAGCTCGCGGGTGTCACCAAGGTCCTGCACGTCGACGCATCCCATTACGCCGGCGGCCTCGCCGAGAATTTCGCCGCGCTCGTGGTGGGAATGGCGAAGGATTACTCGCACATCGTCGCCAGTGCCTCGGCCTTCGGGAAGGGATTCATGCCGCGGGTCGCGGCTCTTCTCGACGTGGCGCAGGTTTCCGAGATCTCGGCGGTCGAGTCGTCGGACACGTTCGTGCGTCCCATTTACGCCGGCAGCGCCTTCGCGACGATCCAGTCCTCGGATGCGGTGAAGGTCGTGACCGTGCGCTCCACGGGCTTCGAAGCCGCGAAAGCCACCGGCTCCGCTCCCGTCGAGTCCGCGGCGGCGGGCCCCGACAAGCAGCAATCGAAAGTGATCTCGCAGGAACTCACCAAGTCCGCCCGGCCGGAGCTCGCCGGGGCGCGCCGCGTGGTATCCGGCGGACGCGGGCTCGCGAGCGGGGAAAACTTCAAGATGCTCGAGTCGCTCGCCGACAAGCTGGGCGCCGCGATCGGCGCCTCTCGCGCCGCGGTGGACTCCGGCTACGTGCCCAACGACTACCAGGTCGGACAGACCGGCAAGATCGTCGCCCCCGAGCTCTATATCGCCGTGGGGATATCGGGCGCGATCCAGCATCTGGCCGGGATGAAGGACAGCAAGGTCATCGTCGCGATCAACAAGGATCCCGAGGCGCCGATCTTCCAGGTCGCTGACTACGGCCTGGTGGGCGATCTCTTCCAGGTCGTCCCGGAGCTCACGTCGAAGCTTTAGGCGACGTCAATCCGAGGCTTAGCCTGCCCCGGTAATCGGTAAGCCGGGGGGGATCCAATTACCAGGGAGAAACGCGTGGCCGAATATGTCGCACCGCTGAAGGACATGCAGTTCGTGCTGAAGCACGTGGTAGGCCTGGAACAGGTGAACCAGCTGCCTGGCTGGGAGGACGTCACCGACGACGTGGTCGACGCAATCCTCGAGGAAGCCGGCAAGCTCGCTTCCGAAGTCCTGTCGCCGCTCAACGGCAGCGGCGACCGCACCGGCTCCAAGTGGAAGGACGGCGTCGTCACGACACCCCCCGGATTCAAGGAAGCCTACTGGCAGTACGTGAACTCGGGCTGGGGCAACATCCTGTCGCCCACCAAATTCGGCGGACAGGGCCTTCCGCACCTCGTAGCGACCCCGGTCGAGGAGATGTGGGGCGCGGCCAACCTCGCCTTCAAGCTCTGCCCGATGCTCACCCAGGGAGCGATCGAGGCGATCGAGTACGTGGGGCCGGAGTCGCTGCGCGAAAGATTCCTGCCCAACATGGTGTCGGGCAAGTGGACCGGAACGATGAACCTGACGGAACCCCAGGCGGGCAGCGACTTGTCGCTGGTCCGCACCAAGGCGAGCCCGCAGGCCGACGGCACGTACCGGCTGAAGGGCCAGAAGATCTTCATCACCTATGGCGAGCACGACTACACCGAGAATATCGTCCACCTGGTGCTCGCGCGCATCGATGGCGCCCCCGAAGGCGTGAAGGGGATCTCCCTCTTCGCGGTGCCGAAGTTCAACGTGGGCGCCGACGGCTCGGTGGGCAGCCGCAACGACGTGAAGTGCGTGTCCATCGAGCACAAGATGGGTATCCACGCGAGCCCGACGGCGGTGATGGCCTACGGGGAGAAGGACGGGGCCGTGGGCTACATCGTGGGCGAGCCGCACCGCGGGCTCGAATACATGTTCATCATGATGAACGCCGCGCGACTGTCGGTCGGGCTCGAAGGCGTGGCGGTGGCCGAGCGCGCCTACCAGCGTGCTCTCGGGTGGTCGCGCGAGCGCATGCAGGGCCGGGTGGTCGGCGGCAGCGGGGCGAAGACCTCGCCGATCGTGCAGCATCCGGACGTGAAGCGCATGTTGCTCACCATGAAGGCGACCACCGAAGCCTCTCGCGCCCTGGCGTACTGGACGTCGGCCTTGCTCGACCGGGCGAAGAAGCACCCCGACGAAGCGGAGCGGCGCCGCTGCCAGGCGCTGGTCGACCTGATGATCCCGGTGGTGAAGGGCTGGTCCACCGAGAACGGCATCGAGGTCGCATCCCTCGGCATCCAGGTGCATGGCGGCATGGGATTCATCGAGGAGACCGGCGCCGCGCAGCACCTTCGCGACGCGCGCATCACCACGATCTACGAGGGCACGACCGGAATCCAGGCCAACGACCTCGTCGGCCGGAAGGTCGGGCGCGAGCAGGGACGCACGGCATTCTCGATCATCGCGGACATGGAGAAGCTCGCGAGCGAGATGGCCGCGCCGAGGAACATGCACCTCGCGACGATCGCCGATCGCTTCTCCGCGGCGATCGGGCAGCTCAAGGAATCGACGCAGTGGATCGTGGAGACATTCCCCGGCAATCCGGCGGCCGTCGCGGCCGGCTCGGTCTACTACCTCAAGCTGATGGGCATCACGCTGGGCGGCTGGATGATGGCGCGCTCGGCGCAGATCGCGGCGCGCGCCCTCGAAGCGGGCGAGGGCGACGCCACATTCCTGCGCGGCAAGCTCCTCACCGCGCGGTTCTATGCCGACCACATCCTGCCGCAGTCGATGTCGCTCGCAGCCGTGGTGATGCGCGGCTCCGACAGCGTCCTCGCGATCGAGGAATCCCTGCTCTGATCACGCTGGTCCTCACTGCCCTCGCGGTGGCGATGGACGCGGTGGCCGTGTCGGTTTCGGCGGGAATGGCGCGGGGCCGCGCCACATGGGGCGAGTCGCTGCGAATGGGCGCCGCCTTCGGGTTCTTCCAGGCGCTCATGCCGGCACTGGGGTACGTGGGCGGCGCGCTCCTGCGGGACTCCATCGAAGCCTACGACCACTGGATCGCCTTCGGATTGCTCGCGCTCGTGGGCGGCCACATGATCGCCGAATCGCGGTCCGGCGAGCCGCCGCGGCCCGCGGGGGATCCTTTCGGTGCGCGCAACCTGCTGGTGCTGGGTATCGCGACCAGCATCGACGCCCTCGCGGTGGGACTGTCGCTGTCCCTGCTCGACGTTCCCGTGGGCGTGGCCGTGGCCGTGATCGGCGGCGTGACCTTCGCGCTCTGCGTGCCCGCGGTGCACATGGGCGCACGCCTGGGCACGCGACTCGCGCATCGCGCGGAATTCGTGGGCGGGGTGGTGCTGGTAGCGATCGGCGCCCGAATCCTCATCGAGCACCTGTCCGGCGCGGCCTGACCTAACCGGCGGTGGCGGCGGCCGTGTCGTGCGTCTCCGAAGGCACTTCGGAGATTTCGTTCCGGTAGGCGACGTGCGAACGCCCGTCGGCGTGGGAGAATTGCTTGGCCGCGTACATCGCCTTGTCCGCATCGGCGAGCACCCCGGCCGGGCCGCTGCCGAATCGGTACTCGGCCACGCCGCAGCTCACCGATAGGCGCAGCTCCAATCCCGGCGCGATCTCGCACGGGCTCGCCGAGATCGCCTTGATGATGCGTTCCATCACCATCTTGAGCGCGCGGTTGCGGTGCAGGCCGACGACGAACTCGTCGCCGCCCCAGCGCGCCACCCAGTCCCCGCGGCGGGTGTTCAGCTGCAGCAGCGCGGCCACGTGCGAGATGCACGCGTCGCCGGCGCTGTGGCCGTGCTTGTCGTTGATCGCCTTGAAATCGTTGATGTCGAAGTACGCGAGCTGGAAGGTCTGCAGGTCGCGCTCGGCGCGCGCCACTTCCTCGGCCAGGCGCTTGTCGCCCGCGCGGCGGTTGTAGATGCCGGTCAGGTCATCGGTGTCGGAGACGCGCTCGAGGCGGCTGATGGTCTCGTGCAGCTGCGTGAGGGTGTACTGCGTGCCTTCCATGAGGCGCCCGGCGCGGTCCTGGAAGTGCACCGGCAGGTCGGGGAGTTTGCGGCTGTCGATGTAATTGCGCAGGGCCTCGGCGGTGAGCTCGATCGGCATCAGGAGCTCGCGCAGGATCCACATGGTGCCGAGGAAGCCGACGAAGCACGCGAGCACCAGCGCCGCGAGGGCGGGATACATCGTCTCCCAGTCGGTGCGCGACAGCAGCAGGTAGACGATGAAGGAGGCGAGCGGGAGCAGAACGCCCACGAAGGCGGCGAGCGCGAACTTGCCGGCGTAACTTTCGGCGAGCGGCCCCAGCTCCGCGAGGCGGCGATACATCGCCATGCGCTCGAGGGCGGCGCGCCCCGGCTGAACCTTGCTGACCATCCGATGCCTCCGTTTGAAGCCATTCTACCTTGCCAGAGGCGGTTCCTCAGCCGATGGGATTGCGGATCACGCCGATGCCTTCGACCTCGGTTTCCAGGAGGTCGCCGGGCTTGAGGAACTCCGGCGGCGTGCGCGCGTAGCCCACGCCGGCCGGAGTGCCCGTGGAGATGATGTCGCCAGGCTCGAGCGTCATCCCCGCGGAGAGCTCGGCGATGATGCGCGGCAGCTTGAAGTACATGTGGCGGGTGCGCGAATCCTGCTTGATGACGCCGTTCACCCGGCAAGTCACGCGCAGGTCGGCGGGATCGAGGGCGTCGGCGGTCACGATCCACGGCCCCATGGGGCAGGTGCCGTCGAGGCTCTTGCCCTTGTGCCACTGGTTGCCGTGCCGCCGCTGGACGTCGCGCCAGGACACGTCATTGATGACCGTATAGCCCCACACGTGGCGCATGGCGTCGGCTTCGGCGATGTTCTTGCCCGTGGCGCCGATGATGACCCCGAGCTCCACCTCCCAGTCGAGCGACGTGGAGATGGACGCATCGAAGGGCACGCTGTCGAAGGGCCCGTTGACGGCGGTGGTCGCCTTGCTGAAGAACACCGGGTGCTTCGGCAGCTCGCGCTCGTCCTGCAGTTTCTTTCCGCCTTCCTCGAAATGCTCGAGGTAGTTCCAGCCCACGCAGAACACGTTTTTCGCGGGGCGGGGGATGGGCGCGTGCAGCCTCACGTCGGCAAGCGTGAGGCCGGCCGCGGGTGCTCGCGCAGCGAGCTCGCGTAGGCGGGTGAGCATCGGATCGCCCCCGCGAATCAGGTCCAGCATGGTCGCGCAAGCCTCGCCGGGCCCGAGGGCCGCCGGGATGTCCGCGATTCGCCTGTCGTCGAGCATCAGGCCGGGGCGCGAGGAACCCGAAGGAAGCGGTGAATAGGTGACGAGCTTCATGACGGTCCTAGGGTAGCGACTCCAGGGGGTGCAGGTCCGGCCGCCATCGCGGCGCGAAGAACGCGTCCACGGCGGATGGGGAGACTTCCGCGAGCCTCGCGGGATGCCAGCGGGGGTTCTGGTCCTTGTCGATGATGAGCGCGCGAATGCCTTCGATGTAGTCCTCGTGTTCCAGTGCGCCGTGGATCATGTTGAGCTCCATCCTGAAGCATTCCGCGAGCGACATCGCCGCGCCGCGCCTGAGCTGTTCGAGCGTGACGGCGAGCATCGTCGGCGAACGCTTCGCCAGGATTTCGAGCGTCTTCGCCGCCCATGGCGTGTAGCGCGGACGAGCTTCGGTTCGCAGCGATTCGACGATGGCGCCAACCGAGTCCAGCGCGAAATGCTCGTCGATTGCGGGCCGAATCGGTTCGACTTCGCCCGCGGGCAAGGGACCTGCGCCTACGTAGAGATCCGCCAGACCGCAGTAGATCGCATCGGCCGCCTGGAGCGTCGGTCCGGCGAGCCCGAAGTAGACGCCCAGGGCTCCCGGAAGGCGGGAAAGGAAATAGCTGCCACCGACGTCGGGGAACGCGCCGATGGCGGTTTCGGGCATCGCCATCCGCGTGCGGTCGCCGACGATGCGCAGGCTCGCGCCCTGGGAAATTCCCATGCCGCCGCCCATGACGATGCCGTCCATTACCGCGATGATCGCCTTGCCGTAGTTGTGGATGCGATAGTCGAGCGCATATTCCGTCCGGTAGAACCGGGCCGCATACGGCGTGTGTTTCTGGGCGCTGTCGTGCAGGGCTCGAATATCACCCCCCGCGCAAAAGGCCTTCTCCGCGGCGCCGCGCAAGACGACCGTCCGGACCCGCGGGTCCCTCTCCCAGGTGTCGAGCCACCGAGCCAGCCCTTCAACCATGCCGAGCGTCAGGGCATTGAGGGCCGCGGGGCGGTTGAGGGTGACGTGAGCCACTCCGGAGCGGATCTCGGCGAGGAGTTCGCCGTCGGCCGCGCTCAGTCGTTCTTCCATTCGGCCTTGCGCTTGCCCAGGAAGGCGCTCACGCCTTCGGACTGGTCGGAATGGTCGAAAAGATCCATGAAGCGCTCGCGTTCGAGGGCGAGGCCCGCACGCCGCGGAATGCCGTTGCGCGCATTGTGGATCAGCGCCTTGCAGTACTCGACGGCGCGCGGCGAGAGGGTGGCCACGCGCTCGGCCATCGCGGTGGCGGCGGCGAGGCCCTGGCCCTGGGGAACGACTTCCTGCACCAGGCCGATGCGCAATGCGGTCGCCGCGTCGACGCGTTCGTTGGTGAGGATCATGCGCTTGGCCCAGCCTTCGCCCACCAGCCACGGCAGGTTCTGGGTGCCGCATCCGGCGGGCAGCAATCCCACCGCGGGCTCCGGAAGCGACATCTGCGCATGCTCCTCGGCGATGCGGATGTCGCAGGACAGCGTGCACTCGAGGCCGCCGCCCATCGCATAGCCGTTGATCGCCGCGATGGTGACGAACCGCGAATTCATCAACGCTTCGAAGGCGCTTCCGAAGCAGGCGATGAAATGGCGCGCAAGGACCTTGTCTTCCTGGAAGCGCTTCAGGTCCGCGCCGGCGGAGAAGAATTTTGCGCCCCCACCCGTCACCACGGCCGCGTAGACGTTGCGGTTGGCGTTGAGGGTCCCCACCAGCGACTCGAGCGTGCGCAGCCCGTCCGGCGTAAAGGTGTTCGCCGGCGGGTTGTCGAGGGTGATGAAGGCCGTGTGGCCTCGGATCTCGTGCGTGATCATTGGGGCTTCATGTACTGCAGGATCACGCTGGAGAAATCCTTGGCCCCGTTGCCGTCCACCGAGTGCTTCTGGTAGATCTGCTGCGCGATCGCGCCGAGCATCACCGGATGGCGGGCCGACTTGGCCGCATCGGTGACCAGCGTCAGGTCCTTGAGCATCAGGTCCGCGCCGAAGCCCCCCGCATAGCCGCGCGAGGCCGGCACGTTCTCCAGGACGCCGGGGTAGGGGTTGTAGGTGTCGGAGCTCCAGCAGCGCCCGCTCGAGGTATTCACGATCGAGGCGAAGACCTTCGGATCCATGCCGAGCTTGGCCGCGAGCGTCATGCCCTCCGAGGTGGCGATCATCTCGATGGCCAGCATCATGTTGTTGCAGATCTTCGCCACCTGCCCGTTGCCCGCGCCGCCGCAGTGGACGATGTTCTTGCCCATCGCCTGCAGGACCGGCCTGGCCGCCTCGAAATCCCGCGGCTCGCCGCCGACCATGAAGGTGAGCGTGCCGGCCTCGGCGCCGCCGACGCCGCCCGAGACCGGCGCGTCGACCATCGGGCAGCTCTTCGCCTTCGCGTCCATCGCCACTTCGCGCGAGGTCAGCGGGTCGATGGTCGAGCAATCGATGAGCGGCGTGCCCGGCTTCACGGCGGAAAAGACGCCGAAGTCGCCCATGTAGACCGATCGCACGTGGGGCGACGACGGCAGCATGGTGATGACCAGGTCGACGGCGCGCGCGCAATCGGCGGGCGAGGTCGCGGCCTCGCAGCCCGCGTCGACCAGCTTCTTGAGGAGATCGGGCACCACGTCGTAGACCTTCAGCGTGTGCCCGTTCTTGATGAGGTTCCGGCACATGGGGTTGCCCATGTGCCCGAGGCCGATAAATCCGATTTTCATGGCTTGAGGGCCAGACTTTAAGAAAGGCCCTTTGTCGGTTATTTGAGGCTGATCGTCGTGTGGATCCCGGGAGACGTCGTCGCGTCGTCGAACCAGCGCGAAGTGATCGTCTTCACCTGCGTATAGAACTGGATTACCTGCTTGCCGTAGGGCCCGAGGTCGCCCAGCTTGGAGCCGCGCGAGCCGGTGAAGCTGAAATAGGGCACCGGCACCGGGATCGGCACGTTGATGCCCACCTGGCCCACGTCGATCTCGTTCTGGAACTTGCGTGCCGCCGCGCCCGACTGGGTGAAGATGCCGGTACCGTTGCCGAACGGATTGCGGTTCACCACGTCGATCGCCTCGTCGAGCGTGTCGACGCTCACCAGTACCAGCACCGGGCCGAAGATCTCCTCGGTGTAGACCTTGTGTCCCGGCTTCACCCCCGAGAAGATCGTGGGCCCGACGAAATTGCCCTTCTCGTAGCCGGCGACCTTCGGGTTGCGCCCGTCGAGCTCGAGCTTCGCGCCTTCCTTCACCCCCTGCTCGATCAGCCCCTCGATGCGCGTCCTGGCACTCCTGGAGATCACCGGGCCCAGGTCCGCTCCCTTCTCGGTGCCGCCGTTGAGCGTGAGCGTCTTCGCCTTCGCGACGATGTCGGGAATCCACTGGTTGGCCTCGCCCACGAGCACCACGACGCTGGTGGCCATGCAGCGCTGCCCGGCCGCGCCGAAGCCCGCGCCCACCAGGGCATTGAGCGATTGCTCCTTGTTGGCGTCGGGCATCACCACCGCGTGATTCTTCGCGCCCATCATGCATTGCGCGCGCTTGCCGTGCGTGCTCGAGAGCTTGTAGACGTGCTCGCCGACGTGGGTGGAGCCCACGAACGAGACCGCTTTGATGTCGGGGTGGGTGCAAAGCGCGTCCACCGACTCCTTGCCACCGTGCACGACGTTGAGCACGCCCGGCGGTACGCCCGCCTCGATCGCGAGCTCGGCGAGCACCATCGGAGTCATCGGGTCCTGCTCGGAGGGCTTCAGCACGAAGGTGTTGCCGCAGACGATCGCCATCGGGAACATCCACAGCGGGATCATCGCGGGAAAATTGAACGGCGTGATGCCCGCGCACACGCCGATCGGCTGGCGGATGAAATACGTGTCCACGCCCCCGGCCACGTTCTCGGCGAATTCGCCCAGGGACAGGGTGCCGATGGAGCAGGCGTGCTCGACCACCTCGAGGCCGCGGAAGATGTCGCCCTCGGCATCCGGCAGCGTCTTGCCCTGCTCGGCGGTGAGCACCGCCGCGATCTTCTTCATGTCGCGGCGGATGAGCTCCTGGAGCTTGAGCATGATGCGGGCACGCTGGCCGATCGGCACGTTCTTCCAGGTCTTGTAGGCGGAAGCCGCGGCCGCGACCGCCTCGCCCACCTCGTCGGCGTCGCACATCGGGACCCGGGCGAGCACCTCCTGGTTGGCAGGGTTGATGACGTCGCGCCAGTTCTTCGCCTTCGACTCGACAAACTTGCCGTTGATCAGCAGCTTCACCGTGGGGGCTGCTTGTGACACCGACTTGGGATTGGCTGCCATGGGGTCTCCTCGTTGGGGTCGCGCGCCGCAATTGCCTCACTGAGCGGCGCCCTCGGCGTCCGCTCCGATGAGGCATTCCGGAGCAAGCTCGAATTATAATCGCTCGACCCATCCCGAGGATTCCCCCCATGACCCGACGCCTCCTGGCGGCATGCCCTGTGGCCGAGCAGCTCAGCCGGGCGATGGCCCAGGTACGCAACATCAAGCGGGGAAACTGATGGCGCGCAATACGAAGGTCCAGGCCGACCATACCGCGCCGCCGATCACCGAGATCCTCGCGAAGTTCGTCGCGACCCACCCGTCGCGGGGCTGGAGCGACGCGGTGGACCATGAAGCGCACCGCACGTTCCTCAACTGGGTGGGCTGCGCCGTAGGCGCGGCGAAGCACGAGTCCGCCGAGAGCGCGCTCGCGGCGGTTGCCGAGCTCGAGCCCGCGCGGCAGGCGAGCATCCTCGGCCGCACCGAGAAGGTGGACATGGCCAGCGCCGCGCTGGTGAACGGCATCACCTCGCATACCTTCGACTTCGACGATACGCACCTGAAGACCATCATCCACCCCGCGGGCCCGGTGGCCTCGGCGCTGCTCGCCCTGGCCGAGAAGGAGGGCCTGTCGGGCCGCAAGGTGATCGACGCGCTGGTGCTCGGCATCGACGTCTCGTGCCGGATGGGCAACTGCATCTATCCCGAGCATTACGACCGAGGCTGGCACATCACCGGGTCGACCGGCATGCTCGGGGCCGCCGCGGGATGCTCGCGCCTGCTGGGGCTGGACGTGGCCCGCACCTGCATGGCGCTGGGGATCGCGGCGTCGCAGCCGATCGGGCTGCGCGAGCAGTTCGGCACCATGACCAAGCCCTTCCATCCCGGAGGAGCGGCGCGTGCGGGCCTGACTTCGGCCCTGCTGGCCCGCCACGGATTCACCGCGAGCCCGAAGGCGCTCGAGGCCCCGCGCGGCTTTGCGCAGGTGGTGTCACCCAAGTACGACTGGACCGAGATCACCGGGGAGCTGGGGAGCCGTTTCGAGATTTCGTACAACAGCTACAAGCCGTTCGCCTGCGGGATCGTGATCCACCCGACGATCGACGCCGCGGTGCAGCTGCGCGCGAAGGGCGTGAAGGCCGAGGACGTCGAGCGCGTGGAGCTCAAGGTGCACTCGCTGGTGCTCGAGCTCACCGGCAACAAGGAGCCGCAGGACGGCCTGCAGGGCAAGTTCAGCGTCTATCACGGCTTTGCCGCCGGGCTCATCTTCGGGCGCGCGGGCGAGGGCGAGTACGACGACTCCATCGTGACGCGCGCGGACATGGTGGCCCTGCGCCGCAAGGTCGTGGCGACGGTGGACGATTCGATCGACGAGGCCGCCTGCGACGTGACGGCGGTCCTCAAGGACGGGCGCCGCACCCACGTGTTCATCAAGCACGCCATCGGTTCGCTCGAGCGCCCGCTCTCCGATCGCGACCTCGAGGCCAAATTCCACTCGCTGGCCGATCCGGTAATCGGCGCCCCGCGCGCGGCCAAGCTGATCGATGCCTGCTGGAAGCTGGGCGAGGCCGCCGACGTGCGCGCTTTGACCGAGCTCGCACACCCATGAGCGCACGCCCGCGGGTCGTGGTCCTCGACGACTACGAGCAATTGCTGCGCAAGAGCGGCGACTGGGCGTCGGTCGACGCGCTTGCCGATGTCGTCGTGCACCACGAGCGGCTGAGGGGCGAAGGCCTGCTCGCCGCAATTCGCGACGCTGACGCCATCGTCGTGATCAGGGATCGCACACCCTTCAAGGCGGAGCTGCTCGCCCAGTTGCCCAGGCTCAAGTTCTTCTCGTTCACGGGGGGGCGCAACACGACGATGGATTCGGCGGCGTTCAAGGCGCGTGGCATCCCGGTCACCAACACCGAGATGGGGTCTTCGAAGGAAAGCACGGCGGAGCTCACCTGGACGCTGATCCTCGCCGCGGCCAAGCGGCTCGAAAGCTACCTCGCCCTGGTGCGGCGCGGCCAGTGGCGCGACGGCAAGGGCCTACCTGCAGTGCTGGCCGGCGAGCGCCTCGGAATCATCGGCTTTGGCGACATCGGCCAACGGGTGGGGCGGGTGGGCCAGGCGTTCGGAATGGAGCTCGTGTGCTGGAGCCCCAACATGACGCCCGAGCGCGCGGCGCAGGGCGGGGCAAGGTCGGTCGCGCTGGAGGAGCTTCTGAAAACCTCCAAGGTGGTGAGCCTCAGCCTCGTTCCGAGCGAGGCCACCCGCAAGCTCCTGAATGCAGAGCGCCTGGCGCTCATGCGGCCCGACTCGATCCTGGTGAACGCGGCGCGCTCGGCGCTGATCGACATGGCGGCGTTGGATGCCGCGCTGGATGAGGGGCGCCCCGGGATTGCCGCGCTGGATGTCTACGACGACGAGCCGTTGGCGGCAGGGGCGCCGCTTGCGAGGCGCGAGAACGTGGTCCTTACGCCGCACCTTGGATTCGTGAACGACCCGGTGTTCCGCAAGTTCGGGCCCGGGGTCGTGGAAAACCTGCTCGCGTGGCTGCGCAACGAGCCGCAGCCCCGGCTGCTCAACGCTTCGTGACGCGCTCTTCGGCCGGCACCGCCATCGAGGCGAGCTTTTTCAGGGCCCAGAGAGTGGCGAAGGCGACCATGAGCGTGGTGAGGGTGAGGGCGGTTGTCATTCGGGTGCTCCCCGCTGGCTACGTCGTGACACCACATTAGGCGCGCGCGGGGAGGGGCGCTGTGAGGCCCGGCACAGAAGCGGCGGCCGGCGTCTTACAGCCGTAATCGGCCCTCCGCGAGCTACTCGCGGAAGGCGAACAGCACCGCGTCGGCGGGCACCAGCTGGTTCTCCGCGAAGGCCACGCGCTCGATCACGCCGTCGCGCGGGCTCACGATCGTGTGCTCCATCTTCATCGCCTCGAGGATCAGGAGCGCTTGGCCCTTGCGCACCTTGTCCCCCACGCCCGCCAGCAGCTTGACGACCCGCCCGGGCATGAGCGCGGTGAGGCGTGCATCGGGTGCGGCATCGACCGGCTCGTAGTGGAAGGGATCGACCAGCTTCAGCTCGTGCCGGCCCCGGGGAGTGACGGCGGAGATCCGCGCGCCCAGGCGCACGACTTCGGCGAAGTAGGTTTCCTCGTCGAGTGCGATCTGCAAGCGATTGCCTTCGGGGGGTCGCACGGCCACGCGATGCGTCTTGCCGGCGACCGACACCATCGCGTACCCCGGGTGCATCACGGCGTCGACGGTGATGCCCGGTCCGCCCGGCGCCTCGAATTCCATGCGCCGCAGCGCGGGTTGGTTCAGCCGCCATCCCCCGGTGTCGCTCCAGGGCGATGCCGGCGCCGCGGCGATGGCGCGGCGCTCGTCCATGAAAACGCGGGCGGCTGCGGCCACCAGCGCCTCCAGGGGCACCGCCGATTCGGCCGGCAGGAGGTCGGCGCGGTGCCGCTCGATGAAACCGGTATCGGTCTCGCCCGCGAGGAAGGCCGGATGGCCCACCACGCGCTCGAGGAACGCGAGGTTGGTCTTGAGCCCCAGGATCGCGGTCTTGGCCAGCGCGCGCTGCATGCGCCGCGCGGCCTCGGGCCGGTCGTCGCCCCAGACGATGAGCTTGGCGATCATCGGGTCGTAGAACACGCTCACTTCGTCGCCCTCGCGCACTCCGGTGTCCAGGCGCACGTCGCTCTCGTCGTCCTCCGTGCCGGGATCCACCGGTGCGCGCAACACCTCGATACGCCCGGTCTCGGGGAGGAAATTGTTCTCGGGGTTCTCGGCGCAAAGACGGACTTCGATCGAGTGCCCGCCCGAATGGATTTCGGATTGCTTGAGCGGGAGTTCCTCGCCCGCTGCCACCCGCAGCTGCCATTCGACCAGGTCTTCGCCGGTGGTCATCTCGGTGACCGGATGCTCGACCTGCAGTCGCGTGTTCATCTCCATGAAGAAGAACTTGCGGTCGGCGCCCACGATGAACTCGATCGTGCCCGCCCCGCGGTATGCGATGGCCCGGGCGGCCGCGACTGCCGCTTCTCCCATCGCCTGGCGCATCGCGGCGTCCAGGAATGGCGAGGGTGTCTCCTCGAGCACCTTCTGGTGGCGGCGCTGGATCGAGCACTCGCGCTCGAAGAGGTGCACGTAGTGGCCGTGGGTATCGCCGAACACCTGGAACTCGATGTGGTGGGGCCCCTGCACGTAGCGCTCGAGCAACACGGCCTCGTCGCCAAACGCGCTGCCGGCCTCCCGGCGCGCCGATGCGAGCTGCGCGGCGAACTCGCCATCCTTCGTGACGAGCCGCATCCCCTTGCCGCCGCCGCCCGCTACCGCCTTGATGAGCAGGGGATAGCCGACCTTCTTCGCCTGTGCCGCGAGAAACGCGTTGTCCTGATTCTCCCCATGGTAGCCGGGCACGACCGGAACGCCCGCCTTCTCCATGAGCGCCTTGGCGCGATCCTTCAGGCCCATCTTCTCGATCGCCTCGGGCGTCGGCCCGATGAAGACCAGCCCCTCGGCCTCGACCGCGCGGGCGAAGTCCTCGTTCTCCGAAAGGAACCCGTAGCCGGGGTGGATCGCCTGGGCGCCACACGCCTTGGCCGCGGCGATGATCGTCTTGCCTTTCAGGTACGAGTCGAGGGGGCGCGGGCCGCCGATGAGATACGCCTCGTCGGCCATCTCGACGTGCAGCGCGTGCGCATCGATCGAGGAGTGGACCGCGACGGTGCGAATCGACAGCCGCCGGCAGGTGCGCATCACCCGGCAGGCGATCTCGCCGCGATTCGCAATGAGGATCTTCTCGAACATCTATATCCCCCCGGGCGGTTCGGGCTCGTGCGACGGCTCGGGGTCGGGCGGAATCCAGGCGGCGCGGCGCTTCTCGAGGAAGGCGACGACGCCTTCGCGCCCTTCGGGAGACGATCGGATCCTCGCGATACGCCGCGCCGTGTCCTCGATGAGTTCGCTGGTCACCGGCCTCGCGGCGACGGCGCGGATCAGCTCCTTCGCCTCGCGCTGGGCCACCGGTCCACACGCGAGCATCGCATCGACGATCGCGCCAACCTTCTCGTCGAGGTCCACGTCGTCGCTCGCCAGCTCGTGCACCAGGCCCAGGCGCCAGGCCTCGGCCGCATCGAAGCGCTCGGCGGTGAGGAAGTAGCGGCGTGCCGCGCGCTCGCCGATCGCGGCGACCACGTAGGGCGAGATCACCGCGGGAATCAGTCCAAGCTTGGCCTCGGAGAGCGAAAACGTCGCCGCGTTCGATGCGACCGCGACATCGCAGCACGCCACCAGGCCCACGCCGCCGCCATAGGCCGCACCGTGCACCCGCGCGATCGTGGGTTTGCGCAGCTGGGCAAGGGTGCTCATGAGGGCGCCCAGCTGCATCGCGTCGCGCTGGTTCTCCTCTTTCGAGAAGCCCGACATGCGCTTCATCCAGTTCAGGTCGGCGCCGGCGGAGAACGACTTGCCTGCGGCAGACAGCACCACGAGGCGCACGCCCTCGTCGGCCTCCAGGGTTCGCAGCGCCTCGGTCAGGTCGCGGATGAGCGCGTCGTCGAAAGCGTTGTGGCGCTCGGGCCGGTTGAGCGTGAGCAGGCCCACGGGGCCCTGGTGTTCGATGGCAAGCGATTCGGACATGATCCTCCAGCGCGCTACATGCGGAAGACGCCGAAACGCGTCTCCTCGACGGGAGCGTTGAGGGTGGCGGCCAACGCGAGGCCCAGCACCCTGCGGGTATCGGCGGGATCGATGACGCCATCGTCCCAGAGGCGCGCGGTGGCGTAGTACGGGTGGCCCTGGCGCTCGTACTGCTCGCGGATCGGCGCCTTGAACTGCTCTTCCTCCTGCTTCGACCACTTGCCCTTCTTCGCCTCGATGCCGTCGCGCTTCACGGTGGCGAGCACGCTCGCGGCCTGCTCGCCGCCCATGACCGAGATGCGCGCATTCGGCCAGGTCCAGAGGAAGCGGGGGTTGAAGGCGCGCCCGCACATGCCGTAGTTGCCGGCGCCGAAGGAGCCGCCGAGGATCACCGTGAGCTTGGGCACTTTCGCGCATGCGACCGCGGTCACGAGCTTGGCGCCGTCCTTGGCGATGCCGCCGGCCTCGTACTTCTTCCCGACCATGAAGCCGGTGATGTTCTGCAGGAAGAGGAGCGGGGTGCCGCGCTGCGCGCACAGCTCGATGAAGTGCGCGCCCTTGAGGGCGGATTCCGAGAACAGGATGCCGTTGTTGGCGAGAATGCCCACCGGGCAGCCGTGCACGTGCGCGAAGCCCGTGACCAGCGTCGATCCGTAGAGCGCCTTGAACTCGTGGAAGTCGGAGCCGTCGACCAGGCGCGCGATCACCTCGCGCACGTCGAAAGGTTGGCGTGGGTCCTTGGGAATGATTCCGTACAGGTCTTCGGCGGGGTAGAGCGGCTCGGCGACCGCTGTCGCCCCCGCGTCGGCGGGGGCCCAATTGGGCCCCGGGCCAGCGCCGCGTTGCGGCGCCCGGGGCGACGAATGGCGGATGATCTCGCGGGCGATGGCGAGCGCGTGGCGGTCGTCATCGGCCAGGTGATCGGTGACGCCGGAGGTTCGCGAGTGCACATCCCCGCCCCCCAGGTCCTCCGCCGTCACGACCTCGCCGGTCGCGGCCTTCACCAGCGGGGGGCCCCCCAGGAATATCGTTCCCTGGTTCTTCACGATGATCGACTCGTCGCACATCGCCGGCACGTAGGCGCCGCCCGCGGTGCACGATCCCATCACCACCGCCACTTGCGGGATGCCCTGCGCGGAGAGGTTGGCCTGGTTGTAGAAGATCCGCCCGAAGTGCTCCTTGTCGGGAAACACCTCGTCCTGCAGCGGCAGGAACGCGCCTCCCGAATCGACGAGGTAGACGCACGGAAGGTGGTTCTGCGCCGCCACCTCCTGGGCGCGCAGGTGTTTCTTGACCGTCATCGGGTAGTAGGTGCCGCCCTTGACCGTCGCGTCGTTGGCCACCACCACCACCTCGCGCCCCTCGACGCGGCCGATGCCGGTGATCAGGCCGGCCGAGGGCGCGTCGTCGCCGTACATGCCGTAGGCGGCGAGCTGGGAGAGCTCGAGGAACGGTGCCCCGGGATCCAGCAGGCCGCGCACGCGCTCCCGTGGCAGGAGCTTGCCGCGCGCGGTGTGCTTCTTCTGCGCGTCGGGCCCGCCGCCCTCGGCAATCTTCGCCACCTGCTGACGCAGGTCCTCGGCGAGGGCGCGGTGATGCTGGGAATTGGCCTTGAAGGCAGGAGACCCTGGGTCGAGCCGGCTCTTGATGGTAGGCACGTCAGCTCTTGGTGAAGGGGCGATACGACATTCGCAGGGCAATGGTGATCAGCGTCGCACCGAGGAACCAGCGCGTCTCGCCGCCGAAGAAGAGCTGCACCACGCCCATCGCCATCGGAATCTCGCAGAGCGCGCCGCCGATCACCAGGGAGCGCGCAAGTCGTTGCCGCAGCCCCGGGTCTGGCGTGCCGCCGTTCGCGCGCAGGCCGGCGGCGTCGCGATCCAGCAGCGGCTTGTAGGTGCGCAGGTACAGCAGTGCCGGGGCGATGCCGAGGATGATCCCGGCCATCGCGTAGCGTTTCCAGTCGGATTCGTCGGTCGCGAACGGTGCGCCCATCGAGCGCACGAAGACGAGGACGACACCCGCCAGCACCAGTGTGCCGATCATCTGCGCGACCCAGGAGACCACGAGGCCCTGCTGGGGGTGGGGGGTCGCGGGGGTCATCCGGCGAGGTTGCGCGCGATGAGCATGCGCTGGATCTCGCTCGTGCCCTCGTAGATTTGCGTGATGCGGGCGTCCCGGTAGTGGCGCTCGACGGGATAGTCGGCGAGGTAGCCGTAGCCGCCGTGGATCTGGATCGCCTTGGTGCACACCCACTCGGCAGCCTCGGAAGCGAAGAGCTTGGCCTGCGAGGCCTCCGAGAGGCACGGAATGCCCTCGGTTCGCATCCGCGCCGCGTGCAGGATCAGCAGGCGCGCGGCGTTGATGCGCGTGTGCATGTCGGCCAGGTAGTTGGCGATCGACTGGTGCTCGGAGAGCTTCTTGCCGAACTGCGTGCGCTCGCGGGCATAGCCGAGCGCTGCCTCGAAGGCCGCGCGCGCGATGCCGAGCGCCTGGGCGGCGATGCCGATGCGGCCGCCTTCGAGGTTGGAGAGGGCGATCGCAAGCCCCTTGCCGCGGGGGCCGAGCAGGTTCTCCTCCGGGATCGCGCAGTCCTCGAGCACGATCGCGCAGGTGTCCGAGGCGCGGATGCCGAGCTTCGTCTCCAGCTTCTGGCTCGCGAACCCGGGCGCGTCGGTGGGCACGATGAAGGCCGACAGGCCCTTCTTGCCAAGGTCCGGATCGGTCACCGCGAAGACGATCGCCACGGCGGCGCGCTTGCCGTTGGTGACGAACTGCTTGGCGCCATTCAGGACCCAGCGCCCGTCCTTCAGGACCGCGCGCGTCTTGAGGTTGTTCGCTTCGCTCCCCGCCTGCGGCTCGGTCAGGCAGAAGCAGCCGATCTTGCGGCCCGCGGCCATGGCGGGCAGCCACGCCTTCTTCTGGGCGTCGCTTCCCCAGTTGAGGATCGGACCACACCCGACGGAGTTGTGCACGCTCATGAGCGTGGCGGTCGAAGCGCATCCGGCGGCGATCTCCTCGATGGCGAGCGCGTACGCCACGTAGTCGGAGAAGGTGCCGCCCCATTCCTCGGGGACCACCATGCCGAGGAGCCCCAACTCACCCAGCTTGGCGACCACGGCGTCGGGAATCCAGCCTTCCTCGTCCCATCGGCCGGCATGGGGCGCGAGCTCGGCCTGCGCGAACTCGCGCGCCATGTCGCGAATCATGCGCTGCTCTTCGGTGAGGAAGTCGGTGTGCGCGCGGGTGAGCATGTTCAGTCGACGTTCTTCTGCGCCTTGCTGTTGAGGTCGTCGCCCAGCTTCTTCGCGTCCTCGAGAGCCTTTACCCCGGTACCGCCGTAGGCGCGCTGCTTTGCGCGCTCGGTGGCGGCCGCCTGTTCCGCGGCCGCATCGACCTTCGGGGCCTCCGGTTTCCCGCATCCCGCGACCAGCAGCGCCCCGAAGAGCGCGGCCGCCGCGGCGCGGGCGACCGTCATGCGCGAACGGCCTTCACCCGCTGGCGGATATCGGCACGCACCTTGGGCGGAAGGTGGTTCCAGCGCACGCCCGCGACCGCGCCCGCGAGGGCGAGGCAGGCGGGAAGGCTGTTGCGTTCCGGGTTGGCGCGTCGCAGTTGCAGCCACGCGTCCCAGAATCCGACGCGCATCAAGGCCTCGAGCGAGTCGATTCCGACGGAACGCAGCTCCGCGGCGAGGTTGGTGCCGATGTTAGGCGTGCGTTCGATGGGTGTTGCCTGGGTTGCAGTGCTCATTACAGGACCTCCAGTGCGATTGCCGTTCCCTCGCCACCGCCGATGCACAGCGCGGCGACCCCTTTTTTCCCCCCACGCTTCCTGAGCGCGTAAATCAACGTCGTGATGATGCGGGCTCCCGTCGCGCCGATCGGATGGCCGAGCGCGCAGGCGCCGCCGTTCACGTTCACCTTGTCGTGCGGAATGCCGATGTCCTTCATCGCGGCCATGGTGACCACCGCAAACGCCTCGTTCACCTCGAACAGGTCGACGTCGGAGGCCTTCCAGCCGGCCTTGTCGAGGACCTTCTTGATCGCGCCGGCCGGGGCGGTGGTGAACCATTCGGGCTCGTGCGCGTTCGATGCGTACGCCACGATGCGCGCGAGCGGCTTGGCGCCGCGCTTCTTCGCTTCCGACTCGGTCATCATCACCAGCGCCGCGGCGCCGTCGGAAATCGACGAGGAAGTCGCCGCGGTCACCGTGCCGTCCTTGTTGAACGCGGGGCGCAGCGTCGGGATCTTGTCCACGTTCACGTTGAACGGCGTCTCATCGTCCTTCACGATCTCGTCGCCCTTGCGGCCCTTCACGGTGACCGGGGCGATCTCCTCGGTGAAGCCGCCCGACTTGGACGCCGCCAGCGCCCGGGTGGTGGACTCCTTGGCATACTCGTCCATGCTCTCGCGCGTGAAGCCGTATTTCTTGGCGGTCGCATCGGCGAAGACGCCCATGGGCTTGCCGTCGTAGGCGTTCTCCAGGCCGTCGAAGGCCATGTGGTCGAGCACCTGGCCGTGGCCGTAGCGGATGCCCCCGCGGCCCTTGGGCAGCAGGTGCGGCGCGTTGGTCATCGATTCCATCCCACCGGCGACCACGATCGTCGCCTGGCCCGAGGAGAGCGAGTCGGCCGCCATCATGGCAGCCTTCATTCCGGAGCCGCACATCTTGTTGATGGTGGTCGCGGGCGTGGACATGTCGAGGCCCGCTCCGAGCGCGGCCTGGCGCGCCGGTGCCTGGCCCTGGCCGGCTCCCAGGACGTTGCCGAAGATCAGGTCATCCACCTCGCCGGACTTGACGCCCGCCTGCTCGATGGCGGCCTTGATCGCGACCGCGCCCAGCTGGGACGCGGTCATCGAGTTGAACTTGCCCTGCATGGAGCCGATGGGGGTGCGTTTGGCGCCGACGATGACGATGCTTTCTGCCATGACTTCTCCAGTTCTAGGTCGATTCTTCGAAGAGCTCTCGCCCGATCAGCATGCGGCGGATCTCGTTGGTGCCGGCGCCGATGTCGTAGAGCTTGGCGTCGCGCAGCAAACGCCCCGCCGGGAAGTCGTTGATGTAGCCGTTGCCGCCCAGGGACTGGATCGCCTCGAGGGCGACCTGCACGGCGTTCTCGGAGGCGAACAGCAGGCACGCCGCGGCATCCTTGCGAGCGGCCCGGCCCCGGCCCTGGTCGAGTGCGCCGGCCACGCGATAGCTGAAGGCCCGGGAGGCCTGCAGCTTGGTGTACATGTCGGCGATCTTGCCCTGCATCAGCTCGAAGGTGCCGATCGGCGCGTCGAATTGCCTGCGATCGTGGACGTAGGGCAGCACCACGTCCATCGCCGCCTGCATGATGCCGATGGGTCCGCCCGAGAGCACGCAACGCTCCGTGTCCAGGCCGCGCATCAATACTTTCGAGCCGCCGTTCACGGTCCCGAGGACGTTCTCCGCGGGGATCTCGCAATCCTGGAACACCAGCTCGCAGGTATTCGAGCCGCGCATGCCGAGCTTGTCCAGCTTCTGCGCGGTCTTGAACCCCTTCATGCCCTTCTCGACGAGGAAGGCGGTCATCGCGCGCGATCCCTGGTCCTTCGGCGCGGTGCGCATGTACACGATCAGCACGTCGGCATCGGGACCGTTGGTGATCCACATCTTCGAGCCGTTGGCGATCCAGCGATCGCCCTTCTTCTCTGCACGGCACGCCATGGAGCCGACGACATCGGAGCCGGCGCCCGGCTCGCTCATCGCGAGCGCCCCCACGAATTGACCCGAGCAGAGCTTCGGCAGGTACTTGCCGCGCTGCGCTTCCGAGCCGTTGAGGTAGAGGTTGTTCACGCACAGGTTGGAGTGGGCACCGTAGGACAGGCCGACGGAAGCCGAGGCGCGCGAGACTTCCTCCATCGCGACCACGTGCGCGAGGTAACCCAGGCCGGTGCCGCCGTGGCTCTCCGGCACGGTCATGCCGAGCAGCCCCAGCTCGCCCAGCTTCGCCCACATGTCCGCAGGAAACTCGTTGGCCGTGTCGATCGCGGCCGCGCGCGGCGCGAGCTCCGCATCGCACATGCGCTTCACCGTGTCGCGAAGCGCGTCGAAATCCTCGGTGAGGTGGGTATCGAACAGCATGTGCTGGACAAGCCTCGCGGACGCCCGATCGAAGGGTGCAATTATACCGCGCCGAGGAACCGCTTCACCGCTTCGACCACGGCGGCAGGCTGTTCGCGGTGGGGGGCGTGTCCGCAACCGTCCAGCAGCAGGGACTCGAAGCGCGACGGATCGGGCAGGTTTTCGGCGATGGCGGCAACCTGCGCGGGGGTGCTGTACTCGTCCTTCGAGCCGAGGATCGCGAGCACCGCGGCGCGGACGCGGCGCAAGTCCGCGAGTATGTTCCAGGCGCGGAAGTCGGCTTGCAGCCAGGTATCGTTCCAGCCGTAGAAGACCGCGTCGACGTCGTCGTGATGGCGCGAGAGCCGGGCGCGCCAGTCGGTCGTCTGATAGAGAATCCGTGCCCGCTCGATGCTCTCGACATTCGAGCCCTCAACCGTCGTGAGCGGCGCCATTGCCACCACGCCCGCGACCGGCATTGTGGGCGCGCTCGCGTGCACCAGCGCCATCGAGGCGCCGGTGGAATGGCCGATGAGCACCGCGTTGCCGATGCCGAGCCGCTCGCGCAGTGCCGGGATCACCTCGAACGCCTCTTCGTGGATGAACCGCGGAGTGTAGGGCGAAGAGCGAGGCGAAGAGCGCCCGAAGCCCAGGCGGGAATAGGCGACCACGCGGCTCCCGGTCTCCCGCGCGATCGTCTGGGGAAAGTCGCGCCACATGGAGACGGAGCCGAGGCCTTCGTGCAGCAGGAGGATTTCCGGGCGTCCCGGCTCGGTGGCGGGAATGTCGAGCGTCTCGAGCCGGCCCTGCGCCAGCTCGACGAAGGACGTCATTTCGCCGTCATGCGGATGGCGCCGTCCAGGCGGATCACCTCACCGTTGAGGACCTCGTTCTCGATGATGTGGCGAACGAGCGCGGCGTACTCCTCGGGCTTGCCCAGGCGCGACGGGAACGGAATCTGCGCACCGAGGGAGGCGCGGATCTCGTCGCTCATGCCGGCGAGCATCGGTGTGTCGAAGATGCCGGGCGCGATGGTCATCACGCGGATGCCGAAGCGCGCGAGCTCGCGGGCGATCGGCAGGGTCATGCCGTTCACCCCCGCCTTCGAGGCCGCGTAGGCCGCCTGGCCGATCTGCCCGTCCATGGAAGCGACCGACGAGGTATTCACGATGACGCCGCGCTCCCCGCTCGGCAACGTCGGTTGGGCGCTCATCTTCGCGCTCGCAAGCCGGATCACGTTGAACGTGCCGACGAGATTGATGCGGATGGCGCGTTCGAAGCTCGCCAGGCCATGGGGCCCGTTCTTGCCGACCACGCGCTCGCCGGGAGCCACGCCGGCGCAGTTCACCGCTCCATGGATCGCCCCGAAGGCGGAGACGCACAGGTCGACGGCCGCCTGGGTCGACGCCTCGTCGGTCACGTCGGTGCGGGCGAAGCGCGCACCCTGCCCGAGTTCCCGGGCCATCGCCTCGGCGCCCGGGTTCACGTCGGCGATGACCACCTTGCCGCCCGCGTCCGCCAACATGCGGGCCGTGGCCGCGCCAAGCCCGGAGCCGCCGCCGGCCACGAGGAACACCTGGTTCTGGATCTGCATGTCAGGAAGGGCTTTCGCTGGACGGATTGCGCAATGCGACGAGGGGCAGGTCGCGCTCCTTCGCCCATGACTCCCACCCGGTCGCGGTGTCGCTGGCGAAGCGCGCGCGCAACGCCTCGTGGGTGAGGGTTTCAAGGCCGAGGTCACGCGCGAGGCGCTGGGCGAAGTGCGGTTCGAGCGCCGCCACCGCGACCCATCCCGCGCTCGCAGGATAAACATTATAGCCAGGCGCTCCGCCCCCCAGCAGCGCGCCGGGGCGCGTAAGACCTTCGTGCAACGGCTGCGCGAGCATGCGCGCGCCCTCTTCGAGAGGTGCATGGACGGCGCCTCCACGTCCGGTCCGGTCGCGGGAAATGACCAGGGCGAGCGCAGTGCTCACGGCTCGTTCGGCGCCCGCCATGTCGGCGAAAAGCGTCGCGGGGAGCCCGGGTGGCGTGAGCAGGCCGTGGACCGCGAGATAGGTCAGGTCGTGGCCGGGGGTCTCTTCGTGGGGCGTCGGGTGGCCCGTGATCGCGACGTGGCAGAGGCGCGGGTGGCGCGCGGCAAGGCTCGCGGGATCGAGCCCCAGGCGCGCGAGCGCGGAGGGGCGCTGGGCGGTCACGAGCAGGTCCGCCCCTGCAAGGAGCGCGTGCAACGCGTCACGCCCTGCGTCGCTCTTCAGGTCGAGGCGCTGCACGGCCATGGTCGCATGCAGGCGCGCGTACCAGGCGCCGCAGTACGCCTCGAAGGGGTCGCCCGCGGGGGGCTCGACCTTGGTCACGGCGGCGCCGAGGTCGCGCAGCCGCGCGCACGCGGCAGGCCCCGGAAGGTTGAGCGC
>JANMYH010000297.1:0-2842 GCA_031381925.1 Burkholderiales bacterium | reverse complement strand
AGACGATGCCGGTATCGATGGGCGCAGGCCGCAGCGCCATCGTCACCTTGTGGCCCGTATGCAGGCCCACACCGGTGGCCCGAACGATCGTCTTCAGAGTGCGTTGCTGGATCATTTGTTCAATTTTATCAGATGCTTACCCTTTGCGCCAGCACCGCGTGGGGGTGTGATTGGCGCAGGCCGACGCGAAGGCGAGATACAACGGCACGACCTGCCGGTACAGGCCGACGATGGCCCCGGTGATCCCCGTATAGATCAGCATTCCGGCTCACACGAAATATCCGGGACGACGAGGGCAATCCCCGAGTCCGAAGAGTTGGCCGATCACGCGGCCATTTTGCGCCTGTTTTGCGGTCACTCCGGTGACAGTGCGCGCGCCGCCTTCAGAACTGGAATGCGAGGAACGGAAACACGAGCCATTGGTGCTTCAATCCTGCATCGCGGGAGAACGCGCCATTGCGAAAATAGCCAGCACTCACGCTCAGCAGCAACTGCCGCGTGGCGCGCCAGTTGACCGTCGCATCGACGTCGGTGCCCACGGCGCGCGCGCGGCTGGTTCCCGCAGGCACCAGGATGTTGCCGCCGCTCCCGTAGACGCCGTCGCGCAAGCTCTTTCTCCAGGTCCCATCGGCGCTCACCTGCGCAGCCAACCCAGCGGAGAGCTGCAGGTCGAGCGCGAGCCGCAGGTGCAGGAGGTTGGCCGCGGAAAAATTCCACACCTCTCCGAGGGCACCACCTCGCGGAAGCATCGGGTTGAAGGTCTCGAGGCTCGCGCGTGCAGGGTCACCGTCGCCGCTCGCCGCGCTGTAGCGCAGAGAAACGCGGGGGCGGTAGGCGGCCTCGCGAAAGGTGAATCCCGACTCGCCCTCGATCGCCCATGCGCGCAGCGCTCCGCCGCCGAAGTGCCCCCACTGTAGCGTCGGCTCGATGTCGTGGTCCCAGGCTCCGTCGCGCCCGAAGAAGCGGGCGCCGATCGTATGGCGCAGCTCGTCGGCGACGCCCTGCGCGAAGCGCGCCGAATCGCGCGCAAGCCCGATGTAGTAGAAGTCCGCGGAGCCGGCGGCGAATCCGGCCGGAGCGGTGGCGTAGGCGCCCCAATAGCGCTGCTCGTTGATGCTCGCGTCGTCGAACGGGCCCGCCACGATCGCAACCGGCTTGAACGCGAACGCGTCGAGCGTCCATCCGACCGGGCGGGTAGTGACCCGGATCGCGTCGAAGCTCCCCCGGACGTTCGGGCCGTTGCGGGGAAAGATGCGACGAAACGCGCCGAACGCCATCTCCTGGCGTCCCATGCGTGCCCGCCCCCTTTCCGGTTCGACCATCTCCACAAAGGCCTGATGGATGTCGAGGCGGTCCACATCGGTGCCGATCGGACCCGGGTCCCGGCCCGACACGTGGTTGCTCTTGAGCTCGCCGAACAAGCGCAGGCCGGGATCGAGCCGCAGCTGGGCGTGCAGGTGATAGCGCTGCACGATGTCGTTGTCGGGGTTCGGGGTCGAGGTCTGGAACCGTATGTTTCGGCCGAACTCGTCGCGTATGCGGATATCGCCGCCAATCGTGAATCGTGCAGCGCCGATCTCGCGCTCCTTCAGCGCATCCCACGCCTCGGTCCTGCACTCGGGGCGCTGCAGGTACGCGTAGCTCTCGTCGAAGCGCAGGAACCGGTACGGGGGTGGAGACGCCGGGCAAGGCGGCGCGTCGGCAGACCACGCGTCGGACACGGATGAGCAAGCGAGGCCGATGACGATCGCCGCAGCGTGGCGAGCCTCCACGTCAGCGGTCGATCAGCTCGTCGGCGCGCAACAGCACCGACGGGGGAATGTTCCACCCATGGCCACGCGCCACCTTGCGGTTGATCACGAACTCGAAGCGCTGCGCCTGCTCGATCGGCATCCCGCCCGGCTTCTCGCCCCTGAGGATGCGGTCGACGTACTCGGCGGCGCGGCGCTGCTGCACGTTCATGTCGGCGCCGTAGGACATGAGGCCGCCCTGGACGGGAAAGATTCGCTCGGTGTAGAGGCCGGGAATGGCGAGCTCGGCGGTGCGCTTGGCGATCGCGGCGGCACCTCCCGAAAGCACCGGGTCACCGGCATTGAGGATCGCCTCGGTGCCGTCGACCGGAAGCATCTCGAGCACCGTGCCGAGCTCGACGGGGGTGCGCACCTGCTGCGAGCGCAGGTCGATGCCGAGCTTCCTCGCCGCGGCCTGCATGTCGGCCACCTCGACCGCATTCTCGGGGCGGGCAGGATTCCAGATCACCGTCGCGCGCCGCACCTTCGGGAACCACTGGCTGAGCAACTCGAGGCGCTTGTAGCCCATTTCGCGCGTAAGCATGCTGAAGCCGGTGAGGTTGCCGCCCGGCCGTGCCAGGTTGCTCACCAGGCCCGCAGCGACCAAATCGCCGGCGGCGGTGACCACGATCGGAATCGTAGAGGTCGCCTTGATCGCGGCCTTCGCCTCGGGCGTGCACATCGCGACGATCACGTCGACCTTGGTGCGCACCAGCTCTTCCATGATCGCGGCGAGGCGCGCGGGGTCGCTCTTCGCATCGTATTGCTCGAACTCGAGCGTCTGGCCCTGCTTCCAGCCGAGCTCCGCGAGGCGCGCCCTGAACGGCTCGGCATACGGCGCGGACGGTCCCGCATCGAACAGCCAGACGTAGGCGACGCGGACCGGCTTGCGGACCGCCTGCGACAGCGCCTCCCCGGGTGGCATGGCCAGCGCGAGAAGGAGTGCCGTGAACCGGGCCAAGGATCTCATCATGCGCAAAACTCTAGCCGACAGACCCGGGCCTGTCGCGGTAAATATTCACGCCAGCCAACAAAACGCGGGCCCGCGAACG
>JANMYH010000252.1:0-2189 GCA_031381925.1 Burkholderiales bacterium | reverse complement strand
CCACAAGCACCCCGAGATCGAGCAGAGCTACGTGATCTCGGGCTCCTTCTCCGACCACGACGGCATCTGTCGCGCCGGCGAGTACGTGTGGCGCACGCCGGGCTCGATGCACGAGACCCATAGCGCCGAGGGCTGCACGATCCTGGCCGTCTATCGCAAGCCCAACATCTTCAAGAACAGCGCCGCCGGTTTCGACGCCGACAGGAAGCGCGTGAAGACCGGCCACAAGCCGAGCACGTTTTAGACTCCCTTCCCGTCCACCCTCTCCCCTGGGAAGGGGCGGGCGAGGGCGGGGTGGGGGGTGACGGTCGCAAAGCCCGCTCTCGCGGGCTTTTTTCATTTTTTCGAAATGCACCGGGTGGGGGGGCTTGAAAGCGATTTCGCCGCCCCTAGATTCCCGACCGTAGCAACCCCCAACCAAGGAGAGGCGAGCCATGTATCCGTCACTGACGAGATTTCCCGGCGACCTGTTCGCCGATTTCGACGGCCTCCAGCGCCAGATGGACCAAATCCTCGGCCTGAAGGGCGCGCCGTCGAGCATCCGCGCTGCCCACCGCGGCGCGTTCCCGGCCATCAACATGGGCGCGACGGAACCCGCCGTCGAGATTTACGCCTTCGTGCCCGGCATCGATCCCGCGCGGCTCGAGGTCTCGGTCGACCGGGGGTTACTCACCATTGCGGGAGAACGCCCGAGCGAGTTGCCGCCGGAAAGCGAAAAGGTGAGCGTCTACGCCGCGGAGCGATTCGTGGGGCCGTTCAGGCGCGTCGTGAGCCTTCCGGACGACGTGGAGAGCGCTCGCGTGGAAGCCAGCTGCAGCAACGGCGTGCTGAAGCTGGCGATTCCGAAGCGCGAGTCGTCCCGGCCGCGCCGCATCGACATCAAGGATTGAGGAGAGGAGACCACCATGGACATGAAGCAACGGGGCCTCGAGCGCGAGGCCCGGCAAATTCCCGAGACGGCCCTGGTGCCCCCGGTGGACATCATCGAGGACGCCGACGGCATCACGGTTCGCGCCGACCTGCCGGGGGTATCGCGGGAGGACGTGTCGATCGGCGTGGATGGAGAGACCCTGACCCTCGAGGCGCGGGTCAAGCTCGGCGAGTCTTCCGGGATGCAACCGGTTTATGCCGAGGTCCGCATCGCGCAGTACAAGCGCAGCTTTGTCCTGAGCGCTGACCTGGACACAAGCAAGATCGAGGCGGCGATTCGCAACGGCGTGCTGACGTTGCGCGTGCCCAAGGTCGAGCGGGCCAAGCCGCGGCGCATCGCCGTAACGGCTGCATGACCGCGGTGCCGCTCGTCGCGTTGTAGCGCAAGCCCGATTACCCGGCGAGCTTCACCGTACGGCCGTCGACGGCGACTTCCCAGCCGCCGCCCACGCGTTTCGCGACGCTGGCGGCGGCGTTGTTTTCGCAGTCGGCCCCGATCCGCATCAGCGCGACGAACTCCGCGCCCTGCGTCTTCTGGGCGGTGGCGAAGACTCCATGCCACTGGTTGGGTTGCTTCGAATCGGTGCTCGAACGTCCGGGGGGCACGCTGAACTGGTCGGTCTGGGTGAAGGCGACCTCGGGGCTCGAGAGCATCTCGATGCACATCTGCGCCTTGCCGCTGGTGATGGAGATCCTGCGGTCCGAGAACTTCTTCATGCGGTTGAGCGCGTGGATATTCCACTCCCACGTCCGCGGGACGCTGGAGGCGACCACGTCGTGCACCAGGACCACGCCGGGACGCAGGTAGAGGATCGAGCGCTGGGCGCGGGTGAGCGCGCCGCCGTAGGCCTTCTCGGCGCGGCCGATCGCGAGCGCGTGCGCGGCATCGGACTCGAAGCGCTCGATCTCGCCGGCGAACTGCTTGCCGTCGCTGCCCTGGCCCTGGCCGCCGTCGAACGTGATCGCGTTGGACGAACGGGTCTGCTTGTACCAGCCGCTCCAGTGCGGCGTGCGGTAATCGTCGTAATAGCCCGACTTGATCGCGAGGCGCTCGCCGCGGTAGTTCACGATGAAGCTGTTCTGGTCTGCATGGCTGTGGTTGTACGAGCCATACGGGCTGCTCTTGAAGTAGACCGAGGCCCGCTGGGGATCGGCGAGCGAGCTGTGCATCGCCACCCAGCCGATCGACGGGAAGAACGCGTCGTCGGACGTCCCCGGCGGATAGGCCGCGGCTGCCTGGGAAGCGCGCGGGGCGAGCA
>JANMYH010000108.1:0-3953 GCA_031381925.1 Burkholderiales bacterium | reverse complement strand
GCCTCCTCGGGCTCGACGCCGATCACCGGAACGCGTCCCGAAAACCACGCCGCGATTCCGCCCACCAGCCCGCCTCCCCCGACTGCGACCAGCAACGCGTCGAGACCAGGCACCTGCTCCTCGAATTCCAGACCCAGCGTCGCCTGGCCCTGCAGAGTCTCCCACTGGTCGTAAGCGTGGATCGCTACCCCGCCCGATTCCGCCACGCATCGCTCGCTCGCGAGCAGCGCGTCGTTGTAGCGGTCGCCCGCGACCTCGAGGCGCGCGCCATAGCCGCGGATTTGCGCCACCTTCGCGGCCGATGCCACGCTCGGCACGAAGATCGTCGCGGTTACGCCGCGCCGCATCGCCGCATAGGCCACCGCCGCGCCGTGATTGCCTCCGGATGCCGCCACCACACCCACGGGAGGGATCACGCGCGTCAGCAAGTGGTTGAACGCACCGCGCGCCTTGAACGATCCCGCGTGCTGCAGGAACTCGAGCTTGAATACCAGTCGGACGCCGCCCAGGCCGAAGTCGGCGCCATCGACTTCCAGGACCGGCGTGCGGCGAATGTGAGGAGCGAGCCGGGCTGCCGCGGCTCGGACCGCGGCGGCTTCGAGCAGTGGGGCGTCCATGCGCCCAGTGTACTTCGCACCGAAGCGAGCCGAATCGTGTGGCGCATCGAGGGTCGGGCTTGAACGATTGGTTCGGGGCCGCGGTCCCACGGAGCGAGGAGCCTCACCATGGAAGTCGAGCAGGTCATCGGATGGGCGGCCGTGAGCGCGTTGTTTCTCACGATGGCAGGCCAGGCCTGGAAGCAGTGGCGCGACCGCGTGAAACACGGGATCAGTAAATTTTTCTTCGCGGGGCAGGTCGCGTCGTCAATTCTGTTTCTTGTCTACAGCGCGATGGTGGGTGACCGCGTCTTCGTGGTCGGCAATACCCTGGTTCTGGCCGCAGCGATCACCGGGGGCACCATCCTCTGGTGGAACCGGACGCGGCGGTAGGACCCTCTCCCCGGCCCTCTCCCACGCCCTGCCCCTTTGCGGGCGCCCGAGGGAGAGGGAGAAAAGGAAGAAGTCAGCCGACCACGTCGGGTTCGAAGAAGATCCACTGCACCTCGGGAAAGCGCTCCGAAAACGCCTTCTCGGATGCGTTGATCGCCTGGACCAACGCGTCCTGGCTCCCCTGCTGGCGCATGCGCGCCTTGATCGCCACGAGCACGTCGCCACCCATGTGGAGCGTGAGCAGGTTCAGCACCTTTTCGACCGCCGGCAGCGCTTCGACGAAGGCGACCATCTCCTTGCGCACGTGCGCCTCCACGCCCTGCCCCACGAGCAGCGCCTTCACCTCCACGCCCACCATCACCGCCACCACGACCAGGAGCACTCCGATCGCGATGCTGCCCAGGGCATCCCACATCACGTTGCCCGTCATCCAGGCGACACCGACGGCGACGAAGGCGAGCGACAAGCCGAGCAGCGCCGCGAGGTCTTCGCCGAAAATCACCACCAGCTCGGCGTTGCGCGAATGCTTGAACCATTCCCAGAGCGACTGGCTGCCGCGCGCCTTGTTCACTTCGCGCAGGCACCCCCACATCGAGAAGCTCTCGGCCACGATGCCGAAGGCGAGCACGCCAAGGGCCAACAGCGGATATTTCAGCTCCTCCGGCTCGTGCAGCTTGTGCCATCCCTCGTAGACCGAGAAGAGGCCGCCCACGCTGAAAAGCATGATCGCCACGAGGAACGACCAGAAATAAGTTTCCTTGCCGAAGCCGAGCGGATAGTCAGGCGTGGGCGCGCGCTTCGAGCGCTTGAGGCCGACCAGCAGCAGGACCTGGTTGGCGCAGTCGGCGGTCGAATGAACCGCCTCGGCGAGCATCGAACCCGAACCGGTGAATGCGGCCGCGATGTACTTGGTGACTGCGATGGCGAAGTTCGCGCCGAGGGCGAACAACACTGCCTTGACTGGATTCGCGCCGCCCGCCATGTTCCGCTCCCTGTTGTTGTTTGTCCCTGCGGGGATTCTAGCGTCGCCGGGCGCGAGCATTTTTACATTAAGATTCCCGCGATGAGGAGGACTCGCCATGCGCTACCTGAATGACCCCGAAGGCAGGTGGGCCTGGGGCGGCTTAGCGCCTTGATCGTCACACCCCCGCGCTTCGAGGCGCTGCTCGATCCGATCGAGCACGACCGCCCGATCACCTTCGTCTTCCGCCGCGGCGAGCTGCTCATCCGCGATAGCGACGCCGCGTTGCCAGACGCGACCGCCCTCGCCCGCCTGCCGCTCGAGCCCGCGGGGTTTCTTCCGGTGGGCCTGTGGAACGACTCGTATTGCCGCGCCGCCTGGGTCGCGAAGGACACGGCGCCTCCTGACGGGCACGTCTTCAAGGGTCTGCGCGCCTTGTTCACTCGGCTGGACGAGCCCACGCTTGCGATCGCGGGGCGCGCCTTCCAGGTCGCGGATTGGGCGCGTACCCACCGGTTCTGCGGAGCGTGCGCGCAGCCGATGACCAAGGCGCCCGGCGAGCGCGCCATGAAATGCGCGTGCGGCCACCTGGCCTATCCGCGCATCTCGCCCGCCATGATGGTGCTGGTCAAGCGCGGCGACTCCATCCTTCTCGCGCGCAACATCGCAGTGCCCCCCGGCGGGCGCATGAGCCCGCTCGCCGGCTTCCTCGAGGCGGGGGAATCGATCGAGGAGGCAGTGCACCGCGAGGTGCGCGAGGAGGTGGGCGTCGAGGTGAAGGACCTGCGCTACTTCGCGAGCCAGTCGTGGCCCTATCCGCACTCCCTGATGATCGCCTTCACCGCCGAATACGCGGGCGGCGAGCTGAAGCTCGATCCCAACGAGATCGCCGAGGCGCGCTGGTTCGGCCCGGGCGACACCCTTCCCGAGCTCTCACCGCACCAGTCGGTCTCGCGCGCGCTGATCGACGCCCATCTTCCCGGGCGCCGGAGTCAGTAGCGCTTGCCGCTGGCTGCCCTCACGATCCCGCAGGCGGGGCGACCGAGGCCTCGACGCCGCTCTCCCGGAGCTTGCGCGCAACGAAACCAGAGGCCTTCATCTCCTCGATGAACTTGTTCAGGTAGCGGGCCGCGTTGGGCCGGCCCTTCGGGACGCTCGACGCCTGGCCAATCGTCATGAACGCCCCGTCGATGACTCGCAGGCCCGGCGTCCTGCGCGCCGCAGCCTCGAGCGCCTGGCGAACCCCGGCGGCGGCATCGGCCTTTCCGGCGAGGAATGTGTCGACCGCGTCCTGCGACGTCACGACCCGCACCGGTTCCGACTGCTTGGCATTGCGCGTGAGCCAAAGGTCGTAGGCGGACTTGTTCCCCACCGCGATGCGCAGCCCCGGCCGGTCGAACTGGTCGAGGCGGGTGAGTGGCGAGTCGTTGCGCACCAGGTAGGTCCCGTCGATCGCGACATAGGGCGCGCTGAAGTCGACCAGCGCCGCGCGCGCGGGATCCACGGCGAAGAATGCGATGTCCCACCCGTCGCGCTTCATTCCCTCACCCATCGTGCCGGCCGATTCGTACGTCACGTAACGGATCGGAACTCCGAGGCGGCGTGCGAGCTCCCGGGCGAGCTCCGGGCCGATCCCGCGCGGCGGTCCGCCGGCGGGGTCCCTCTGCACGATCACACCGTTTCCGTAGTTGATGCCGGCGACCAGTGTTCCCGTGGGCGCGAACTCCGCGCGCACCGCAGGCGAGACCGTCGACGAGGGCGCCGGGGCTTGCAGCGCGCAGGAAGCGAGTACGAGGCTCGCGATCGCCAGGAGAAGGATTCGCATCGAAGCATTCTACCTGTCACTTTCGCGACACGAAGGGGCTCCCCTTCACGTAGAAGCGCAGCAGCCGCCGTGCCCAATGCCCGGCATAGTCGACGCCGATGCGCGGGCGCCTGACGATCCGGATGGGTTGCGCGTCATCGGGGCGCCGGACGAAGAGCTCCTCGCTCAACAGGTCGTG
>JANMYH010000073.1:0-13115 GCA_031381925.1 Burkholderiales bacterium | reverse complement strand
CATCCAGAACTTCGTGGGCTGGCGACGGAACTCGGCGTCGAGGGCCGCGGTGAGCGTCTCACGATTGTTCGCTCGCGCCGCCTGGCTGGAGAAGCGATCGTCGGCATTGAGGTCCTGGCGCTTGAGCACGCCCAGCAGCGCGTTCCAGAACTTGTCGGTGAGGCACATGACGAAGATCCAGCCGTCCGCCGTCGGGAACGTCTGCACGGGTGCCACCGAGAAGTGGGCGCTGCGCGTCTGGCGCTCGGGCACGTGGCCCTCGTTCAGGTACCAGATGGCGGCGTAGCCGAGCTGGTGCAGTGCCGCGTCGAAAAGGCACGTATCGACGTCGCAGCCCTTGCCGGTTGCACGGGCGTGGATCAGCGCCGACAGCAGGCCCACCATCGCGGTGAGCCCCGTGGTGTGGTCGATCATCGAGGGCGCGCCGATGCGCGTGGGCGGGCTGTCCGGCTCGCCCGTCAGGTGCATGAGGCCCGCCTCGGCCTGCATGAGGTAGTCGTAGCCGGGCCAGGAGGCGCGCTCGTTGTCGCGCCCGTAGGCCGACAGGTGCACGCACACGATCGACGCCTTGATCTTCGAGAGGGTCCTGTAGTCGAGCCCCATCTTCGCGGGCAGGTCGCCGCGCAGGTTGTTGAGCACCACCTCGGCGTTGGCAACCAGCTTCTCCAGCGCCGCGCGGCCCGCGTCGCTCTTCAGGTCCAGCGCCACGCTCTTCTTGTTCATGTTCCAGGTCTGGAAATATTCGCTATCGGCGTCGCCCAACAGGTAAGGGCCGGTCTTGCGCGCGGGGTCGCCGCCGATGGCGGAGTTCTCCACCTTGATCACTTCAGCGCCGAGGTCGGCGAGGAACATCGAGCCGTAGGGAGCCGCGCCGAACTGCTCGATGGAGACGATGCGCACGCCGGTGAGGGGTTTCATCAGGCTGTTTCCTTCTGGTCTGCGTTCTGGATGCGGAACTTGGTGTTGTGGCTGAAGCGGTCGCTGGGATACAGGCCCACGCTCGCCATCACGAGGCGGTCCTGGGCGTCGGTGTACTGGCGCGTGATCTCGAGGGCTGGGGAACCGGCGCGCGTCTTGAGAGCTCGCGCGGGTCCGGGCTCGAGGTTCACCGCGACGATCTGCTGGCTTACCTCCGAGATGCGTACGCCGTGGTGGCGCTCGATGAGCGTGAAGACCGGCAACCCCGCGCTGTCGATCCGCTCGAAGACATCGCTGTGCTCGGGGCGCGCGTAGATCGACATCGACGCCACCGGGACGGTTTCGTTGGGCAGGAAGCGCAACACCGAGGCCTCGTGCCATTGCTGGCCGACCTTCATGCGCAGGCGCTCGGTGAGCGCCTCTTCGACGATGAAGCGGCGCTTCTTCAGCACCCGCATGCGGGTCGCCTCGACGAACTGGATCAGCTCCTGGAGCGTGCCCACGCCCTGCATGAAGCGCGTGCGAGGCGCGCGCGCGCGGACCACGGTGCCGACGCCGGCGCGGGCGAGGATCAATCCCTGGCCCTTCAGGTCGCGCAGGGCCTCGCGCACCGTGTGGCGGCTCACGTCGTAGCGCTGCTGCAGCTCGGCTTCGGTGGGAATCCTTTCGCCCACCTTGTAATGGCCGGACTCGATCTCTTCCGTGAGCAGCCGCGCCAGGGTGGAATAGCGTGTCCCCGGCCGTGACCCCGCGGGTGCCGAAAGGGGGTGGCTATTGACAGGCTTGGTCGACATGGGGCATATTGTACGGACAAACGGACAAAGCAGTCAATCCCCATGCAGACCCTGAAAGCGCAATGAGCGCGCGCGAGATCGTTTCCGACGAGGCCGCGCTGCTCGCATCGCTCGTTCCCCTCGAGGGCGCGCGCGTCGTGGAGCTCGGCTGCGGCAAGGCGGAGTTCGCCCGGCGTCTGGCGGTCCACACGCCGGTGGCCTCGGTCACCGCCCTGGAGGTCGACGCCGTCCAGCATCGCGAAAACGTCGCGGGCGAGTGCCCGGCGCGCCTCGCGTTCGCTTTCGGCGGCGCCGAGGAGATCGCGCTCCCCGATGGGTCGGTCGACGGCATCGTCATGATGAAATCGCTGCACCACGTCCCGATGGACGCGCTCGACCGCGCGCTGCGCGAGATCGCCCGCGTGTTGAAACCGGGCGGCTGGCTGTACGTCTCGGAGCCGGTGTTCGCCGGCGAGCTCAACGACGTGGTGAGGCTCTTCCACGACGAGAAGAGGGTTCGCGCGGCCGCTTACGACGCGCTGAAGCGGGCGACGCGCGACGGCATCCTTCGCGAGGAGCGCGAGATCCACTTCATGGCGCCGGTCGCGTTCCGGGACTTCGCCGAGTTCGAGAAGAAGACCATCCGCGCGACCCACACGCACCACGACCTTTCGGACGAGCAGCTCGCGCGCGTGCGCGCACAGTTCGAAAAGCACATGACGCCGGAGGGGGCGAAGTTCATTCGCCCCATGAGGGTCAACCTGTTGAGGAGAGACTAGATGATGCGTTTCGTTGCCCTGCTGTTCGCCGCGTTGATGTTGCCCGCGGCGGCCCAGTTTCCCGACAAGCCGGTGAAGATCGTGGTCGCCTTCGCGCCCGGCACCGGCAGCGACGTGCTGGCGCGCCTCGTGGCGAACGGCATGGGGCCGTTCCTTGGCGGCCCGGTGATCGTCGACAACCGCCCGGGCGGCGGCGGCATCGTGGGCACCGAGTCGGTGGCGCGGTCGCCTGCCGACGGCTACACCCTCACGCTCGGCACCACCAGCACGCTCGTGACCAACCCGGCGCTCAACCCGGACGTGAAGTACAGCGTGGACAAGGATTTCGCGCCGGTCGCGGGCCTGGGCAAGGCGTGGTACGTGATCGTGACCGCCAACACGCCGGAAACGCCGAAGACATTCCAGGAGCTCATCGCGCGCCTCAAGGCGCAACCGAGCTCCTTCGCCTCCGCGGGGCAGGGCACCATCACCCACCTTGCTTCGGAGATGTTCCTGCACCGCATGGGTATCAAGGATGCGCAGCACATCCCCTACAAGGGCAGCAGCCAGGCGCTCACCGACGTGACCGGCGGGCAGGTGCTGTTCGCATCCGACACGGTGGCCGCCGCGCTGCCGCTGATTCGCGGCGGGAAGCTCCGCCCGCTGGCGGTGACCGCGCCCGAGCGGCTCGCGACGCTGCCCGATGTGCCGACGACGAAGGAGCTGGGCTATCCGGACCTGCGGGGGCACGCGTGGCTGGTGCTCATGGCGCCCGCCGGGACGCCCGCACCCGTGATCGCGAAGCTGTCGGAGTCCGCCATCAAGGCGATGAACACCCCCGAGATGCGCGAGAAGATGAAAGCGCAGGAGCTCGAGCCGATGATCATGGATCCCCGGGCGCTCGGCGAATTCATCCGGGGCGAGGCGCCCTACTGGAACGATTTCATCAAGAGCACCGGCATGAAAGCCGGGTCGTGATGAAGGAGATGCGTATCGTCGCCGTCAACGGCTGCCTGGGCTACGGCTTCGATGCCGCCAGCCTCGCCGCCGGTGTGGCGGCGGCGCCTGAAGTGGTCGGTGCCGATGCGGGCTCCACCGACCCGGGTCCGTACTACCTGGGCTCGGGCCAGTCGCTGGTGCGCCCGGCGCAGATCCGTCGCGACCTGGGGCTGGCGCTCACGCAATCGCGCGCCGCCAAAGTGCCGCTGGTCGTGGGCTCGGCGGGCATGGGCGGTGGCGAGCCGAACCTGCAGATCTTCCGCAAGATCCTGCTCGAGATCGCGCGCGAGGAGGGTTTGCACTTCAAGCTCGCCACGATCCATTCCGAGATCGACAAGACCCGCGTGCGTGATGCCGTGCGTGCCGGGAAGATCACGCCGATGGCCGACGTGCCCGCGCTCACCGAGGACGCGGTGATGGAGAGCGTGCGCATCGTGGGCCAGATGGGCACCGATCCCTTCGCCCACGCGCTCGACCAGGGCGCGGACGTCGTGTTGACGGGGCGCTCGTGCGACACCGCCATCTACGCCGCGTGGCCGATCGCCCAGGGCTACGACCCGGGCCTGGCTCTCCACATGGCGAAGATCATGGAGTGCGGCGCGCAGTGCGCGATCCCGCTCGCACCCAACGACAGCCTGCTCGGCACCATCCGCAGCGACCACTTCCTGGTGCGCCCGCTCGCGAAGCACCGCATCTGCACGCCGGATTCGGTCGCCGCGCACACGATGTACGAGCAGGGCAACCCGCACATCCTCTACGAGCCCGAGGGCGACGTGGACATGACCGGTGCAGATTTCGAGCAGGTCGACGAGCAGACGGTGCGCGTTTCCGGCTCGCGCTTCATCAAGACACCGCGGCTGCGCATCAAGCTGGAAGGCGCGCGCCTCGCGGGCTTCCGCGCGTTCACGATTGCCGGCATCCGCGACCGCACCGTGATCGCGAACCTGCCGATCATCGAGGAGACGGTGCGCGCAGCGGTCAAGCGCAACCTGGGCGGCGTGCCCGATGGCGACTACAAGTTGGGCTTCCGCTACTACGGCCGCGACGCGGTGCTTGGCGCCCTCGAGCCCGAGCGCAATCGCGTGCCGCACGAGGTGGGCGCGATGGTGGAGGCGATCGGCAAGACGCAGGAGATCGCCGACCACGTATTGTCGCTGGCGAGGTCCTCGCTGCTGCATTGCCCGTTCCCGGGGCGCAAGACCACGGCGGGCAACCTCGCCTTCCCGGCCTCGCCTTCCGACACCTCTGCCGGAGCGGTGTACGAGTTCAGCGTGTACCACTTGATGGACGTTGACGACCAGTTGGACCTCTTCCCCATGGAAATGGAGACCGTCTGATGGCAACGCTAGGTGAGTTGGCTGACGTGATGCGCAGCAAGAACGCCGGCCCGTTCCAGATCACGATCGACCTGATGTTCAACGACGCGGCGACTTACGCGCGGGTCATCAACTCCGGCGCGCTGACCGAGGCCGTGATCGCCCCTCTCTACAAGGTGGACGCGTCGCTGGTGCGCATCATGCCATTCGAGCGCGTGCGGGCGATCAAGATCACGATCCCGCGCACCGCGGGGGAGCGGGGCAGCGGATCGGCTTTCGATCGCGATGTTTACGGCGCCCAGCAGCATGGGCCGCTGGTGGATCTGGCAATACCGTGAACGATATTTGTCATTCCCGCGAAGGCGGGAACCCAATCGATAAAGCAATCCTCACCCGCCGTTCGATACGCGGGTTCCTGCCGACGCCCGTGGATCGCGCAACGGTGGAAGAACTTCTCACGCTCGCCAGCCGCAGCCCGAGCGGCAGCAATATCCAGCCGTGGAAGGTGCGCGTGGTGGCGGGCGACGTGCGCGAGAGGCTCTCGCACGCCATCCTGGCCGCGCTCGACCGCGACGGCTACGAGGGGCACCAGCGCGAGTGGAACTATTACCCGGTGAACTGGCGCGAGCCGTACCTGGCGCGCCGCCGCAAGATCGGCTGGGACCTCTATGGGCTCCTGGGCATCAAGAAGGGCGACTTCGAGAACACCGAGCGCCAGCGCCGCCGCAACTACGAGTTCTTCGGCGCGCCGGTGGGCATGATCTTCACCCTCGACGAGGACCTGGAGATCGGCAGCTGGCTCGACCTCGGGATCTATCTCGGCAGCCTGATGATCGCCGCACGGGGCCGCGGGCTCGACACCTGCCCGCAAGCCGCCTTCGCCGATTTCCACGCGGTGATCCGCAAGGAGCTTGGCATCCCGCAAAACGAGATCATCATCTGCGGGATGGGGCTCGGTCATGCCGATCCCGACGCCGTCGAGAACCGCCTGGTCACCGAGCGCGCGCCCGCCGGCGAATTCGCCACCTTCGACGGTTTCCAGGAGAAAGACTGATGCATATCCCCGACAAGATGCTGCTGGTGGACGTGGCCCCGCGCGACGGCCTGCAGAGCCTGCCCAAGTGGATCCCCACCGATGACAAGGTGTGGCTGTGCAATCGGTTGACCGAGCTCGGCGTGCCCGTGGTCGAGGTGGCGAGCTTCGCGCATCCCAAGGTGGTCCCCAACATGCGCGATGCCGAAGAAGTGTTCGCGCGCATCAAGCGCAAGCCCGGCGTGGTCTATCGCGGCCAGGCGCCGAACGTGCGCGGCGCGCACCGCGCCATCGAGGCGAAGGTGGGCGAGATGCTCGGCCTCATCACGGTGAGCGAGACCTACACGCACCACAACCAGAACATGAGCAACGAGCAGGCGATCGAGCAGAACATCCAGTCATTCCGTCTTGCGGACCAGGCCGGCATCCCGTTCGTGATGGCGCTCGGCATGGCGTTCTGGTGCCCGTACGAGGGCCTCATCGCGGAGGACGTCGTGATCGACATGGTGGGCAAGTTCCGCAACGCCGGCATCAAACGCCAGTACCTCGCGGGCTCGATCGGCATGGAGGACCCGGCGCACGTGAACCGGCTCTTCAAGAAGCTTTACGCGAAATTTCCCGACGTCGAGCTCGGCTTCCACATCCACAACCTCTCGGGCATGGCGACGGCGAACATCGTCGCTGCCATGGACGCCGGCGTGCATTGGCTCGAGGGCGCGATCTGCGGCATAGGCGGCGGCATGGCGATTCCGACCGAGGTGGGCGAGGTCGGCAACTTCCCGCTCGAGGACCTGGTGATGTTGCTCGACGAGATGGGCGTCAAGACCGGCCTCGATCCGAAGGCGGTCATCGCGGCGTCGCAGGAGATCTCCAAGCGGCTCGGCATCCGCATCGCGAGCCACCGCGCGACCGGCTGCACGCGCGAGGACGTGATGCGCGCCGGCGCCGAGAGCCCGAAGAACCCGCAGGTCACGACGGCCTGACGTGGCACCCGACCCGATCTCGCGGCCGCAGCGCTCGCTCCTCGCGGTTCCCGCGACCAACGCGCGGTTCCTTGAAAAAGCCGCGCAGTCCGCGGCCGACGCGGTGTTCATCGACCTCGAGGACGCGGTCGTGCCCGAGCTCAAGGCCGAGGCGCGCGCGCGGGCGATCGAGGCGATCGGCTCGATCGATTGGGGAAAGCGCTCGCTGGGCGTGCGCGTAAACGACCTCACGACGCCGTGGGGCATGCGCGACCTGGTCGAGCTGGCGGAAGGCACGAAGCGGCTCGACTTCGTGATCCTGCCCAAGTGCGAGACTCCGGGGGACGTCGCCGCGGCGGAAGCGGCGCTGCGCCGCTCCGAGATCCGCCTCGCGGTGCTGATCGAGACCGCAAAGGGCGTGGCCAACGTCGAGGCGATCGCGGCGGCCGGCGGGCGCCTGACGGCGATGATCTTCGGGCCGGGCGACTACGCGCTCGACCTCGGTGTCATTCCGGCCGTCTCGACAGAGACAACGGGCCGGAATCCAATCTCGTTCGACTTCGCCCTCGCCCGCATCGCCAATGCCTGCCGCGCATACGGGCTGGCACCCATCGACGGCCCCTATTTCGATATCGCCAATCCCGACGGCTGCCGCGCCGAGTGCCGGCGCGCCGCGGCGCTGGGCTGCGAGGGAAAGATGGCGATCCATCCCTCGCAGGTAGCCATCGCCAACGAGGTGTTCTCGCCGAGCGAGGCCCAGGTGGCATGGGCGCGCGAAGTGCTGGACGCCATGGCCGCCGCCGGATCCCGGGGCAGCGGCGCCGTGAAGACGAAGGACGGAAGGATGATCGACCTGGTCCACATCAAGATTGCCCGCAAGATCCTCGAGCGCGCCGATCGTGATTGATCCCTTCCGCATCGCGCTCATCGGCGGCGACGGCATCGGGCCCGAAGTCGTGGCGGCAGCCGTGGAAGTGCTCGACGCCGTCGCGGCAAAGCACGGCATACCGCTACGCTACGAGCGCTACGAGGCCGGGGCGGGGCTGTATCGCAGGACGAGCGAGGCAATCTCCGCGGCCGACATGGAAGCGATCGGCAAGGCCGATGCGATCCTGCTGGGCGCGGCGGGACTGCCCGAGGTGCGCAAGCCCGACGGCACCGAGCCCGCCCCGCAGATCGACATTCGCGAGCACTACGGCCTCTTCGGCGGGCTGCGCCCCATCAAGCTCCACCCCGGCGTGCCCGGCCCGCTGAAGGCGGCGCGAATCGACCTGCTGATCATTCGCGAGAACACCGAGGGCCTCTTCGCCGGGCGCCACGACCCGTTCCAGCCCAGCGACGAGAGCGTGAGCGACCGCATGACGATCACGCGCAAGACGAGCGAGAAGCTCTTCGAGCTCGCCTTCGCGCAGGCGCGCGAGCGCCGACGCAAGCACGGCACACCGGGCCACGTGACGCTGCTCGACAAGGCGAACGTGCTGAAGAGCAATGCCTTCATGCGCAAGGTCTTCGACGAGGTCGCCGCCCGCCATCCGGACATCGGCACCGCGCGCGTGTACATCGACGCGGGCGCCATGATGTTCGTGACGCAGCCCGAGCGCTACGACGTCGTCGTCACCGAAAACATGTTCGGCGACATCGTCTCCGACCTCGCGGCCGGCACCGTCGGTGGACTCGGCATGGCCCCTTCGGGGGACGTGAGCGAAACGCACGCGGTATTCCAGCCGAGCCACGGGACGGCGCCCGACATCATGGGCCGCGGAATTGCCAACCCCGTCGCCACGATCCTCTCGGCCGCCATGATGCTCGACTGGCTGGCGGTCAAGCAGCGGGATCCGCGCTGCGACGCGGCGGCAGCCGCGGTCCGGTCCGCGACCGCCACGGTTCTTGCCGGCGGGCCCCGCACCGCGGATATCGGGGGCACGGCGCGCACGGCGGAAGTCACGCGGGCGATCATCTCCGCGCTCGAAGATGCGCGCGTGGACGCCTGAGAAGTTTTCGAAATTCCAACGAGGAGAAGAACATGTTTCGTCGCATCGCTTCAGCACTGTTCGCCATGGCGCTCGCCGCCGCGGCCCACGCGCAGTATCCCAACAAGGCGGTCAAGATCATCGTCCCCTATCCTGCGGGCCAGGCCACCGACATCGCCGCACGCATCGTGGGCGAAGCGCTCTCGAGGGAGTGGAACCAGCCGGTGGTGATCGAGAACATCGGCGGCGGCGCAGCGATTCCCGGCACCGTCACCGGGCGAAGCGCGGCTCCCGACGGCTACACCCTGCTCATGGGTACGAGCGCCTGGATGGTCGTGAACCCGGCGATCATGGACAAGCTGCCCTACGATCCGTTCAACGACTTCGCATTGGTGGGGCCCGTGTTCCGCAACCCGCTCATCATCGTTGCCTCTGAAAAGTCGCCATACAAGTCGCTCAAGGACGTGGTCGACGCCGCGAAGAAGGAGCCGGGCAAGCTCAACTGGGGCTATCCCGGCGCGGGCACGACGCAGCACCTCACGGGCGAGCTCTTCAAGCAGACCGCCGGCGTCGACATCCAGGGCGTGATGTACAAGGGCAGCGCGCAAGTGGTGCAGGATCTCCTCGGCGACCAGATTCCGCTGTCGATCGACGGCATCGGTCCCAACCTGCCGAACATCAAGGCCGGCAAGCTGCGCGCTATCGCCTCGACCGGCGCCGCGCGCGCGCCGCAGCTGCCCGACGTGCCCACGGTGGCCGAGCTCGGCTATCCCGGCTTCTCGGGCGAAGGCTGGGGCGGCGTGGTGGTCACCAAGGGCACGCCCGACGCCATCGTGATGAAGGTCTCCAATGACCTGCGCAAGGTGATGTCGGACCCCGCCGTGCAGCAGAAGCTCGTGGCCGCAGGGCTGATGGTGGACAACCAGTCGCGTGACGACTGGAACACCTTCGCGCGCAAGACGCTGGTGGTCTGGGGCGACGTGGCGCGGAAGAACAACATCAAAGTGCAGTGATCTTTCTCCCTCTCCTTTGGGAGAGGGCCGCTTTTCTCCCTCCCCCTCGGGCCCTGGGAAGTGGAACGTGGGGTGGGAGTGGGTCGGGGAGGGGGTATGTCTTTTCTAACCGAACTCGCCGAGCGCGACGCCACCGGCGAGAAGGCCGCGATCTACGCCGAGATGAAACGCCTCGGCGCCGTGCCGATGGTGGCGCTGATCTTCCGCCACATCGCCACGCTGCCGGGGGGCATCGAGTGGACGTGGAACGCGATCGGCCCGGCGTGGAAGTCCGGCAGGCTGCAGGAAACCGCGTGGCGCATCGCCCGCGAGGCGACTCTCGAGCCGATCGCGCGCATCCACGAGCCGGCGCTGAAATCCCTCGGGGTCGACGAGGCGGGCCTGCGCGAGATTCGCGTCGTACTGGCGGCCTACGGCCTCGCCAATCCGGAGAACATGCTGTCGGTGCTTTGCCTGGTGCGGCTGGCCGAAGGCCGCAAGGCCACCACGCCGCAGCCTGCCCGAGCGTGGACGCCGCCTCCGGCGCCCGGCACGCTCGTCCCCATGGGCGACGTGGCGAAGATGCCGCCCGAGGTCTCGGAGCTGCTCGACCTGGTGGCCGCGCCCGGCGCGCCCGGTGCGCCGCGCGTGATCCAGAGCCTTTACCGGCACTTCCTCCATCGCCCGGCGTTCCTCGCGCTCGCGGTCACTCTGCTGCGGCAGCGCTTCGACGACGCGTCCATCGACCGCAGCGTAAGTGCGATGGCCGCTTCCATGAACGCCGCAGCGGACGACATCGTTGCGCACCTCTCGGCCCCACCGGCCCCCCATCCCGGCATCGGGACCGCCTGCGCACGCTTCGGCGGCGCGGTCATCCCGCAGATGATCGTGGTGGGTCGGCTCCTCGACGAAGCGCTGCCCCCAGGCTAGCGGTCGAGCGGGCTCACTACGCCGCGGCCGCCGCGGTTGAGGACGTGGGTGTAGATCATGGTGGTGCTCACGTCCTTGTGGCCGAGCAGCTCCTGCACCGTGCGGATGTCGTAGCCGCGATACATCAGGTGGGTCGCGAAGCTGTGCCGCAACGCCAGGGCCTGGTTCTGCGTGGCAGCGGCCACGCGGCCGTGTGTAGCGAGCAATGAGAGAAAACGCGGACACTTCCGATCCGCCCATTCCGCGCGGATGCCGACCCTGATGGAACCGCACGAAACGCCGCACCCACATCGCATAAGCCCGCTCGGTCCTGAGGCTGTAGTGGCGTACGCGAACGCGTTCGCGCAGGATGGCGAACAGGCCCGGAGGCGAGGTGCTTACCGGAAAGGGCGGGGAAGGGGGCTGCATGAGCAAAGTCAACGGCGCCAGGAACTTGCCGTTGACCGCAGCGAGAGGCCAATTCACAATCGTTACATTATCGGACAACAGTGGGTGCATATCGGACCCACATACATAGAGTTAGATGTCATGAAGAACTGGATACGATGGGCCGCCGTTGTCCCCAGTGCGATCATTGCGTGGTTTCTCGCGTTCGTGCTCACCATCTTCGCGCTGGCCGTGGTCGACAGCACTTGTCTACCTGCAGCAAAAGTTTCGGGCATGTGCACGGCACCGTGGTATCTGCCTGTGGGACACGCAGTCACACTTGGCGGAATCGGAATGTCGGCCGTCTTCGTCGTGGCGGCGGCGAGCTGGGTCGCTCCATCCCACAGGCGGGCCGTCGCATGGGTGGCATTCGCGCTTGTTGCGGCCATCGCGCTGTTGATGGGCCGCGAGTACCCTGGCGACGCATCCGCCCAAGTTGGGTCAGCGCTTATCGGCGGGGTGGTGGCCGCAATGCTGATTTCGCGCAAACGGCATGACACCTAACAATACGTTGGAGCGGACGGTGAATCATCGTGGGCGCATCGTGCTCGCAATGGATTGCCTTCTCGCCGATGCGCAATGGCAGTCGTGGTCGGCCGCTCAACGGGATCGTTAGCCATGCTCAATGGGAGATGTCGATGAAGCGTCGAGTGCTTCTTATCTCGTTTGTTGTCGCCCTCGGAACGTGGCAGTTTGTTGCGGTGGCCTCAGATACGTCGTCGAAGAAACAGGAGTCCGCCGAGAGCCCGAAGGTTCAGGCAGTTCCGTCCAAGTCGAAGCCGGTCGAACCGCCGGCTAAGCGCGAAGAGCCCGTTAAGTGGGATCAGCTCGATCCAAAATCCCTCGAATCGCGCACGAAGGTGCAGCAAACACCTTTCGCAAAAGTGCCGGCGGAGCGTTGAGCATGGCTAACAAATCGTTGGAACGGCCCGTGAGTCATTGTGGCCGCACGGTGCGCGCCATCGCGGCGTGTGCGCGCGCCGGTGCGCAATGGCAGTCGTGGCCGGCCGTTCAACGGAATCGTTAGCCATCATGGGAGACGGTGCCGGTTTTGCGTTCCGTGATCGCCGCATCCAGGCGTGGCTCATTGGTGTATTAGTCGTCGCAATTGTCGTGGTTACCATCTTTCCGTTCCCGCACTATCTGTTGGCCGGCGGTGCGACCCTCATCATGTTGGTCGAGTGCACCCGCTCTTTTCGCGCGACGAAGGACGAGACAAGTCCTCCTCCCACGAAATCTGAAAGTGTGGTTGCTGCAACCGGTAGCATCTTGTTTATCGTGGCCTTGGTCGCCGTGCTCGTTCGGCCATGGTGGTTGTAGCGGGAGCCCATGATGGCTAACAACACGTTGGAGCGGACCGGGGAAAGCTGTGGGCCGCGTCTGGCCGCGGCACGGTCATCGTGGCCGGCCGCTCAACAGGATCGTTAGGAGTCTCACACGTGCGTCGTCACGGAATAATCGCAATTGCAGTTCTGACGGTCGTCGCAGGCGGATGCGCCATTGGTCCCAGGATTGCCATTTCCGGAAAAACGACAGCGTCTCCTCGGCTGCAGCGTGACGTCCTCGGAGTGCTGACGCCGCTATTTCAGGGTACGACCAAGTGCGCAAAGATCGACGCCGTTGAAGCAGAGACAATTTCAATTGCGCCCGACTCGAAGATGAACGAATCTGGGTATGCAGTCAGCGGTTTCATTGTTGAGCGCTGGACGGCGGTCGGCTGTGGCCAGCGAGCCACGGCGAATGTGCGATTCACCCCAGACGAGTCGGGCGGCGCATTCTTCGGCGTCAAATTGGAAGACTAGTGTGACTCCTAACAACGTGTTGGAGCGGTCCAAAATTGAGTTCGAGCCGCGTCTGACCGCGGCATGGTCGTTGTGGCCGGCCGGTCAATTCAGTGGTTAGGCCGCTCTTTCATCGTGAGGTCATTTGTGAACGGAACAAGACTAATTGGGACAATCGTCATCCTCGCCGCCTCTCTCTGTGCGTCCGCGGAGGAGTCAACACCCACGCGAATTGAGAAGATCGCCGGCTCCGGTGG
>JANMYH010000035.1:0-6720 GCA_031381925.1 Burkholderiales bacterium | reverse complement strand
GGATTGTTCGGGCCGGCAGCGATCTTCGCCTTGGCGTGGTGCTTCTTCGCATCCCACATGAGGGCGGGATCGTAGTTGAACACGGGATCCTTCACCTCGCTCACGATCTTGAGGGTGCCCACGGGGAGCTCGTCGCGCTTGCCGCCGACGCTGATCGGAAACTGCGCCAGGAGCTTGCCGCCGCCGTCGAAGGCGCGCATCACGCGTTTCGACTTCGAGATCGAGATCGACGCAGCCTTGACCGGCGCCTTCGAGGGCGCGGACACGTCGGGCACCATGATCTCGTCACCTGCTCCGAAGCGCTTGCCGGGGTTGAGGTCGCGCAGCAGCTTCGGGCTGGTGTGGAATTTCTCCGACAATGCCTCGGTCACGTTCTCGTAGCCGAGCCGTTCCAGGTTCACGCGCTCCATGATGTCCGCCGGAATCTTCACGAACGGCCCCGCGGCGTCCTCCGGGGAAACGGTATACGCCGTCAACACGTGGTCGTCGTCGCCCTTGAGCGCGGTCCAGGTATCCGCATCGATGCGGCCCGTTTCGGGCAGGCCCCTCGCGCTCTGGAAGGCCGAGACGGCTTTCACCATGTTCTCGCCGAAGCCGCCGTCGATCTCGCCGGGCGAGAACCAGGCGCGATCGAGGAGCACCTGCGCACGGGCGACCGGAGGGCCCTTGGCGCCTCGTGACAGGTTCGGAGCCCTGGATGCGTCCTTCATCGCCGCCACGTTGAAACCCGCCGCCGCGTTCGCGATGAACGGGGCGGCGAGGAGGGCCAGCGCTGCAAGACCCAGCCGGAGACGGGTCGTCATGCGGTCAATACCGGATGATGCGGTCGTCCGGCATCTGGTTGGTGAGGTCACGGTCGGTGTTCGGAGCGATGCCGATGATGCGCGGCTCCTGCTTCGTGTTGCGCCGGCGCGTTTCGCGCGACTGCGCTTCACGCACGCTCTGGTCGAGAAGCGGGGTTGCGGCTTTCGCTTCCGGCTGCGCCGGTTGTTGCTGGATCACGATGGTCTGCTGGCTCGGGTTGCCCTGCATGCTCGGATCACCGGGAATCACTACTGCGCCGGCCGTGCCATTCAGGGTGGACGGAAGGGTAATCGTGCCCGGGGTGTTGGTGGCCGGGGGGCCGAATGCGCCACCGGGTTCGAAGGATCCGGGACGCGTCGTCGCGGAATCCACCGTCGTCTGGTTGCCCGTATTACCGGAACCGGTGGCCATTTGGCCGGTCGTGGAGGTCCCCGTCGTGGACGTGCCCGTCGGGGCGCTCGCGGTATTCGCGTCGGCGGTGACGCCCGGCGTCGGGGTGGTGCCCGTGGTCGTCGTGTTCCCGGACGCCGCGGGGGATGAGCTGTTGGTCGCCGTGCAGGTGCTGCCGGCCGAGCCCGCGCAGCCGCCGGTGGAAGCCGCCGGTGTCGCCGTGCTGGTCGTGCCCGTCGTGGCAGCGGTGCCCGCGGGGGCCGCGCGTACGGCGCCGCTGGTGGTGCTTTGCGCTACGGAAGCCGGACCCGCCAGGGCGATTGCAACCGCCGCGGCCAGGTAAATGGGATTGAATTTACGCATTGGAAACTCCTTCTCCGATCATTGATTCGTTCGATCGGTGGACCCTCTTCGAGTTGCTGTTCCGACCTAGTCCGGTCGGCGTTCGCCTTCAGTCGTCGAATTCCGTCGGCCAGTCGCCCAGTTGGACGCCGGGATTGCGGTTTTCGTCGTCGGCGCTCCAGCGCGGGTGGCCCCACGCCTCGTGCTCGGATACCGCAATGCCGTCCTCGTCGATCTCGAGGATCGGAGGAAGCTTGGCACGACGCAGTTCGGTTCTTGCTTTCATGGCAGTTTCGCTCTTTGTGAGTTGCGCTAGCTGCCGAATCTAGACTGACGGAAGGCCCGCCACCAGTAAACATGGCGGGAAAACACGTAGGACGAAGGCTACTTGTGGCGTCGGAAGATATTGTCGGACTGGGTCAGTGGCTCACAGCATCACGATGGCCAAGGCCAGGAGGATCGCCATCCCGTAGGTCACCCCGAGGATGAGGGTCGCTCGATCGACGCGTCGCCGGGCCTTGGAGATCGGCACCGTCCAGCCGCCGCGGGATTGGGTTCCCCCGTCACGTGGCACCACCGACAGGCGCTCGAGGGCCTGGGCGGATTCGAAATGGCGCGATGCCCGCAGCTCGAGGCGTTCGTCGGCAAGCGGCAGGGTCGCTGCGTCGTGTGGCGCGGTGTCGCCCGCCCGGGCCTGCGCGCGGATCAGCGCCTCGGCCTGGCGCACCTCGGGCAGGCAGCGGCGCAGGTCGGCAGCGAACTCGGCGGCGCTGGCATAGCGCTCCTGCGGTTTCTTCTTGAGCGCGCGGGCGAGGATGTAGTCCACGACGGCAGGCAGCCCCGGGCGGCGCTCGCTCGGCGCTTTTGCGGGCATGTTGACGACCCAGAAAAGCACCTGGGACAAGTCGGTCGCGTCGAACGGCTTGAGCCCCGTCAGCATCTCGTAGAGCACCACTCCCAGGGAGAAAATGTCGGCCCGTCCGTCCACGTCGTTGCCCGAAATCTGTTCCGGCGACATGTACTGCGGCGAGCCGAGCAACACCCCGGTCTGCGTCTTGACGGTGGGCTGCTGCAGCCGCGCGATGCCGAAATCCATGACCTTCACGCGCCCGTCGCCGAGCACCATGATGTTCCCGGGCTTGACGTCGCGATGGATCACCCCGTGCTCGTGCGCGTAGGCGAGCCCGTCTGCCACGAGTGCGGCCAGCTCGATCGCCTGCGAAGGGGGCAGGCCGCCTTCGCGGATCAGCTCGCGCAGCTCCCGGCCTTCGACCAGCTCCATGGCGATGAAGGCGATGTCGCCCTCGCGGCCCACGTCGTAGATGGTGATGATCGAGGGGTGGCTGATTCCGCCCGCGGCGCGCGCCTCCTGGCGGAAACGCGCTTCGTGCGCGTCACGCTCTTCCTTGCCGCCGGTGAGCGAGATCATCTTGATCGCCACCTTGCGCGCGAGCTCGGTGTCTTCGGCGAGGTAGACGATGCCCATCGCCCCGCGGCCCAACTCCTTCTGCACCACGTAGCGACCGAACTTCTCCGGAACGGCTTCCAGGGTCACGAGCCGAAGCGCTTCTTCAGGTCGCGCCAGCGATCCGGCTTGGGCGGCGCGGGTGGGGGAAAGGCGTGGGCAAGGGTCAGGCGCTGGCCCGGCTGGAGGTCGACGCTCACCTCGTACGACTTGACCCCGGGGCTGCGGACCGTGATCCGGTGCTTGCCCGGGGGCAATTCAAGCTGCGTGAGCGGCGGAATCTTCCCGGCGGGATTGCCGTCGACGAACACCTCGCCGCGCGGCTTGACCTCGAGCCGCACGATCGCCGGCCGCGACTGGAACAGCGGTTGGTAGATGTCGCGGCCGAGGACGCCGAGCAGCAGGATAAGGATCGTCCCGCCGAGCGCGAACACCGCGAGGCTTCGCTGGCGCAGCACGCGTCGCTGGGGATCGGGGGTGTAGAACGCGTGCATCCGTACACGCGTGTCGGTGAATTTGCCGGCGGGCGTCAGCTCGCTCGCGCGCTCGGGCGAGCTCGCCTCGAGCGCCCGGGTGAAGCTTTCGGAAACGAGCACCGCATCGCGCGCGGCGAAGCGAGCGGCCGACGCGGCCTGCGCCAGGCCGTCGCCGAATACGCGGGCATCGGGGCCCTTCGAGGTGAGCGCAAGGGGGCCGTAGTCGAGCCCCACGTGAACCGGCATCTCCGCGGGTTTTGCGTGCATCGCGAGGGTGGAGTCCATCGCGCGCCCGGGTTCGCCGAAAAAAACCACGGCTAGGCCGTCCTCGGAATCGAGCACGATGCGCTCGGCGGGATTCAAGTGAACCAGCTGCGCGCGTACGCGACTTTCCAGGTGCTCCTTGTGCGCAGCCTGCTCCGTGACCGAAAGCGACTCGAAGTCCGGGATGCGGAGGAATGCGACGCTGGCGTGGACGGGGTGTTCGGGGGCCGAGCTCATGAGCCGTCATTGTAAACGGGCACTGCTGTAAGCCGCGGACTACGAGGCGAACCTCCAGCCTCCTACTGCCGCGTTTTGGAGTTGCGCCGAGAATGTCTGATGAATTCTTGGCTCAGGGAGCTGGACCGCGCAAAGACCGAAGCGGAGGTCGTTGCGACCACTCGGGATTACGTCTCGCTGTGGGCGCCCCCGGAGCTGCAGCCTCTCCCGGAGGACTGCCGCCATATCCGCATTGATACCCAGGCCGATATCGCGCGATGGCGCGACAAGCTTGTCGACGGTTACGCGCGCACCCGGGGAGGCGACAATTCCGAGCGGCTCCAAGATCTCGTGAGCTTGGTGGCGCGAGCCAGCGAACGCCTCGGCGAGATCAACGCCGCCCGTTGAGCGGGACTTTTGCTGAAGAGGGGATAGCCTGGAAGATTCATTTGCGCGCCCTGGTGTCTTGTTTGTCCTTCGGTGAACCCACTCTAGCCCCGCTCCAACTACCCGCAAGTCGGTCCCACCCGCGATGTCGTGTAGGAAATAGCTGTCTTCAATGAGCGACACAAGGGTGTATCGACGTCGGTAAGCGGCGCGCGGGGCGGTGTAGTCCAAGTCCTACGAGTGCGATCGACGGGTACCTACAGAAGCGCCCCGGGTGGGGGAATATCCTTATCTCGCTCGCTCAGGAATCCTCATGCCGAGATCGTGGTTTCGCCAGCTGGAAAACGCGCAATCCGAGAGCGAGGTGATCGCCGTTGCCCGCGACTACTTCGCGATGTGGAGCCCCGAGGAAATCGGGCTGCTGCCACCGGCCATCCGCCCCCCGCACCTTCGCGATGCGACCGACCTGGAAGAGCTGAACCGGCGTGCCGTCGTCGCATTTCGTGAAACGCGCGCCACGGGTGAAGAGCTGGAGTTGCTGCAGAGGCTGAGCGGGTTCGTGGGCCGTTCGTGCGTGCGGATCGCGCAGATGCATGAAGGCAGCAGCGACGAAGCGAATGCGGTGGAAGCTAACCGCCCTTCGAAGTCTGCGGCGGCTCCTCGACCGCGCTAGCGTCACCTTCGCCCTTCGCGCCGCCCTCCTGGCTACGCGGTGCCTCGCGCAGCACCCAGCGGAATCCCGAACCCACTGCACGCTCACGCACCCACACGTGGAACGGCAGGTCGACGTCGGCGAAAAAGAATTCGGTCATGAATCCCACTGTATTCGGCTCCCGGTTGCGGGGGTGTCGGCGCCATCGGAGAACCGTGTAGGAGCCAGGCTGCAATTGTCGTGGTAGCCCGTGACCAGCCGATGACGTAGGACGCGACGCTGCTCCATCGGGCGCAGCAACCATTCGGCCGCGCGCGCCTCGAATATCCATGAGAAACCGCAATCCGAAGGGCCTGTGGGACGAGGTTCGCGCGTTCATGGGCTGGATCGACGAGGACGACGAAGAGGGCGAGCAGGCGCAGGATCCCGCGTTCCTCTTCCATTTGCTTTTCACGGTCCCGCTCGCCATCGCCCTGTTCGCCACGGTGCGGCGCATGGTGGCGCCATGAAAATCCCCTCTCCCCGCACCTGGCTGCGGTTCGTCACGGATTCCTTCAAGGGCTGGAAAGACGACAACTGCATGAGCATGGGCGCGGCCCTCGCCTTCTACTCGCTCCTGTCGATGGCACCGCTCCTGGTGCTCGTGGTTTCCCTCGCCGGGCTCATCATCGGGCGCGACGAGGCGCAGGCCCTCCTCATGACCCAGTTGTCGGGGCTCCTGGGCGAATCGGGTGCCGACGGCGTGCGCACGGTGCTCGACTCCGCGAGCAACGACAAGGAAGGGATCTTCCAGACGCTCGCCAGCGGCTTCCTGCTCCTGCTCGGCGCAACGACGGTGTTCGGCGAGCTGCAGGACGACCTGAACCGAATCTGGAAGTGCCAGGCCCCCAAGGCCGCCGGGCTTTGGGGACAGGTGCGCAAGCGGTTGCTGTCGTTCGGGCTGATCGTGGTCATCGGCTTCCTGCTGTTGGTCTCGCTGGTGGTGAGCGCCGCGATCTCGTACATGGGCAGCGCGTGGTTCGCAGGCAGCCAGGCGATGGCGCGGGTGCTCGAGCTCGGCGGTTCGCTGGCGGTGATGACCGGCCTCTTCGCCATGACGTTCAAGATCCTTCCGAGCCGGCGCATTCCCTGGGGCGACGTGCTGCTGGGGTCGATCATCACCGCGATCCTCTTCACCATCGGCAAGTACCTCATCGGCCTCTACATCGGCAAGAGCGCCGTCGCCTCCCAGTTCGGTGCGGCCGGGACGCTGGTGGTGGTGATCATGTGGGTGTACTACTCGTCCCAGATCTTCTTCATGGGCGCGGAGTTCACCCGCGCCTACTCGCTTCACCACGGCTCGCGCAGCGCCGATGCGGCCAACTCCGACTATGTCGTCGAGACCTCGATGGTCGAGCGCGCGCGTCGCATCGTGAAAGGCCGGGACCCGGTCCTCGCCGCCGCGCGCGAGGCCAAACCGTGACGCTGCCGCACGCACGCGACTTCGTCGCGCTCGCACGCCGCTCGGTCAGGGCCTGGATCGACGACAATGCGCCGACGATGGGCGCCGCACTTGCGTTCTACGCGCTGCTGTCGCTCGCTCCGTTGCTGCTGGTCGCGCTCGGGCTCGCGGGCTACTTCGTCGGACGCGACGCGGCGCACGACGCATTGATCGCGCAGGTCGCGCTCTTGCTCGGCGACCCGGCGGCGATGGGCATCGAGGGCCTGCTCGACATGGCGGGCAC
>JANMYH010000004.1:0-3347 GCA_031381925.1 Burkholderiales bacterium | reverse complement strand
ACCGCCAGGGCGGCGGGCTCACCGCGCCCGCGCTCACGCCCAAGGACATCGACGACATCCGCACCGCCGCGCAGATCAAGGTCGACTACCTCGCGGTGTCGTTCCCGAAGAGTGGCGCGGACATGTACATGGCGCGCGAGCTGCTGCGCGCCGCGGGTGGCCACGCGATGCTGATCGCCAAGATCGAGCGCGCCGAGGCGATTCCCGCGCTCGCCGACATCATGCAGGCTTCCGACGGAATCATGGTGGCGCGCGGCGACCTCGCCGTGGAAGTGGGCGACGCCACCGTGCCGGCGCTGCAGAAACGCATGATTCGCCAGGCGCGCGAGATGAACAAGCTCACGATCACCGCCACGCAGATGATGGAGTCGATGATCTCGAGCCCCGTGCCCACGCGCGCGGAGGTATCCGACGTCGCCAACGCGGTGCTCGACGGCACCGATGCGGTCATGCTCTCGGCCGAGAGTGCCTCGGGCCAGTACCCGGTGGAGACGATCGAGGCGATGAACCGCATCTGCATCGAGGCGGAAAAGTCGCAGCCGGTCACGCTCGAGAGCGAGTTCCTGAACCGCGTCTTCACCCGCGTCGACCAGTCGATCGCCATGGCGGCGCTCTTCACCGCGTTCCATTTGAAGGTGAAGGCGATCGCGTCCCTCACCGAGTCGGGCTCGACGGCGCTCTGGATGTCGCGCCTGAACTGCGGCGTGCCGATCTACGCGCTCACCGCCCAGACCGAGACGCGCTACCGCGCCACGCTCTTCCGCGACGTCTACCCGCTGATGGTCAAGTACGTCGGCCACGACCGCGAGGAGCTGCTCGCCGAGGCCGAGGCGGTGCTGGTGCGCCACGGCGTGGTCAAGGCGGGCGACCTGATCGTGCTCACCATCGGCGAGCCGATCGGCAAGGCGGGCGGTACCAACACCATGAAGATCGTGAAGGTCGGCGAGCACCGCGCCTAGTTCTCCCTCTCCCTCGGGCGCCCAACGAGTGGAACGTGTATCCGCGAGCCGCAGGGCGCCTGAGCGACCGCGGGAAACGCGACCGAGCTCGCGAGGACTGCAAGAAGCCTGGCCAGCATTGGGATTCTCCGCGGCGGGATCGAGGCCTCCATCGTGGGCACCGGCCTCGCGCGCCACCGGAGAACCACCCCCGATTTCCCTCCGATCTTCTCCGCTCCCGGGAGCGGCCTCTGCCGCCCTCTACAATCGGATCAAGTGAACGCCGACCTCCCGAAAACCTCCTGGAAACGGGATACCCCGTTCCGCCTCGGCGACCTCGAGGTCCTGCCGGCCTCGGGGGAGCTGCGCGGGCGGCGGGGCGTGGAGCGCCTGCGCCCGCTCCTCATGGACATCCTCCTGCGCCTCGCGGCCGAGCCGGGCGAGGTCGTGCGGCGCGAGACCCTCCTCGAGGACGTCTGGCCGCGGCGCATGGTCAACGACGAGGTCCTCTCCCGGGCCATCGCGGAGTTGCGCACCACGCTCGGCGACGATGCCCGCGGGGCGCGCTACATCGAGACCCTGCCGAAGCTGGGCTACCGGTTGGTGGCCACGGTCGAGCCGATCGCGCCGCACCCTCCGGTCGAGGCACCCCCGGCCGCGCCCCCTATCGCGCGGTTGCGCGCGCCGCTGATCGGCGCATCCCTCGCATTGGCGGCGGCAGCCCTCGCGGCGATCGCGTGGTTTCCGCGACACGCCACCGCGCCGCTCGCGGACATCGATGCGATGCTGGTGAGCGCGCGGCCATTTACGTCCGATCCGGGCATGGAGCTCGCCCCGCGCTTCTCGCCCGACGGCGCGCGGGTGGTCTTCGCGCTCGCCGAGGGCAACGAGTCGCGCATCGTGGTGCAGTCGGTCGACGGCTCGGCGCGCCAGTTCGTCGGCGGCCTCGAGGGCTTCGCGCGCCTGTCGCCGGTGTTCTTCCCCGATGGACAGCGCATCGCCTACTGGAAGTCCGATCGCGACGACTGCGCGATCGTCGAGCACGACCTCGAGACCGGCGCCGAGCGCCGGCTGCTCGACTGCGCGCTCTCGCCGCGCTCGCGCTTCGACATTTCGCCCGACGGCCGGTGGATGGTGTTCTCGGGCACTCCGCGCAAGAACTTTCCCTCGGCGCTCTTCGTGATGGAGATCGGCCGCGGGACGCCGGCAGTGCTCACCTCGCCCGAGCCGGGCATGGGCGATGACCTCCTGCCGCGCTTCAGCCCCGACGGCAAGCGCATCGCCTTCTACCGCGGCGGCGAGTCCCATCGCCAGGCCTGGATCGTCATGCGCGGCGACAACGCCAGCGCCCGCGTGCTCGCGCCCCATGAAGGCCTCGCCTACGGCCTGGCATGGTTGGGCCGCGACTCGGTGGTTGCCGCCGCGGACTGGTTCGGATTCCGGGCCCTCAACGTGATCGACGTCGCGAGCGGCAAGGCGCGGCTCGCGGGTGCGCGCGGCGCACGCTTCCCCGACGTCGGACCCCGCGGCGAGATCGTCTACGAGAACGCGGTCTACGGCTCGAACCTGTGGCCGATCGACGCGCGCGGCAAGGTCGCCGACAAGCCGCTGTGGCGCTCGACGCGCTACACCGCCCAGCCGGCGTATTCGCCCGACGGCTCGCTTGTGCTCTTCGCCTCCAACCGTGATGGCTCCGATGCGATCTACGTGGCGCCGGTCGGCGGCGAGCCGCGGCGCATCGCCTTCGGCGAGTCGTATCGGTACCTGCGCCCGCACTGGGCCGCCGACGGCCGCTCGGTCTACGCGGTGCGCACGTCCCTCGGCCTGACCGGCGCGAGCGCGCAGGAGGCGGTTCGGCTGCCGATCGATGGCGGCCCCGCCGAAGTGCTGGCGCCCCTCGGGCGCGCGGTCAACGACGTTCGCGACGGCGGGGACGGAAAACTCTACTGGGGCGAGCTCTCGGCCCACGCCATGCGGCTCATGCGCGCTCCGCTCGGCGACCTCGCCCATCCCGAACGCCTGCCGATGCCGCTGGTGTCGCAATACCAGATCGACGCGGGCCGGCTGGTGTACGCCCAGCCGCAGCTGCCGGGCCTCACCCTGTGCCGCATCGACACCCTCGCCTGCGAGCCCGTGGGCCTCGAGATCTCCGAAGTCGACGTGTACCACTGGACGCTCGCGGCGCGCTCGATCTACCTGCGGCACCGCGACGGCGACAGCCCGCGTCTCGCGCGCTTCGACCTCGCCACGCGCAAGATCGCGCAGACCTTCGACTTCCTGCCGAGCGGGGCCGGCGCCTCGATTGCCGTGTCTCCCGACGAGTCCCGCCTGCTCGTGGCGCGCGAGGAAGGGCCCGCGATCGACCTGATGATCGCACGGTAGAATTGGGGTTCGCCGTACCGTCCAACC
>JANMYH010000163.1:0-8260 GCA_031381925.1 Burkholderiales bacterium | reverse complement strand
TCGCCGATGGAATTCCTGAAGGAGCTCTTGGCGAGAGGGCCCCAGCCGCTGGAGCGCCCCCCGGGAGCGACGGAGCACTGACGAGGGGTCAGGCCCGTTACATCTCGCCTTCCGGGAATACCTCCAAGGTTCGTTGGACGGAATCTTCGCCGCTTATCCCTGTCCCAGCTCCACAGGCCCCCAGGAGACACCCATGCCGAACGATTCCAACGTGAATGCCGCCAAGGACCAGCTGATGAGCGATTTCAACAAGGTCGTCGCCGATACGGAGACGCTCCTCAGGGCCATGGCGAGCGTGCCCGGCGAGAAAACCGCCGCGCTGCGCTCCTCGGTCGAGGCGAATCTGAACGCCGCGAAGCAGCGCGTGCGCGACTTGCAGGGGGCGGCGGTCGAGAAGACTACCGCGGCGGCACGCGCGACCGACGAATACGTGCATGACAACGCCTGGGCCGCGATCGGCATCGCGGCCGCGGTAGGCCTGATCATCGGCCTCGTGATCAGCGACCGCCGGTAGCTTCCGGGTAACCGGATGCGGACCGCGCAAGCCGTGGCGGAGAAGTGCGCACATTGCAGGCGCGGCCCCGCCGGCATCGAGGGCCACGAGCGCCTGTTCAGCCACACCATGACCAGCGACCGGATGCAGTTCAAGTGCCGGGAATGCGGCTCGATCTGGGTTCGCCGCCATGCCGACAACGGCGGCTATGCCTGGACGGCGCCCCGCGGCGAGCATCCGGGCATGGATGTGCCGGGACGCCCCGGAACGGCTCCTCCCTGATCGCTATGCGGGGCCGGCCCGCGAGAATTCCAACCCTGCCGCGAGGACGATCGCAACCACTGCGAACGCGATGAGCGGCGCGAAGGCCCAGGGCGCCACGCCGCTCACGTCCCACACGAACCCCCCGACGATCGGGATCACGAAGGCACACAGGTAGCCGATCGCGATCATGGCAGCCGAGAGCCGGTGCACGTCGTGGGCGGCGGCGAGCATCGGCGGAGCCGCGAGCGTGAGGATCAGCATCAGCGCGTTGCAGAAGCCGATCACCCCGGCCCAGGCCACGATCCACTCGTCCGCCATCGCGAGGAGCCCCACGAGCGCGAGCACCGAAACGGCGCCGAGCGCCACGAACGGCCAGCGCTTCATCGCGAGGCGGTGCCCCCAGGCGATCATCGCCACCGAGGCGAGCATCTGCACCCAATTGAGCGCCGCGAGCGTCGGATTGAGCAGGTCGGATCGTCCGCGCGCGGCGAGGTAGTCGGGAAGGAAGGCGGCGTTGCCGAAGTAGAGGCTCGATGCGTAACCCGCGATGAGGCCGAGGCGCCAGGTGAGGGGGTCGCGCCAGTCGGGCCACCACAGGCGCGGCGCGGCGCCAGCGGCCGGGGTGCGGGAGGGGCCGGATGCGGGGCGCAGCAACCAGACCACCATTGCGATGAGCAGCACCGGCACCGACCACACCGCCAGGCTCATGCGCCAGCTCTCGCCCACGAGGGGCAGCACCCAGGGGATCGTGGCGGACGCGCTGATCGACTCTCCCACCAGGAGGCCATTCGAATAGATGGCGGTGCCGAGCGCAATCCTGCGCGGCACCCAGTCGCGCACCACCGCGGGCAGCGCGGGCTGCATGATCGCGATGCCGATCCCCATCGCGAACGTCATCGCGAAGAGCAGGGTCACGTCTCCAGCGCCGCGTAGCGCGCCGGCCAGGCCGGTCACCACGATTCCCGCGAGCATCACGCGGAAGGCGCTCGAGCGCGCCACCAGCAGCGAGCCCGGAATGGCGGCGAAAGAGAACAGCAGCACCGGCAGGCTGGTGAGGGCGCCCACCGCGGCCTGGGACAGCGTGAAGCTCTGGTGGATCAGCGCAATGACCGGCGGGATCGCGAGGACCGTGATGCGCAGGCAAATGCCGCACAGCCAGAGGAGGACGAACGGCCTCACTCGAACAGCCGGTTCGCTTCGGGGTAGGGGATCGCGTCGTCGTGATAGCGGGTGTAGGTGCCGTGCCGCAGCAGCTCCTCGGCGATCCGGCGCGTGAGCATCATCGAGGCGCGCATCGGCCCCGAGCCCTCGCTCACCCGGCGCACGCCCAGCTGCTGCAGCTCGGCCACCGGCGGGCATCCCGGGCTCGCCAGGATGTTGAGCGGTCCCTGGATCTCGGCGGCGAGGGTTCGGAGGGTCTCGCGGTCAATTGCGGCGGGGACGAACAGGCAATGCGCACCGGCTTCGCGATAGCGGTTGGCGCGCTCGATCGACGTGCCCAGGCGCGAACTCTCCTCGCCCAGCTTCAGCCAGAAGCTGTCGGTGCGCGCGTTCACCACGATCGGTACGCCCGAGGCCTTCACCGCCGCGCACACCGCGGCGATCTTTTCCACCTGCTCGGCAAGGTCGACGAGTCGACCCGCGTCGGTGCCGTCCTCGATGTTGATGCCCACGGCGCCGAGCGCGATGACTTCTTTCACGGTCGCGACGACGCCCTCGAGGGTGGGCGCCAGCCCCGTGAGGATGTCCGCCGTCACCGGCACGTCGACCGCGTTCACGATCTCGCGGGTCGCGCGCAGGATCACCTCGCGCGGGATGCGCTCGTTGTCGGGAAAGCCGTGGCTGAAGGCGATGCCGGCGCTGCCGGTGCCGACGGCGCGCATGCCCGCGTGCTCGAACACGCGGGCGCTCGCCGCGTCCCACGCGTTGGCGATGACCAGGATCTCCGGGCCGCGGTGCAGAGCCTGGAAGATGTGCGCCTTGGCGACCTGGTCCATCACGCCGCCCGGTCGGGAAGCGCCTTGGGGTCGTCGTAGCTCTTCACGGCGGTCCCCCGATACAGGATCTGCGCGTTGCGCTCGGTGATCTGCGTATGGAGTGCCACGAACGCCGGGTCCATGTCGCGCGACGGGCGCGGCTCGGGGGCGAAATGGTGGTGCTCGTCGACGCCGCGCACCAGCGTCGCGCTGTCCTCGCCGGCGACCTGTGCCACCGTGGTCGGTATGTAGCGGATGGCAAAGCCGATGCGGCGGTCGTTCGACGGGTTGGGCGGCGAGCCGTGGACCAGGCGCACGTGGTGCAGCGACATCTCCCCGGGCGCGAGCTCGATCGTGACCGCCTGGCTCTCGTCCACCTCGACGGCCACCTCCTGGCCGCGGGTGAGGAGGTTGTTCTTCGCGAACGTGTCGCGATGGGGAATCTGCTCGCTCGTGTGCGTCCCGGGGATGAAGGCCATGGCGCCATTCGCCCGGTTGCTCGGGGTGAGCGCGACCCACGCGGTCACCACGTCGGGCCGGTCGAGGCCCCAGTAGGTCGAGTCCTGGTGCCACGAGACGAACGCCGGGTTGTTCGCCTCCTTGATGAAGAAGTTGGTGGTCCAGCAGAGGAGGTTCGGCCCGTACAGGTCCTCGATCGCGTCGACGATCCGCTCCTGGCGCACCAGGTCGCCGAGCCAGGCGAAGAGCAGGTGCGACTTGTGCCGCAGGCTCCCCTTCAGCGGCCCGCCGGCCTGCCGCTCGAACTCTTCCAGGCGCGCGCGGATTTCGGCGGCGGCGCCTTCCGGCATCACGCGAATCGGGAAGATGCACCCGTCTTTCCAGAACCGGTCGATCTGCGGCTGCGTCAGGATCTTGGGCATCGCATTCTCCTTCAGGCTCCCCCGGTGATGACCTTCATCACCTCTGGGGGATAAGTGTCGCCGGGTTTTCCCTGGTAGATGATCTCACCGCGTTCCAGCACATAGAGTGAATCGGCGTATTCGGGGATGTGGTGCACGTTCGACTCCGCCATCAGCACGCCGTGTCCAAGCTTGCGGATCGAGGCGATGCCATCGGCGATGCTCGGAATGATCGCCGGCGACAGGCCTTCGAACGGCTCGTCGAGCAGCAGCAGGCGCGGGTCGAGGGCGAGGGCGCGCGCGATCGACACCATCTTGCGCTCCCCGCCCGAGAGCTGGTTGCCGCCGCGGCCCGCGAACTGCCGCAGCCGCGGAAAGATCTCGTAGGCGAGGCCGATACGCGCCTCGGCCGCGCGGGCGCTGGGGCGCGTCCATGTCGGCAGCTCGATGTTCTCGGCTACGGTGAGGTCGCCGAAGACCTGGCTCTCCTCGGGCGCGTAGGCCACGCCCAGTTGCGCGATGCGGTGGGTGGGCATGCCGGTGAGCGGCCGGTCCTCGAACCGGACCTCGCCCGACACCGGCTTCAGGAATCCCATGATGGTGCGGAACGTGGTCGTTTTTCCCGCGCCGTTGCGGCCCACCAGGCACACCAGTTCGCCAGCCGCCACGCGCATCGAGATGCCGCGCAGGATGCGGCTCATCTGGATGTCGACGGTGAGCGCCTCGATCGCGAGCATCACGCGGGCCTCGCGAGCCGGCCGACCCTCTTGCCCACCACCGCGGCGATGATCTCCGGGTCGTTGAAGAACTGCTCGGGTGGGCGGTCGGCGAGCACCCGCCCAGCCTGCAGCGCCACGATGCGGCTCGAGTATTCGGCCACCAGGTCCATGTCGTGCTCGACCAGGATGATCGCCTTCACCCCGGCACGCTTTCCGGCTTCGATCACGTTCCTCATGATGCCGTGCTTGTCGCCGCTCGATACGCCGCTGGTGGGCTCGTCGAGCAGGATCACCTCGGGGGACATCGCGAAGGCGCTGGCGATGTCGAGGAGCTTCTTGTCGCCCTGCGCGAGCAGCCGCGACTCGCTCTCGAGCTTGCCCTCGAGCCCGAAGATCGAGGCCACCTCGTGGACGCGCGCGCGGATCGCCTCGTCCTTGCGCGCCGCGGCGAAAAGCCCGAGGCTCTTGCGCGCCTGCGAGATCACCGCCACCGCGATGGTCTCGGCGACCGTCATCGCCGGGAAGATGTGAACCAGCTGGAAGGCCCGCGCCATGCCGCGCTCGGCGAGCCTCACCGGCCCGATGCCGGCGATGTCGTCACCCTTGAAGCGCACCACTCCCGCGGTCGGCTTCAGCAGCCCCGTGAGCACGTTCACCAGCGTGGTCTTGCCCGCTCCATTGGGACCCACGATCGAGACCAGCTCGCCCTCGGAAACCGAAAGGCTCACGTCGTCGAGGGCGACGAAGTCGCCGTAGGCCTTGCGCACGCCGACGGTCTCGATCAGCGCCGTCATGGCCGCCGCGCCCGGGCCCACAGGTCCTGGACCACGCCCACCAGCCCGCGGGGGAAGAGCACGACGATCGCGACCAGGATCGCGCCCAGCCAGAAGCGCCAGTATTGCGTGGCGCCCATCAGCTCCGACTTGAGGAAGATGAACGAGAAGGCGCCGATGATCGGGCCGAGGAAGCTCGCGAAGCCGCCCAGCACCGTCATGAACACGAGCTCGCCCGAATGGGTCCAGTAGGCGAGCTCCGGATCCGCCTGCCCGGTGTTGATGGCGAGGATCACGCCGCCGACGGCGCAGTAGAACGCCGACAGCAGGAACGCGATGAAGCGGAAGAGCCTCACGCGCACGCCCAGGTACTCGGCCTTGCGCGGGTTCTCGCGGATCGCCGCCAGGTGCAGGCCGAACGGCGAGCCCACGATCCGCCACATCGCGTAGCCCATGACCACGAGGAGGGCGAGGCAGTAGTAATAGAAGGGGCCGATCAGGAACGCGGTCTTGTCGAGGTCGGCGAAGCCGTTGCCGAGCAGCGTGGGGCGCAGCACGCGGATGCCGGTGTCGCCGCCGGTGATGTTGTAGAACTTGAAGAGGAACGAGTGGAACAGCATCCCGAAGGCGAGCGTGAGGATGCCGAAGAAGATGCGCACGTAGCGAACCGACAGCAGCGCCACCGGCACCGCGACCAGCACCGCCGCGAGCCCTGACAGCAGCACGATCAGCTCGAAGCTCTTGACCCCGAGCTTGCTCGAAAGCACCGCGGCGCCGTAGGCGCCGACCGCCACGAAGAGCGCATGGCCGAAGGACAGCAGCCCCGTGTAGCCGAACAGCAGGTTGAAGCCGAGGAGCGCGATGCCGTAGGCGAACGCGGGCAGCACCAGCGTCACGTAATAGGGCTGCGCGAGCTTCGGCAGGGCGATCAGCACCAGCAGCGCCCCCACCATCGCGGCAGCCTTCACTCGACCGGCCTGCCGAAGAGGCCCGCGGGGCGCGCGATCAGCACCACGATGACCACCAGGTAGATCGCGAGCATCTCGAGCTCGGCGTACCAGGAGATCGCGGCGGCGCGCATGAGGCCCACGATGAGCGCCCCGGCCAGGGCGCCGCGCATGCTGCCGAGGCCGCCGATCACGACCACCGCGAAGGCCTCGACCACGAGCTCCACCGGCTTGTCGAGCGTGGCCGCCGCGGTCGGCACGACGAGCGCGCCCCCGACGGTGCCCAGCACGGTGCCGAGCGTGAAGACGCTCGCGTACATCCAGCGCACGTCGACCCCGAGCGCCTGGCTCATCTCGCGGTTCTCGGCGGTCGCGCGCAGGATGCGGCCGAAACGCGTCTTCTGCAGGAAGGCGCCGATCCCGAAGGCGATCGCGATGCTCGCCAGGATCACCAGCACGTTGTACGTGGGCACCTGCACCGCGCCCACGCTCAGCTTTCCGTAGTGCATCACCAGGTCGCCCAGCTGCTTCGGGTTCGCGCCCCAGAAGAAGCGCAGCACGTCCTGGAACATGAGCACGAGCGCGAACGTGAGCAGCAGCTGGAACGATTCGTCGCGGTGGTAGACGGTGCGCAGCAGCGCCTCGATCGCGGGGCCGATCACGCCGAGCGCCAGGCCCGAGGCGATGAGGACCGGCAGGAAGAGGCCGGGCGGCATCCCCGCGGCCATCGCCCAGTTGACCGCGCTGATGCCGAAGTAGGCCCCGAGCGCGTAGAACGAGCCGCATGCGAGGTTCACGATCTTCTGGACGCCGAACACCAGCTGCAGCCCGGCGGCCACCAGAAAAAGAACGGCGGCGTGGAAGACGCCGCCGATGACGATGTCGAAGAATGCGCTCAAGTCTTGTGCCCCCGCGCAGGGCGGGGGCCCAATCTCAGAGTTTGATCGTCGCCGTCTCGATCCACTGCCAGAAGTCCTGACCGGGTGGCTTCTGCAGCTGGTCGGAATACATCGTGTCGACCGTGCCGAGCGTCGGGAAGTCGTAGTTGTTCCTGTGCGTGGTGATGCCCTGGTAGAACGTCTGCTCGGCGATGTGGTCGCGGCGCATGTGGCCGGGGCCGCCTAGCGACTCCACCTTCACGCCCTCGATCGCGTTGATCACGTCTTCCTTGCCGGGCCAGGCGTTTTTCGCCTTGTACGCGGCTTCGACCCCCGCCTTGTAGATCTGCATCGCGAAGTAGGCGCGATCGGCTTCCCAGTGCGGGTAGTCCTTGGTCTTCTCGAAGTACTCGCGCACGAACTGCTTCTGGAGCGCGCTCGCGTCCTTGTGGTCGAAGTAGAGCGTGTTGTGGCCGAAGATCATGCCCTCGGGCGTGAACGACTTCTTCAGGCCCGTGTGCTGGAACCCGGCCGCCGGGAACACGAACTTGGTGCCGCCGTCCATCAGGCCCGCGCCGTGGGCGGTGCGCATGAAGATCGGCAGGTCGGCGAAGAGCAGCGACGAGAACACCAGGTCGGGCTTGGCGGCCTTGAGCGCGGCCACGTGCGAGGTGAGGTCGGTGGTGCCGACCTTCGGCCATTGGTCGGCGACTACGGTGTGCTCGACGCCGAACTTCTTCAGCAGCGCCTGGAAGGCGGCGAAGTTGTTGCGCCCGTAAGAATAGTCCGGGTTGATGCCGGCGATCGTCTTGAACTTGCCCTTCCAGTGCTTGACGGCGAGGAGCGAGCCCATCACCGCCTCGCACTCGTTGTCGGTGCTCTTGAAGACGTAGCGCGGGTTGACCATCGTCTCCTTCACGCCGTCCTGGGTGGTGCCGTCCCAGAAGATCGTGAGCGCCTTCATCTCCTCGGCCACCGCGCCCATCGCGAGGCTCACCCCGGAGGAGACGATGCCCTGCACGCAGTCCACCTTGTCCTGGAGCACGAGCTTGCGCAGGCGCTCGATCGAGTCCTTCGGGTTGGTCTCCTCCTCGATGAGGAGCTCGACCTTGCGCCCGGCGATGCCCCCGCCCGCGTTGATGCGGTCCACCGCGAACTGCGTGCCGCGCAGGCCGCATTCCCCGATCGTCCCGGCGATGCCCGCCTTGGGCGCGATGATGCCGATCCGGAGCGCCGTTCCCTGCGCGATCGCCGGGAAGCTCAAGTAGGGCGACGCCGCCGCGGCGACGCCGGTGCCGCCGATGGCCTGCAACAGTCTCCTGCGCTTGCTGTTCATGGTCTCTCCTCCTC
>JANMYH010000153.1:0-3180 GCA_031381925.1 Burkholderiales bacterium | reverse complement strand
CTCCAAGGGATTGACCCACCGCGACATCAAACCGGGGAACATCCTTCATTCCGGCAAGGCGAACATCAAGCTCGCCGATTTCGGCCTGGCGATCGACAGGTCGTCGGATCGCACCGTGGTTGCGGGTGTCGGGTCGCCTGCATACATGGCGCCGGAGCTGCTTGCGGGACTCGCGGAGGCTTCCGAAAAGACCGACATCTATGCCTTGGGCGTGGTCATGTACCACTTGCTCAGCGGCCGCCTTCCTTTCCTGGCGCCCAATACCGCGAGCATGACCTATCAGATCGTCCACACCGACCCCGAGCCGCCCAGCAAGCATCGGCCCGGCATCTCGCCTGAGATCGACGCCATCGTCCTGCGCGCTATCGCCCGCGACGCCGCCATCCGGTATCAAAACTGGGACGAGTTCGGGCAGGACCTCGTGCAGAGCTGGAAGCAGGAACTGAAATTGCAGGAGGACCGCGAGGCGCCCGACACGGTGCGCTTCGTCACCATGCGCGCGCTGTCGTTTTTCAAGGATTTCCCCGAGGAGGAGCTTTGGGAGGTGATGCGGATCAGCAAATGGGCGATGTTTCCCGCGGGGACGGTGCTGGTCAAGGAAGGCGATATCGGCGACGCCTCCTTTGTGATCGTCGGCGGATTCGTCCAGGTCACGCGGGGCGCGCACAAGCTCGGCGCGCTCACCATCGGCGACTGCTTCGGTGAAATGTCCTATCTCGCGCAGCGGGACAATCCCCGTTCCGCGACCGTCACCACCACCACCGATTGCATCGTCATGAAGATCTCCGCGGTTGATCTGCGCGGCGCCTCGCCCTACTGCAGGATGCTTTTCGACCAGCAATTCGTTCGCGTCCTGATTGATCGTCTGGACGCCGCCAACAAGCAGCTTGCGGCGACAAATCCGGAAGGCGGCGTGAGCGGCGCACCGGCATAAGCCGAGGAAGGCGACGGCGCGCGCGAGGGCGGGCGCCGCCGAGCCTACGCGACCGTTGAGGGCCTGGGCAGGCTCTTGCCCCTGGGGGTTGAAGCCGGCGCGGGGGGTGCGGGCCGCGCGGGCACGGCCGCGCCGGCTTGATGCGGCAGGCGGAAACGGCTCACCAACCCGGCGAGGCGCTGCAGTTCTTCGCGCAGATGCCCCGCGCGGTCGGTCCACGATCCCACCATGCGCGTGTTGCTCTGCGTGAGGTGGTCGAGCTCGTCGATGGCGCGCGCCAGCTGGTCGATCTCGCGGCTCTGCCGGCTCGCCGCGCCCGAGACCTCCTGGATCATCGCCGAGACCTGCTCGATCGATTCGCCCACCTGCTGGATCTTGTGGCTCGCCCCCGTGGCGCTGCGGGCGCCCTTCCCCACGCGCTCGACCGAGGTGCCGATGAGGCCGCGGATCTCGCCTGCCGCTTCGGAGGAGCGCTGCGCCAGGGCCCGGACCTCGGAAGCCACGACCGCGAAGCCGCGGCCCTGCTCCCCCGCGCGCGCGGCTTCGACGGCGGCGTTGAGCGCGAGGAGGTTGGTCTGGAACGCGATCGCGTTGATCACCGAGACGATCTCGCCGATCTGCGACGATGCCTCGGTGATGCTGCCCATGGTCTGGACCACCTCGCCCATCGCCGCGCCGCCCTCGTGGGCGGAGCCGGTCGCAGCACCCGCGAGCTCGGAGGCGCGCCGCGCGGACGCCGAAGAGGCCGCGACCGTGGACAGCAGCTCGCTCATCGAGCGTGCGGTCTGGCGAAGGTTCGACGCGGCGTGGACGCTGCTCTCGTTCAAGGTGCCCGCGTCCTGCGCGATGCCGTCCGCCGACTCGGCAATGGACTGGGTCGCGATGTGGATGTCGCCGATCGCGGTGATCCAGGCGAGGCGCGCCTTGTCCATGGCAGCGAGGAGCTTGCCGATCTCGTCGTCGCGCCGAACGCGCGGCGATACGCTCAAGTCACCCTCGGCCAGCGCGGTCGCAACCGTTACCGCCTCGCCCACGGAAGACAGGATGCGGCGCGTGACCACTTGAACCAGCGCCGCGCCGACCAGGATGGCCAGGATCCCGACCAAGCCGCCGATCCACAGCGTGCGCTCCTGCTGCTCGAGCGCCGCGGCCATGAGGCGGGCGGACTCGTCGTCGGCCGCGCGGGCGAGGCCGTCCAACTCCTTGTTGATCGAAAGCGACAGCGGCTGGACTTCGCGCTCCAGGCGCCCCACCGTGACCATCTTGCTTTCCTCGGTGTGCTCGGCCTGGATCGTCTCGAGCAGCGTGGCGAGCTGCATCAGGCTCTGCTCCAGGCTCGCCAGGCCCGCCTTCGAACCGGGCATGGCGCCCTGGGCCTCGGCAACGGCGTCGACGCAGGCCTTCTTTCCGTCCTGGTACTGGCGCCCCTGGGAGCTGCGGCGCGTGAGCGTCCACGCCACCGCTTTCGAAGTGAGCGCCTCGCAGGTCGTGCGAATCTTCCCCAGGACGTCGCGGTGCGACTGCGCCAGGCGAACCTGGTCGAAGGTGGCCCGGCTCTGCCGGTCCTGGACCAGCATCGCGGCCATGTGGAGCGCCACCAGCACCACCAGTCCGATCGGCAGCAGCCGCAGCAGGCGTTGCAGGGTCATCGGATCATTTCACCGGGATTTCCGCCACCAGCGCGCCGCCGAAAGCGCCTTCGGTCTGCTTGAGCCCATTCTGTGCGTGGCAGGCCACGCAACCCGGCGCGAGCTTCATCGGGTAGTAGCCCATCACTGTATTGCCGGTGCGCTTGACCACCGGATCGAGGCCGCCGGTCTTCATCAGCTGCTGCACCTCGACCGCCAGCGGCGAGCCCTTCATCACCTTCTGCACCGCCCAGTCGCCGTTGATGAGCTCGTCGTCGCGATTGGTGGCGTAGGCCTGGATGGTGCCCTTCATCGACTGGTTGAATTCCTTGAGCACCTGCGCGCGGAAGAACGCCGGCACGAACGCGTCCTGCCCGCCCTTGGTGAGGTTCGGCTGGAACCTGGTGACGACCGAGCTGAACGCATGCAGGTAGGCGCGCCGCGCCTCGCCGATCACGCCGGCGGGCTTGGTGTCGAGCGCCGCGCCGGTGGCTTTCTGGTAGCGCGCGCGGAACTGGTTGGCGAGCGCCTCGGGGGTCACCTGCTCGCGGTCGACCTTGCCGCTATTGATCGCCGGCTGCAGGTCGCCGATCACGTTGGTGCCTTCGGTGACGAGCA
>JANMYH010000411.1:0-5860 GCA_031381925.1 Burkholderiales bacterium | reverse complement strand
GCTCAATGAGGGTGTCCACCGCCGACGTGCTGCTGTTCGAGCTCCCGGGAGTGAAGATCACGCGGCCGCGCACCCAGTCGTGGATCGCCTGCGCGCGCCAATAGCCCTGCCGCAGGTGCCCGAACTCGCGGGTGGCGTAGCGCCGCAGCCGGTCCGACTGGCAGTAGCGGCTCGGATAGACGAACTCCATGATGTGCGGCGCGAGCGATGCGACGGGCATCTCCTCGAGCGTGGCCGGAGAGTCGCGGTGGTGGTTGATATCCACCGTGGCCTCGTAGCGCACCGAGAGCGGACCGGGAGGCGCCCGCAGGCGCATGTAGCGGTTGCCGTGCACCGCCTCGGTCTGCAGCACGTGCTCGAGCGGCGGGGTGACGGTGACCTTCTCGGAGACCACCGTCTGCCAGGGCGTATGCGCCGCATGAACGTTGAAGATGAAATCCGCCGGCTGCTCGGCGATTTCGTACCGGAGCTCGATCGCGAAGGTGAGCTGGATCATCGGAGCCGCCGGGTGTGCGCCTGCGGGTGAAGGGTTAGGTCCGAGGCTCGCCCCTCCCGTTGACCGTCACCGTGCGTCCCGGGGGGGAGGCCATCTGGATGCGATGCTCCTGTCCGCGGAACCTGTAGACGACGTCCCAGTGGCTCGGCTGCGCCTGGCTCGGGACGTTCTCGCAACGCCTCACGTCCTGCGAGTAACCCGCCTGGACGCCGTCGCGCCCGACGTTCGCGCCTACCGCGGCTCCGGCCACTGCGCCGCCCGCCGTCGCGAGATCCTTGCCGCGTCCGCCGCCCACCTGGTGGCCGAGGATGCCGCCGATCACCGCCCCGGCGATCGCTCCGCCGACGTTGGCGTCGCCGCGGGAGACCTGCTCGCGCTCGACCCAGCAGCGCTGCTCGGGCGGGCCGACCACCGCGCGCACCGAGGTCACATCGGCCTCGAAGAGCCGTTCGTTATCGCGGCGGCGCGAGTCGTAGACCGGCACGGGCGGCGGCGCGTAGCGGTTGTCCTCGACGCGTGCCTGGCGGCTGACGATGCGCACCGACGAGACGCGATCGTTGAGCCCCATCGCGGCGAGCGAGGCATAGCGTCCCGGGCGCAGAACCACGCAGCGGCCCTCGAAGCGCGAGTCCTCGCAGGCTTCCCAGCGCTCGCGGGTGACGACCGCCGAAGAGGCGCGGTCGTTGAATCCGAAACTCGCGAGGTTGCGGACCTGCTTGGCGGTGGTGAACGACCGCCCGCGGAAGCCTTCGCCTTCGAAGAAGGTGACTTCGGCTGCGGCGTGGGTGGCGCAAGCGAGCGCGGCCGATGCCATCGCGTGTTTCAGGACTGCATTCATTGAAGACCTCCCGTTGGAAGGCGACCAGTATGACGCCTCGGCCGTCGAGAGTCGGTGCGAAACCGCACAAAGGGCGCCCGCAGTGGGCGCCCCACGCGAGCTTCAGCGCTTGCGGATGCGCATCGCGCCGAAGGCGATGCCGGCCATCACCATGGCGAGCAGGATCATCGCCCACTGGGAGAGGGTGGGAATGCGCGCACCGGTCAGGCCCGCGGCGGCGCCGCTGCAGCCTCCGACGGTCGTACCGCCGTCGCCGGCCATCGACACCGATGCCGTGAGCCCCACGGCGCTGCCCTGCAGGTTCGTGCCCACCAACGGCCCGACGATGTCCCCGATGGTCACGGATGCCAGGGCGATGACGGTTCCAAAAAAGTTGTTCCCGTTGAGAGTCGCCGAGGAGCCGACCCGAAAGAAGACATTGCAGGGATTCGCGGTGCCCGTCACCGAGGAGAGGACGTTGGCGGTCAGCGAGTCGAAGTTGAAGACAAAAACGCCGGGCCCGTTGAGCACCAGCACGGCCCCGGCCGGCAGATCGGCCGCACCGGTCGTGGTCGAATAGATGCCCGAAGTGAGCGGCCCGCCGATGGTCGCCAGGTTGTCGGGCAACACGGTCCCCGGCCCCTGGAGCGCGAGGAAGTTGTAGGCCGTGTTTGCGTCGATCAGGGCCTGGTTGACGATCGGATCGCCCACGGGGTACACCAGCGACCCCAGAAGCACGGCCGACGGGGGAAAGTTGCTGATCGCGGTATTGGACCCGACGCTTCCGTTGATGCGCGCGCCGCTTCCCGCCTGTCCGCTCAAGCCCGCCTGGCTGAGGGCCCCGAATCGCTGCCACGTACTCGGCGGTGGCGCGACCTGGGCCCATGCCTGGCTAGAAATCAAAAGAAGTGCAGCGAGTCCTGCGCCGAGCGCCTTGTTCATGGTCTTGTCCCCTTTTGCCGAGTTCCGACTGTAACCACTAATTCCTGCTGGTTCCGTATGTTAGCGCACATATCTCGTGCGTTGGGGAAGAAAATTCGGTTCGCCGGACCGCAGCACCCGTGGCAATGTGCGCCAACGAACGGAGACCCCGCGGGCGTGAGCGCATGATGGAAGACGGTCCTACGACCCGGCAGGCTTGCCGCGGCACCGCAATCACTTCCCCCAAACCGATCCAGATGATCCTGGCGCGCCAGCTTGCGAGCAGCCTCGCGACGCCCATCCTTCTCGTAGACACCCAGGGATCGCTGGTCTTCTATAACGAGCCTGCCGAGGTGATCCTCGACCAGCGCTTCGATGAGACCGGCGAGATGGGCGGCGAGGAGTGGATGCGGCGCTTCGCGCTCGCCGACGAGTCGCGCCAGCCGATCGCCGCCGAGGACCGTCCCCTGATGAGGGCGCTCACCGAGCACAAGCCGTTCTCCCAGACGGTGTGGATGCGCTGCGCCCACCGGGAGTGGCTGCACGTAAACATCACGGCCTTTCCCCTCATCGGCGAGGGGGGGCAGTTCCTCGGCGCCACGATGATCTTCTGGAAGGTCTGAGGTGCAGGTGACCCTGTGGGGCACGCGCGGCTCGCTCGCGACCCCCGATCCTGAGATGGCGCGCTACGGCGGCAACACCTCGTGCGTGGGCGTGGTCGGAGCCGAGGGATCGATGCTCGTGCTCGACGCGGGCACCGGAATTCGACGGCTGGCGGCGACCATCCCGGAGTCGCTGAAGCGCGTGGACATCCTGCTCACGCACCTGCACATGGACCATATCCAGGGGCTCGGATTCTTCGCGCCGCTCTACCGGCCCGACCTCGAGGTGCATGTGTGGGGCCCGGGCAGCACGCTGCTGAACCTGCGCGCGCGGCTGATGCGCTACCTGTCGCCGCCGCTCTTCCCGGTGAACCTCTCGGAGCTGCCGTGCAAGCTGAGTTTCCACGAGGTGCCGCGCGGCGACGTCGACATCGGCGAATTTCGGGTGGCGTCGGCCCATGTGTGCCATCCCGGGCCGACCGTCGGATACCGGGTCACGTCGCCGGGCGGCAGCACGCTCGCCTACCTGCCCGACCACGAGCCCGCGCTCGCGGCGGTCCGCTTTCCGTCGTTGCCGCGCGAATGGACGTCGGGGGCCACCCTTGCCGGGGAAGCCGACCTGCTGATCCACGACAGCCAGTACAGCGCCGCGGAGTATCCGGGTCACTGCGGCTGGGGACACAGCTCGCTCGACCAGACGCTCGATTTCGGCACCCACGTCGAGGTACGCCACCTGGTGCCGTTCCACCACGACCCGTCGCACACCGACGCCGACCTCGATCGCATGATGCTGCAGGCGATGGAGCAATCCAAGCCAAGCTACCGCGTCACTCCCGGGATCGAGGGCACGACCTTCGAGATCTGACGCGGCGTGGGCCGGTCAGCGAGCGGAGCCCACGGGATAGGCATCCGGGCTGATCGGGATCACGTTGCCGTCGCGGTCGCGCAGCTCGAGCGGGCCCGTGGCATAGCTGATCGTGTTGCCGCTGGCGTAGGCTTTCCATTGGCGGTCGTAGTCGTCGACGACCCACGTCCCCGGCACGAGGACCTGGCGCGTGCCGGTCCAATCGTAGCGGGCGGGTGACCACATGAAGCCCGCGCGCGGGGCGGGAAACGCCTCGACCATCACGACGGGACGGCCGACGTTCGCGTACCACTCGAAGTCGACATCGGGCCACACGCTCCATGCGAAGGCGGGCGAAGCGACGGCGATTCCTGCCACCGCGAGCGTATTCCTGAGGATTGCGTTCATCGATTTCTCCTGTGTTCTTCCATGGCCGGGACCGAGGGGCGCCGGTAACCGACTGTCGACCCTGGCGAGCCACGGGTATGTAGGTGGTGTCCGAGGTTGCTGTAATCGATGTCGACGTGTGCTGGCGCACAGACTTCGCGCCCCGATCGGCCTAACGTAGACGCTATACGCGGTAATTCCCGCAGCACGTTCGCAAGGGGCAAGACCATGGGCGCCAATGCCGATTACGTCAGCAGGATGAAGACGCAGCTCAAGCAGTGGGATGCGGATCTCGATGCGCTCAATGCCAAGGGCGCCCTCGCCAGCGCCGATGCGCGCATCGTCTACGACGAGCAGGTCCAGGCGCTTCGCGCGAGCCGCGACGCGGCGCAGAAGTCGTTCCAGCAGATGCGCGCGGCGGGCGAGTCGGCCGGCGCGCACATGAAGGACGCGATGGAATCGGCTTGGAAGGCGATGCAGAAGAGCCTGGAGCGCGCGTCATCGAACTTCGACAAGTAGCCCGGGCGCTCGCCGCGCTGGTGCTCGCCGCCGCCGCCGGTTGCGGCACGCTCCCGACCATCGTTCCCGACATGGGGCAAAGCCCCGGGCGTGGCGTGCGCCTCGAGGGTTCGCGCGGCCCGCTGTCGGCCGCGGAGAGCAAGGCGATCCTCGCCCGGCTGGAGAGCCGCGGTGCAGAGACCGGTATCTTCGATCGGCACCTGGCGCTCGAGGAGGGCGTGGCCGGGAGCCCGCTCACCGTCGGCAACAAGGTGGTCCTGCTGCAGGACGGCCCGGCTACGTACCGGGCGATGTTCGAGGCGATCGGCAGCGCGCGCGACCACATCCACATGGAGACCTACATCATCGAGGACGATGAGGTGGGCCGGAAATTCTCCGCCGCGCTCATCGCCAAGCAGGCGCAGGGCGTGGCAGTGGCACTCATCTACGACAGCGTGGGCTCGATCGGGACGCCGCAGGCGTTCTTCAAGAACCTCACCGACAACGGAGTGAAGGTGGTGGAGTACAACCCGATCAACCCGTTGACCGCAAAGTGGGGCTGGGACGTGAACCAGCGTGACCACCGCAAGCTGCTGATCGTCGACGGCCAGAGCGCTTTCCTCGGCGGCATCAACATCAGCAGCGTCTATTCCGGCGGCTCCTCGAGGCCGCGCGCGAAAGGCAACCTGCCCTGGCGCGATACCCACCTGAGGGTCGAGGGGCCGGTGGTCGCCGAGTTCCAGAAGCTCTTCGTGGAAACCTGGACCAAGCAGAAGGGCCCGCCCCTCGCCTCGCGCAACCATTTCCCGAAGTCCGCAGAGAAGGGTGGCGAGCTGGTGCGCGCCATCGGCAGCACACCCGACGATGCCTACAGCCTCATCTACGCAACCCTCATCTCCGCGATCGGCGCGGCCGAGACGAGCGTGTTCCTGACCAACGCGTACTTCGTTCCCGACAAGCAGCTGCTCGCCGCGCTCAAGGATGCGGCCGGGCGCGGGGTGGACGTGAGGATCATCCTTCCGAGCCGCACCGATTCGTGGCTGGTGTTCAACGCGGGGCGGTCCTACTACGCCGAGCTCCTCGCCGGAGGGGTCAAGGTGTACGAGCGCCGCGACGCCCTGCTGCACGCCAAGACGGCGGTGATCGACGGCGTGTGGTCGACCGTCGGCTCGACCAACCTCGACTGGCGCAGCTTCCTGCACAACGACGAGGTGAACGCCGTGGTCCTCGGGCCGGAATTCGGCGCGCAGATGCGCCGCGTGTTCCAGACCGACATCGAGGCTTCCGACGCGATC
>JANMYH010000354.1:0-2270 GCA_031381925.1 Burkholderiales bacterium | reverse complement strand
CACGCCCGCCCGCCGAAGGGTGCGCGACCGGTACATCGCCGCGCGTTTCCCGGGCCTTGCGCGCTGCTCGGCGGACCTCGCCAACGCGCCCGCGGTCGTAAACGCCGCGCGCATGCACTTCGAGGACGGCGAGCCCAGCCTCGCGCTCGAGCTGCTCGACCTGGCGGTCGAGGAAGCCCCGCAGCAATCGGCGCTTTGGCTCGCGCGCCTGGAGATCCTCTTCCTGCTGCGCGACCGCGACGCCTTCGTGGCGGCCGCGCGCGCGTTCCGCGAAGTGCACCGCTTCAGTGAAGCGTGGGAGGAAGTCGAGCGCCTCGGGCGCGCCATCGCGCCGGGCGAAGCGCTTTTCGGGGCGAGCGCCGGCCCCCGCGACCACGAGCACTACGGGCCGTGGCCGCATCTTCCGAACTGGATCCAGGCGCCGTGGGACCTCACCGCCGAGGTCACCGCCGCCGATTTTCACCGCGCCCTCGCGCAGAGATAGGGAGTCCTCCATGGCGCCGTCCAAGTCTTCCGTGTCGCTCAACTTCCAGCGGCCCGAGGGCCGCGCCGATTTCGACCGCGCGCGCCGCGAGCTGAAGGGCGCGCTCCTCGACGAGGGCGTCGAAGCCGGCGCACAACGCCTGCTGGAGCACGGGGCGGCGCTGGACACGGGGGCCGCGCGCTGCAAGGCCGAGCTCATCGGCTCGTCGCTTTGCTGGAACGACGACAACGTCGCGCTCACGGCGTGGATCGTGCGGCAGCACCGCGCGCTCGTGGAGATGGGCGCCCGCATGGTGGAGGCGATGCGGCGCGATCCTTGCGAGCCCAGCCGGGTCGAGCGCGTCGCCGCGCTCACTCTTTTCCATTGGGGCGAGGCGGCGAAGGGGTCGATGTGGCGCGAGCGCCCCGACTACCGGTTGCTGCACGACCTGCTTCTCCTCGGCGTGTCCGCCGAGCGCCGCCGCGAGCCGATCGCGTGGGTTGCCGACGGGCGCGGCCACACGACGAGCGTCGAGGGACTCTATTTTCGTGCGCTCCTGCTCGACCGCTTCTCGAGCGGCAGCCTCACGCGGCAGCAGCTCGAGCTTTTCGATGCCTGGCTGTGGGAATGGAGCGCGGTGCTCAAGGGCGAGCGCGAGGCGCCGGCCGGGCCGCTGCTGCGCGTCGACCTCGACGTCGACGCGGGCCTGCGCCATGGCCGCCGCGAGGGCGCGGGCGCGTCACTGCATCTCGCGCTGGTGCCCCTCGAGGCCGAACGCCGCAAGATCGTGAAGTCGTTGCACCAGGGCCGCATCGTGCCGGCGCACGGCTGCGCATCCGAATTCCGCATCGAGGAGCAGGTCGCGCTGCTGGGCCACCTGCAGCGCGCCCTGCGCGATCCGGGCGACGACGTGGCGCAGCGCGCGCCGCGCCAGGCCGCCGCGGGTGCGCGCACCGAAGTTTGGCTGGGGCTGCAGGAGATCCTGCCGCGCGGCATCGGCGTTGGCATCGAGACCGGCCGCTGGCGCGCGCTGAACCTGCAGGATCCGGCCATCGCCGAGCAGACCGCCGCACGCTTCGGAGAAGCCACGCGCCGTTACCTCTGGAAGGTCGATTCGAGCGCCACGGGCCTGGGTTTCGAAGCGCTGGAATCCGATGCGGCGGGCATCGAAGTGGGCGACCTCCTCGGCTGGCGCAACACCACCGGGGGACCGGTGATCCTGGGCAGCGTGATCCGCCGCATGCCGAGCGCGAACCGCGGCCAGGTGTTTCTCGGGGTAGAGTTGCTGACGCAGGCCGCGCAGCCGATCGCGCTCTCGCCGCTGGCTCCCTTCGATCGCGCCGAGGCCGATGGCACCTACCTCTTCGTGCCAGGCAACGACTCGTCGGGACGCCACGATGCGTTCCTGGTTTCCGAAAGCGTCTACGAGCTGCGGTCGACCTACCGGACCCAGGTGGGGTCGAACGCCTTCACGGTGAAACTCAATCGCGTGCGCGGCCGCGGCCGCGGCTGGCTGCTCGCGGGCTTCGAGATCCTTCCGATTCGCGCGGACGGGCCGTCACGCGAGTTGGCACTGGGGCGGCCCGCGCCGCTGGAGCTCACGCTCGAGGAGCCCCGGGACAGCGTCGAACAGGCCTGGGATCTCGAGCTCACCTCGCGCCTGCGCGGGTAATCACGCTATAGTGCGCGGGCCGTTCACCCGGCCCCGCGCATGATCCCTTCCTACCGTTTCGGCGTCGATCTCGGCGGCACCAAGATCGAACTCGCCGCGCTCGACGCGGCCGGCGGGATTCGCCTGCGCCGCCGC
>JANMYH010000338.1:0-4566 GCA_031381925.1 Burkholderiales bacterium | reverse complement strand
CGCCGCCGAAGCGCTTGCCCATGCCCACCGGAAAGGTGAAGGGAACGGTCGGCACGCGGAGCACCCGCTCGATCTCGTCCAGCAGTTCGAGCGGCTCCTTGCCTTCGCGGTCGAGCTTGTTGATGAAAGTGATGATCGGGGTATTGCGCGCGCGGCAGACCTCGAGCAGGCGGATGGTCTGCGCCTCCACGCCGTTGACCGAATCGATCACCATCAGCGCCGCGTCCACGGCAGTCAACACGCGATAGGTGTCTTCGGAGAAGTCCTGGTGGCCGGGCGTGTCGAGCAGGTTGATCACGTGGCCGCGGTATTCCATCTGCATCACCGAGCTCGCCACCGAGATGCCGCGCTGCTTCTCGATCTCCATCCAGTCGGAAGTCGCGTGGCGGCTCGCCTTGCGCGCTTTCACGCTGCCGGCGATGTGGATCGCGCCCGCGAACAGCAGCAGCTTCTCGGTGAGGGTCGTCTTCCCGGCGTCGGGGTGCGAGATGATGGCGAAGGTGCGGCGCCTGGCCGCCTCCGCCGCGATTGCGGTGGGGGTACTCATTCGACCCCCATTTTACGCTAGGGCCGCGGGGTCGACGGCGGCGCGAGCCGCCCGATGCCGCGCGAGAGGAGCGGCCAGAAGAGGAGCACCAGTGCGAGCGTGGTGATGGTGCCCACCAGCCCGTTGGACCAGAAAACGCGCAGGTCGCCCGCGGCACCGATCATCGAGAGCCGGAAGGAGTCCTCGGCACGGCTGCCAAGCACCAGCGCGAGCGTGAGGGGTGCCAGCGGAATGCCGATCTTCTTGAAGACGTAGCCGATCACGCCGAAGGCGAGCATCAGCCACACATCGAACATCGCGTTCTGGATCGCGAACGCGCCGATGGCGCACGACACCACGATCATCGGCGCGATCGCGGCAAACGGCACGCGCAGCACGGCCGCGAACAGCGGCACGGTGGTGAGCACCATCACCAGCCCCACCACGTTGCCGAGGTACATCGAGGCGATGAGCCCCCAGACGAATGCCTTGTGCTCGACGAAGAGCAGCGGGCCCGGGTTGAGTCCCCACACCATCAGCCCACCGAGGAGGATCGCCGCGGTGCCCGAGCCGGGGATGCCGAGCGCCAGCATCGGCAGCAGCGCCGCCGTCCCCGAGGCGTGCGCCGCGGTCTCGGGGGCGAAGACGCCCTCGATCCGGCCGGTGCCGAAGGAGTCCGGATCCTTCGAGAATCGCTTGGCGAGGTTGTATCCCATGAACGAGGCGGCGATCGCGCCGCCGGGCGTGATGCCGAGCCAGCAGCCGATCGCCGAGGAACGCAGCAAGGTGACCCAGTACTTCGGCAGGTCCCTCCACACCTTCAACACGACTTTCAGGCTGATCCGGGCGGCGTGGCCGCGCAGCGCCAGCTGTTCCTCCATCGTCAGCATGATCTCGCTGATGCCGAAGAGGCCGATGACCGCGACCAGGAAGTTCACCCCGCGCAGCAGCTCCGAGGTGCCGAAGGTCATGCGCAGCGTGCCCGACACCGTGTCCATGCCGATGCCGGCAATGATGAGTCCCAGCGCCATCGAGATGATCGTCTTGTGCTTGTCCTCGCGGCCCAGCCCCACGAACGAGCAGAAGGTCAGGAGGTACACCGCGAAGAACTCGGGCGGCCCGAACTTGAGCGCGAAGGACGCGATCTTCGGCGCGAGGAAGGTGATGAGGATCACCGCCACCAGCGAGCCGATGAAGGACGAGGTAAAGGCGGCGGTGAGCGCTTCGGCGGCCTGGCCCTTCTGGGCCATCGGATAGCCGTCGAAGGTGGTCGCCACCGACCAGGCTTCGCCCGGGATGTTGAAGAGGATCGAGGTGATCGCGCCGCCGAAGAGCGCGCCCCAGTAGATGCACGAGAGCATCACGATCGCCGAGGTGGGATCCATCGTGAACGTGAGCGGCAGCAGGATCGCGACACCGTTGGGTCCGCCCAGGCCCGGCAGCACGCCCACGAAGATGCCGAGCGTGAGCCCCACCATCATGAGGGCGAGGATCTTCCACGTCATCAGGACGCTGAAGCCGTAGAGCAGCAGGTTGAGGGCTTCCATGGGGCGCGCCTAGAAGCCGAGCATCCGCTCCAGCGGTCCCTTCGGCATGATCACGTTGAACGCGACCTCGAAGACGCTGAACATGATCAGGGAGAAGACAAGGCCGGTGACCACCGCAATCCAGGGCCGGATGCGGCCGATGAAGATCATGAAGCCCGTGACGAGCGCGAAGCTCGCCACGTACAACCCGAGCCATTGCGTAGCCGGCACGAAGATGAGCGTGGGCACGAACACCTGGAGCACGCGCTTGAACTGGTCGCGCGTGACGAACGCCTGTCCCGGAGTGCGCCACGCCAGGAGCTCGAGAACCAGGCCGTAAAGGCAAGCCCCGCCCAGGATGATCGACACGTAGAACGGGAAATAACCCGCCTGCGGCCCGGTGGACTCCCAGCGCACGCCGGTGCGCCAGTTGTCCCAGGCCATCAGCACCGCGAAGGCGAGGAGGATCGCGAGGGTGGCGGTCTCGACCGAGCGGCGCTGGGCGAGGGCCGGCGAGGCGCCCGCCGCCTCCTGCGTGGTCACTGCGCGACGAAGCCCGCTTCGGTCAACAGCCCCTTGTTGAGGGCGTCGTCCTCCTCGAGGAACTTCACCATCTCGGCGCCCGACAGGAACACCGGCTTCAGCGCCTGCTTCTCCATGTACTCCTTGTACTCGGTGGTCTGCGTGACTTTCTTGAAGAGGTCGTTGTAGAACGCCACCTGGTCAGGCGTCGCCTGGCCGGGGAGGAACAAGGCGCGCAGCATCTGGTAGGTCACGTCGACCCCCTGCTCCTTGCAGGTGGGGATGTCGTTCCACGACATCGCCTCGGTCACCTTGCCCTTGTACCCGATGCGCTCCTTGGAGAACACGCACAGCGGCCGCACCTGGCCCGCGCGCCAGACTTCGAGGTTCTCCGAGGGATTGTTGACGTTGGCCTGGGTGTGGTCGCCGACCAGTTGCGTGGCCGCCTCGCCGCCGGACTTGTACGGCAGGTAGGCGAACTTGGCGCCGGTCTTCTTCTCGAGGAACACCGTGAGCACATGGTCCTCGCGCTTGGAGCCGGTCCCGCCCATCTTGAACTGCGGGTTCGCCTTGCGCGCGGCGTCGGAAAATTCCTTGACCGTCTTGTAGCCGCCCTGCGTGTTCGTCCAGAGGATGAACTCGTCCAGCGCGATCACCGACACCGGCGTGAGGTCGCGCCAGTTGAACGGGATCTTGGCGGTGAGCGGCAGCATGTAGATGAGCGAGTACGCGATCAGGACCTTGTTGGGATCGCCCGCGCTGCTCTTCATGTAGATCAGCGCTTCCGCGCCCGATGCGCCACCCTTGAGCGACACCACCACGGGCTGCTTCATCAAATTGTTCTTCTGGATGGCGGCCTGCATCATGCGCGCCATCTGGTCGGAGGCGCCGCCCGCGCCTGCGGCGACGACGATCTCGACGGGTTTGGAGGGCTCCCACGCGGCGTGGGCGGGTGCGGCAGCGAGCGCGGCGAGCGCGCAGGCGAGCCGGCCGAGGCGGGCGGTATGGCGTTTCATGGAGTTCCCCTCTAGTTATCGGTGCTGGGCCAATTCTAGGGGAATCCCGGGCTTGCGCGTCACAACCTCGCCGAACACAAGCCTGTTACCGCCGGGCGCGCTCACGCTCGGCGGCCTGGAGTGGGAATCACATGAAGGTGCAGGCGGTGTCGATGCCGCGCAGGCGATCGCACTCCCGGGGCGCCGCGGCCGCATCGACGGGCCGCGAGGCGGGCAATCCCGCCTGGGGTGCGAGCTCGACCGTGCCGCGAGTCTCCGCGACCGTCAAGGTTCGCTCGGCCGCCACCAGGCCGGCCGCGGCGAGGACAACGATTCCGAGGAAAACCTTAGCTTTGACAGACATTTGCGTGATCATCTCGAGCCCTCCGTGGAAGCTGTTGCGTGATCGGGGCGGGACGCCCGCGATGAGGCAAAGCTTCGGGCCGGGGGGCCCTCCAAGTCCTTGAGCGATCCTTAAATTCCCTTAAACATGCACTCCGGCGCGCCTATGATGACGAGCATGGACTTGAGCTTCGAAGCCCGCCCCGACCACCTGCTCGTGCATGCCGCCGGGGATTTCGACCACCTCGCCGCCAAGCTCGGCATGTCCTCGGTCATCAAGGCGTGCACCGAGAAGGGCCTGTCGCGCATCCTCGTGGACGGCCGCGGGATCACTACACTGGTGTCGATCGCCGATCGCTTCGATCTCGCCACGCAGCTCGCCACCGAAAGCAAGGGGGCCCTGCGGATGGCGGTGGTGGTCGCGGCCGCGAACCTGTTCACCAAGACGCTCGAGGACACGGCGGCCAACCGCGGCGCGCCGCTGCGCACCACGGACTCCATGCAGGAAGCGCTCGACTTCCTGCAGCTCGCGCCCCAGTAGGCAGCGCGGTTCTGCTTACTGCCGAGGGGCGGCTAGCGCACCTCGCGCACGCGCGGGACGCCCGTGGGGCGATGGAACGCCACCCGCCGTGCAGGATCCAACGCCCTTCAGGCA
>JANMYH010000130.1:0-2073 GCA_031381925.1 Burkholderiales bacterium | reverse complement strand
CAGCTTTTCGGCATGTACGTGCCGTCCGAATTCCGCAAGTCGGGCATGGGCAAGGCGCTGGTGCTCGCGGTGCTCGAGCACGCGCAGCGCCGCCCGGGCGTGAGGATCGTCCAGCTGACAGTCACCCAGGGCAACGACGCGGCCCAGGGGCTCTACGAGCGCTGCGGCTTCGTGCCGTTCGGCATCGAGCCGTTCGCGGCCGCGGTGGGCCAGGACTTCGTCTCCAAGGTGCACATGTGGTGCAACCTGCGCGCCGACTGACGTGAAGGGTGCCCTGATCGTGGCGCTGGGCGGCGCGATCGGGTCGGTTGCGCGCTACAAGCTTTCGGGCTACATCCTTCACCATACGGTCGATTGGCGCTTCCCCGCGGGGACCTTCGCGGTGAATGTCGTTGGCTGCCTCGTTGCCGGCGTTCTCGCGGGGCTCGCCGAGAAGCACGACTACTTCTCGCCCGACGTGCGCCTGCTTCTCTTCACCGGCTTGCTCGGCGGGTTCACGACCTTTTCGGCCTTCGGGTTGGAGACTATGTTCCTGCTGAAGCGGGGCGACGTGTGGGTGGCGGTCGCCAACGTGGTCCTCAGCGTGGTGGCGGGCCTCGCGGCGTTGTGGCTGGGTCTGGGAATGGCTTCGGCCCGGTAGGCAGCCAATGCCCTCGCTGCAGGCAAGGTCGTTGCGCGACATCGCGTTTCGCGCGCTTTCCGTGGACGACCTGCAGTCGATGTTCCTGTGGCTGCTGCGCCCCCATGTCGCGAAGTGGTACGCCACGGCCCCGACGTCGTTCGCCGAGGTGGTCGCGAAGTACGGCCCGCGGACGTTGCCGGAAAGTCCGGTGCGCGCCTACATCGTCGTCGTGGACGGCAAGGATGCCGGTTACATCCAGTCCTATCCGGTCGCGCTCTTCCCCGAGTACGCCAAGCGCCTCGGGTGCGAAGCGGGCGTGGCCGGCCTCGACCTCTTCATCGGCGACGAACTGTTGCTCGGCTGGGGACTCGGGGCGCGGGCGATCCGGCGTTTCGTGGACGAGGGGGTGTTCGCGCAACCCGGGGTCGAGGCCTGCGTCGCGGGGCCGGCGGAAGGCAACCTCGCGTCGATCCGCGCCTTCGAGAAGGCGGGGTTCCGGCGCTGGAAATCGGCCGCCAACGAGCGCGGCGAGGCCGAATGCGTCATGCGCCTCGAACGCACGCCGCAGCGCTTCCGGATAGCGCCAATGGTGTTGCCGCGAGACCTGCCGACCTGCATCGATTTCCGGCGCGACATGTACCTGGCGAGCTTCGGCTCGCTCGACGGGCTCGACGAGGAGATGGGCGAGGGCGATGCGCGCTATCGGGAGCAACTCGAGGCGAAGGTCGCGCAAGTGCCCGAGGGCAACACCCACGTCTGGGAGGGCGATCGCATCGTGGGGCAGACCGAGATGCGCATCGACGACGAGCCCGGAGTTGGCTACGTGAGCCTCTTCTACCTCGTTCCGGAATGCCGCGGGCAGGGCCTGGGGCGAGTGCTGCACGAGCACGCGGTGAGCGTTTTCGAGGCACGCGGCATGCGCGCGATCCGGCTGAGCGTGAGCACGCGCAACACCGCCGCCATTGCTTTCTACCGCAAGCTCGGGTGGTCGAGCATGGGAGCGCGGCCGCACAAATTGCCGATGGAGCTGATGGAGTACCGGCTGGGATGATTCGCCTGGCGCGGGTCACCGACGCGGCCGGGGTCCTCGCGATCTACGCTCCGTGATGCTTGAATCGCACTCGCGAGCGACCTGCATATCAATGGTCGGTGGACGTGTCGTGCTATGTGCACCCCGATGCACGGCGGCAGGGCGTGGGCGCCGCGCTTTACCGGGAACTCATCGGGCTCTTGCGCTTGCAGGGGTTCCAGACCGCCTACGCGGGCATCGCGCTGCCCAATGAGGCGAGCGTCAGGCTGCACGAGTCGGCCGGGTTCACGCCCGTCGGAATCTATCGCGAGGCGGGCTACAAACTGGGCGCGTGGCGCGACACCGGGTGGTGGCAGTGCCGGCTGGGCGATGCTCCGCCCGATCCGCGGGCGCCCGTTGCCTTAAACCAGCTCGGGCCGGG
>JANMYH010000307.1:0-2062 GCA_031381925.1 Burkholderiales bacterium | reverse complement strand
TGCGCTTCCTGGTCGACTCCGCCCGTCAGGCCGCCCACGAGCGACGCCGCATAGGCTCCCGCCCCGGCGCCCGCGGCGATGCCGGCCGGGCCCACGAGGGGAGCGGCGGCGAGACCCACCGCCGTGCCCACCACCGCCCCGATGACGGCGCCCTTGGTCGCGCCGCCGTCGACCTTGTGCGCACCCGCGGACTCGTCGTGATCACCGCCGATCGGAGTCGCGTCGTGCATGCCCGCGGGATTGATGCGGAACTCGCACAGGTACTCCGAGTTGACGCCGGCCTGGGCCAGGCGCTTCAGCGCGTCCTGCGCCTCCACGTAGGTTTCGAAGCCGCCAGCGATGATCTTCGACATGATGAGACTCCTCGTTGTGGTGACTTTTCTAGAAACGCATTTGCAAGCCCGCGGACACCATGTCCACATCCTTGCGTCCGCCGACAAAGTCGAGCTTGTAGCGATCCACGTCGGCGCGCAGCTGCAGGCTCGGCGTGATCGCGAACGTCATGCCCGCGCCGTACGTGAATCCCCAGCCGTTCTTGTGGCCGGTATCGAACAGCGTGTCGGGGTCCGCGGTCACGTCCGTGCGACCGTAGAGGACGCCCGCCTTGCCGAAGATCCCGAAGCGCGTGCCCAGCGGGGTACCGGCGGTGAGCGTGAGGGGAATCGCCCATGCGTTGGTATCCCCACCAGAGGCGCGGATGCGGCCGAAGTCCGTATATCCGACCTCGAGGCCCAGCACTTCGTTCACCCGGCCGCCGGCGTAGACCTTGAAGCCCGTGTCGCGGTCGTCGCAGTCGAAGAACCGCGTGACGCCCTGGCGGCAATCGGTGTTGAACTTGGATTCGCCGGCGGATGCGCCGACGTAGCCCCAGAAGTCGCCGCGCCAAGGGGCGCGGTATTCCGACTGCGCGAAGGCGGCGCTGGATCCCAACAGGCCGAGCGCGGCAAGGGCGGTGATCATTCGAGTCTTCTGCATGTTGCTTTCTCCTGAGAGGGTCTTTGGAATGTCGGACGAATCCGACAAGAACGTGCCCAACGCGGCCACGTTCCACCTGCTGTTACTTGGACAGCAGTTCGCTCACGGGTTTCCATTCCTCCTTGGTGTCGGCGATCGTCTTCACGATCGCCATCACGGGAATGGCGAGCAGCACGCCCCAGAGACCCCAGATCCAGCCGAAGAAAAGCAGCCCGATGAACGTGGCGGTGGTGTTCATCTGCGTCTGCCGGCTCGCGAGCCAGGTCGCGAAGACCGAGCCGACGAGCGTGGCGACGAGGATGCTGATCCCGGAGACCATCGCGGCCTGGGACCAGTCCTGGAATTGCAGGAAACCGGCGATGAATGCCGCCGCGGCGATCAGCGCCGGTCCGAAATAGGGTGCGGTATGCAGGATGGCGGACGATACGCCCCAGAGCTCCGCGTATTTCACGCCCATCAGGCGGAAGGTGAACCAGGTCCCCACGCCCACCAGGATGTTGCTGATGAGGACCACCATCAGGTAGCGGCGGATCTGGAGGTCGATCTCGTCGATCATCTCGACGGTGATCTTCTTCTCCGAGAGCGTCGTGCCGGCGAGCTTCACGATCTTGCGCTTGAAGAGGTCGCCCGAGGCCAGCATGAAGAACACGAGGAAGATCACTGCCAGGACCTGGGACAACACGATCGCGACCCCCTTGCCGCCGGCCCACACGAGCCCCCAGAAGGAGATCGTCGAGGCCGCGGCCGCCGGCGGCGGTGCGGGGGGCGCGGACTTGCCCGTCTGCGCGATCGATTCGATTTCCGCGGCGGCCTTCTTCACCTCCGCCACGGGGCTTGGGGGGCTCTTCTGGGCCATTTTCTTGAGTGAGCCCGAAATCGAACGGGCGGCATCGGGCACGCGCTCCCAAAGGTTGCGCATGTCATCGCTCCAGGCCCACGCCGCGGTGCCGAGAAGGCCCAGGACCGCGCCCACCACAACGGTCGCGGCGATGACGCGGAAGCGCACGAGACGGGTCAGGACATCGACCAGTGGTGCGAGGGCATACGCGATGAGCAGTGCGACCAGCAGCGGCACAAAGAAGGGCGC
>JANMYH010000301.1:0-2692 GCA_031381925.1 Burkholderiales bacterium | reverse complement strand
TGGGGCGGTGCCGGGCAGCTCGCCTTCGCCGTCATGGCTGCGGGGGCCGCGGCCGGCGCGGGTGCAACGGCCTTTTCCTGGGCGGTGGTGCAGCCGATCGCGAGGTTCACGAAGGCGGCGAGGATGAGGATGTTCTTCAAGATTGCACTCCTGTGGTTTCGGGATGATTCATTCTAGCGGCCGCGCGCAATGCCTTCGCGGCGCGGGTCCGATCCGCCTTCCCATCCGGCGCGGGTTCGGCGGATCACCTGCAAGCCGCTGGTCATGGGAATGGCGCGCACGTCATGGCCCATCGCCTGGAGCGCGGCTTGGGCGGCTTCCAGGCCGGTTCCCTGCTCCACCTCAGTGGGTCCGTTGCGGCTGCCGAAGTTGGGCAGGTCGATGGCCTTCTGGGGGTCAAGGTTCCAGTCGAGGGTGGCGATCACCGCCTTCACGACGTAGCCGATGATGAGGCTCCCACCGGGGCTTCCGACGAGCATCTCGAGCGCACCGGTGCCACCATCGAACACCATCGTCGGCGCCATCGAGCTGCGCGGACGCTTGCCGGGCGCGACGCTGTTGGCCGTCAGGGTGCCCGCGTCGACGGGGGCGAAGTTGAAATCGGTGAGCTCGTTGTTGAGCAGGAACCCGCGCACCATCTGCCCGTTGCCGAAGTTGCCTTCGATGGTGGTGGTCATCGACACCGCATTGCCGTGCCGGTCGACGATCGAGATGTGCGATGTGCCAATGACCTCGTCGTGCGCGTCTTCGGCGAACGCGACCTTCACCCCCGCAGGCACCCCCGGCGTCGCCCGGCCCATCGATTTCTCTCGAGCGATGAGCTGCGACCGCGCGGCGATGTAGGCGGGATCGACCAGGCCCTTCACCGGCACGTGGCCGTAGCGCTCGTCGCCCAGGTATTTCCCGCGGTCGGCGAAGGCGAGGCGCTCGGCCTCCGCCTTGAGGTGCACGACCTCGGCGGAACCGGGGCGCATCTTCCGCAGGTCGAAGCGCTCGAGCGCACCGAGGATCTGCAGGACCGCGACACCGCCCGAGGATGAGGGGGGCATGCCGCAAACCCTCCACGCGCGGTACTTGCCGCACACCGCCTCGACGTCGCGCACGCGGTAGCCTGCGAGATCGTCGCTGGAGAGCGAGCCGGCTCCCGCAGGATGGCGGCGGACGGTGGAGACGATGTCGGCGGCGATCGCTCCGGTGTAGAAGGCATCCGAGCCCCCTTCGGCGATCGCGCGCAAGGTGGCGGCGAATTCCGGGTTCCTGAGGACGGTGCCCACGGGCTTGGGCTTGCCGTCGGCCGCGAAAAAGTAGGCGTGCGCGACCGCGTCGAATTCCATCTTCTCGCTCGACAACTGCCGGTGGAGGCGCTCCGAAACCGGGAAGCCCTGTTCGGCGAGCACGATGGCCGGTTGGAAAAGCTCCTTCCACGGGAGCTTTCCGTAGCGTGCGTGCGCAACCTCGAGCAGGCGTGCAGTGCCGGGGGTTCCCACCGAGAGTCCGCTGTTGCGCGCCACGGCGAACTCCATCGGCTTGCCGTCCGGCGACAGGAACAGGGCGGGCGTCGCGCCCGCGGGCGCGGTCTCGCGGCCGTCGATGGCGCGCACCGCCTTGGCTTTCGCATCGTGGTAGAGGAGGAACGCCCCGCCGCCGATTCCCGAGGAGCTGGGTTCGACCAGGTTGAGCACCAGCTGGGTGGCGACCATCGCGTCGATCGCGCCGCCGCCACGGTCGAGCATCCTGAGGCCGGCCTCCACCGCGAGGGGATGGCCCGCCGCAACCATGTGATGCTTCGCCCTCGCGAGCTGCTGCGCGCGGGTCCCGGTGGGATCGTCGGGCTGCGACGGGCGAAGCTGCGCGACGGCGGCCGTTTGGGCGGCCAGGAACGCGACGAGGAGGATCGCGCGCGTGCGGATCAAATCCCGCCCATGCTCACGTACTTGATCTGCACGAAATCGTCGATGCCGTACTTCGAGCCCTCGCGGCCCAGGCCCGACTGCTTCACGCCGCCGAAGGGCGCAACCTCCGTGGAGATGAGGCCGGTGTTCACGCCCACGATGCCGGCCTCGAGCGCCTCGGCCACGCGCCATACCCGGCCCATGTCGCGCGCATAGAAATACGACGCGAGCCCGAACTCGGTGTCGTTGGCCTGGGCGATGACGTCGGCCTCGTCCTTGAAGCGGAAGAGCGGCGCCACGGGGCCGAACGTCTCCTCGGTGGCGACCTTCATCTCCTTGGTGACGCCGGTCAGGATGGTCGGCTCGTAGAAGCGGCCACCCAGCGCGTGGCGCTTGCCGCCGAGCGCGACCTTCGCGCCCTTGGCGAGCGCGTCGGCGACATGCTCCTCGACCTTCGCCACCGCCGCATCGTCGATCAGCGGTCCCAGGATGGCGCCCGGCTCCGTGCCGCGGCCGACCTTGAGGGCGCGCACCTTCTCCGCGAGCTTCGCGGCGAACGCGTCGTACACCGCGTCCTGCACGTAGATGCGGTTCGCGCAGACGCAGGTCTGGCCGTTGTTGCGGTACTTGGAGATGATCGCTCCGGCCGCCGCCGCCTCGAGGTCCGCGTCGTCGAACACGATGAAGGGGGCGTTGCCGCCGAGCTCGAGGCCGAGCTTCTTGATCTGGTCGGCGCTCTGGCGCATCAGCACGCGGCCAACCTCGGTGGAGCCGGTGAAGGTGATCTTCTTCACGATCGC
>JANMYH010000285.1:0-6503 GCA_031381925.1 Burkholderiales bacterium | reverse complement strand
TGCTGCTCCTGATACATTCGCCGGATGCCATCGCGCACGATGACCACCACCTCGTAGGCGAAAGTCGGGTCGTAGGCGACGCAGTTGGGTATGGTCGACGCCAGGATGTGGCTGTGGCCGTCCTCGTGCTGCAGGCCCTCGCCGTTTAGCGTCGTGCGTCCCGCGGTGCCGCCCAAGAGAAAGCCGCGGCAGCGCATATCGCCGGCCAGCCATGCGAGATCCCCGACCCTCTGCAACCCGAACATCGAGTAATAGATGTAGAACGGGATCATCGGCAGGTCGTTCGAGCTGTAGGACGTCGCCGCCGCGATCCAGGAGCTCATCGCGCCCGCTTCGTTGATGCCTTCCTGCAGCACCTGGCCGGCCTTGTCCTCGCGGTAGTACATCAGCTGGTCGGCATCCTGCGGCTTGTACAGTTGCCCCACCGACGAATAGATGCCGAGCTGGCGGAACATTCCTTCCATCCCGAACGTGCGCGACTCGTCGGGAACGATCGGGACGACGTGCTTGCCGATCGCCTTGTCGCGCACCAGCGTGCCCAGCATCTGCACGAAGGCCATCGTCGTCGATATCTCGCGCTCGTCGGAGCTTTTCAGCAGCCGCTCGAAATTGGCAAGCGGCGGCGTCGGCAGCGCGGTTGTCTTCTGGCGACGTTGCGGCAGGTAGCCGCCGAGTGCCGCGCGCCGCTCGTGCAGATACTTCTTCTCCGGACTGCCCTCGGCGAGCGTGATGAACGGCATCTGCGCGAGCTTGTCGTCCGGCATCGGGATGTCGAAGCGGTCGCGGAACTGCTTTAACGCGTCCTGCGTCATCTTCTTCGCCTGGTGGCTGATCATCTGGCCTTCGCCCGATTCGCCCATGCCGTAGCCCTTCACGGTCTTGGTGAGGATGACCGTCGGTTGCCCCTTGTGCTTGACCGCCGCGGCGTACGCCGCATAGACCTTGAAGGGATCGTGGCCGCCACGACTCAATTTCCAGACCTGTTCATCGTTCAGGTCGGCGACCAGCGCCTTCAGTTCGGGCGTGTTGAAGAAGTGCTCGCGCACGTAGGCGCCGTTCTTGCTCTTGAAGTCCTGGTACTGGCCGTCGACGCATTCCTCCATGCGCTTCAGCAGGATCCCCGCCTGGTCCTTGGCGAACAGCTTGTCCCAGCCGGAACCCCACACCACCTTGATCACGTTCCAGCCGGCACCGCGGAAGACGCCCTCCAGTTCCTGGATGATCTTGCCATTGCCGCGCACCGGTCCGTCGAGTCGTTGCAGGTTGCAGTTGATGACGAAGATCAGGTTGTCGAGGCGCTCGCGCCCGCCGAGCGAGATGGCGCCCAGCGATTCAGGCTCGTCGCATTCGCCATCACCGAGGAACGCCCAGACCTTGCGATTGCCGGTCTTCGCCAGGCCGCGGCCCTCGAGGTACTTGAGGAAGCGCGCCTGATAGATCGCCATCAGCGGGCCAAGGCCCATCGATACCGTCGGGAATTGCCAGAAATCCGGCATCAGCCACGGATGTGGGTACGATGGAATGCCCTTGCCTTCGCATTCCTGGCGATAGCCGAGCAGCTGCTGCTCGGTCAGGCGTCCTTCCACAAACGCGCGCGCATAGATGCCGGGCGATACGTGGCCCTGTACATAAATCAGGTCGCCACCGTGGTCAGCCGTGGGCGCATGCCAGAAGTGTCCAAAGCCGATGTCGTAGAGCAGTGCGGAGGACTGAAAGCTCGCGATGTGGCCACCCAGCTCCGACGACTCCTTGTTCGCCCGCAGGATGATCGCCACCGCGTTCCAGCGGATCGCCGCGCGGATCTTGTGCTCGAGCTCGCGATTGCCGGGGGACTTCGCCTCCTGGTCCGGCGGAATCGTGTTGCGGTAGGGCGTAGTCGCCAGGAACGGCGGCATCGTGCCCGTTCGCAGTGCTTCGTCCCGCAGCGTGCCGAGCAGATGCTTCGCCCGCTCGGGTCCGGCATGCTGCAGGACCGCGCGCAGCGAGTCGACCCATTCCTGGGTTTCCACCGGATCGTGGTCGTTCAGAATGCCCATCGATGTCCTCCTTCGTCGGTGCCGTTCGTTGAATCGGTTCGGTGTTTGCGAGGCGCGCCCGCGCGAGTGTTCGGTCAGTCCGAAGGCAAACCCTGGACGCGGAATAGTTCCTCCAGGTGCGGGCTCATTGGCAGGTTGAGCCGTACTCCCGACGGTAAGGGCTTGAGGAACCAGCGCTCGTAGATCGCGACAATTTCGCGGCTGCCCGAGAGTTTGTGAAACGCGCGCTCGACAACCTCGCCAAATTCGGGGTCGCCCTTGCGAAACATCAGCGCATAGTCGGCGTAGGTGAGAAATTCGCCGACCACGCGGAAATCCGCGGCAGCCTTCTTTTCCGCGACCATTCCGTACAGCTGCACGTCGTCGTTGGCGAACGCATCGGCCTTCGCGGTGGCGAGCAGCAGGAACGACTCGCCATGGTCGCTCCCGAACACGAACTTGATCGGGATGTTCTGCCGCTGCGCAAGCCTGGGAATCGCGGTCTCGTGCACGGTGCCGCGCGTCAACACGACTGTCTTGCCGGCCAAATCGCGAAAATTCCGGATGCCGCTGCCGCGGCGCACCAGCAGCTTGGTGCCGGTCACGAACATCGTCGGCGAAAACGCCATGGTCTTGCGTCGCTCGAGATTGTTGGTTGTCGAACCGCACTCGAGGTCGACATCGCCGGAATTCACGAGCTCGAAGCGGTTTTCGGGCGTCACGGGCCGCCGGGTCACCCGGAGGTCCTTGGCGAGCTCCGCCGCGACCTCCTCGACCACGATTTCGCACAGGTCGAGCGAGTAGCCTAGCGGCTTCCTCTGTGCATCGAGGAAGGCGAAGGGCGGGGAAGACTCGCGATAGCCGATGCGTATTTCGCCGCTGTCGTTGATCCTCTTGAGTGTTCCCGAATACGGAATCGCAAAGGCAGCCGCGGGCGATTGCGCGCCGGCCGGTTGCACGGGACACCAGGCCAGTCCTGCAGCCGTCGCCACCGTGGCCACTCGCAACATCAAGGGTGACCGGGCCGCAACCTCCCGGCGCACGAGAGCCGCGACCCACGCGGAAGCTCCGCTGCCACGCGTCCTCAACATGAATCCCCCCTTCCGTCGTGACGGTGGGAAACCGTTCAATGCGGTGCCGTCAGCCCCATTTTAGAGCAGAGTTCGTGCCATTTCGGTGCAGTATCGACGCATTCACGCAAGTCATTGATCGCGGTAAGGAACGATGGATTGCCTGATTGGTGAAATGGCGCAGACCGGGCGAGGACCCGGAATGTCGCGCCGGCGACAGCGCGGGAATCCGCACGTATTTTCCCGCCGCCTCGGCGGACCTACTCGACATCGATGCGGCCCTCGATCGTCGCGGCCGTCCTGGCCATCCACATCCAGCAATAATCCTCGCCGGATTTCGCGGTGAACGTGCCGCCGTCGCCGCGCATGCGATCGCGCTTCACCGGGTAGAGGACGTCGTTGCCGCGGTGATAGTGGATGTTGAAGTCCACGGGCGCGCTCGATTTCCAGTGGTAGCGGCGCTTCTGGCCGGCCTCGAGGCGCATGCATTCTTCATGCACCTTGCCAGGCTCGAGCGTCACGGTCACCGCCACCACCGTGCCTTCCTTGTCGGCGCCATATGCGAAGGCCGTGCCGGCCGCAACAGCGCAGAGCAGGGCGTGGAGACGTTTCATGGGAGGTATGCTAGCATCGAGCTGATGACGCGCTGGACCGCTTATTTCTTCTGGTACTTCCATCTCACGCCCCCCGGCGGTCGAGAGGATTTGAGCTGAGTCGATAGCACCCGAATCCCCGAAAAGACCGCCAGCGTAACCTGGCGGTTTTTTATTTTTGATTGGGCCCCCGCCTACGCGGGGGCGACAGGCCGATGACCCACTACCGCACCGACGACGTTCGCATCGAGCAGGGCGACGAGCTCCTCGCCCCGATGCAGGTCATGCGCGAGCTGGCAGCGACCGACCGCTCGGAGGAGACCACCTTCGAGGCGCGGCGCGCGATCCACGACATCCTGCGCGGCGCCGACGACCGGCTGCTGGTGGTCGTGGGCCCGTGCTCGATCCACGATTACGCGGCGGCCACCGACTATGCGAAGCGGCTCAGGGCCGAGCGCGAGCGCCTGGCTCCCGACCTCGCCATCGTGATGCGCGTGTATTTCGAAAAGCCCCGAACCACGGTCGGCTGGAAGGGCTTCATCAACGACCCGCGCCTTGACGAGACCTTCGACATGAACGAGGGCATCCGGCTCGCCAGGAAGCTCCTGCTCGAGATCAACGAAATCGGCGTGCCGTGCGGCACCGAGTACCTCGACCTGATCACGCCGCAGTACCTCGCGGACCTCATCGCCTGGGGCGCGATCGGGGCGCGCACCACGGAATCGCAGTCGCACCGCCAGCTCGCCTCGGGCCTGTCGTGCCCGGTGGGCTTCAAGAACGGCACCGACGGCAACATCCGCATCGCGGTCGACGCCATCAAGGCGGCCAACTCGCGCCACCATTTCATCTCGGTCACCAAGTCCGGCCACGTCGCGGTCTTCAAGACCGCCGGCAACGAGGACTGCCACGTGATCCTGCGCGGCGGCAAGGCGCCCAACTACGACCGGGCGAGCGTCGAGGCCGCATGCGCGGAGCTCGCCACCGCGGGCCTGCGCCAGCACCTCATGGTCGATTTTTCGCATGCCAACTCGTCCAAGCAGTACCGCAAGCAGATCGAGGTCGGCGAGGACGTTGCGCGCCAGCTGGCCGCGGGCGAGCGGCGCATCGTCGGCGTGATGGTCGAGAGCCACATCAATCCCGGACGCCAGGACCTGCTGCCGGGCAAGGCGCTCGACTATGGCGTGTCGATCACCGACGCGTGCCTGGGCTGGGCCGATACCGTGAAGGTGCTCGATGGGCTCGCCGAGGGCGTGCGCAAGCGCCGCATCGCCGTGGAGGAATGACAATGAAGGTGATCCAGAACACCGGGGACAGACCCCAAACCGAGCAACGGCGTGAACCGGGGTCTGTCCCCAGCGTGGTCGGCCGGACCGACGATCTTCGAATTTCCGCCGTCCGTGCGCTGATCGCCCCGCAGCTCCTCCTGGAGGAGCTGCCGGTCGATGCGCAATCCCTGGCGACCGTGACCAACGCCCGCCAGTCCATTCACCGCGTGCTGCACGGCGCCGACGATCGCCTGGTCGCCGTCGTGGGCCCGTGCTCGATCCACGATTACGCGGCCGCGCTCGAGTACGCCGCGCGCCTGCACGCCGCCGCCGAGCGCCACGCGCGCGACCTCCTCATAGTGATGCGCGTGTACTTCGAGAAGCCGCGCACCACCGTGGGCTGGAAGGGCTACATCAACGATCCGCGCCTCGACGGCAGCTTCGCGATCAACGAGGGCCTCAAGCTCGCCCGCAAGCTCCTGCTCGAGATCAACCACCTCGGCTTGCCGTGCGGCACCGAGTTCCTCGACCTCCTCAGCCCGCAGTACATCTCCGACCTGATCGCGTGGGGCGCGATCGGCGCGCGCACCACCGAGTCGCAGACCCACCGACAGCTCGCCTCGGGGCTGTCGTGCCCGGTGGGCTTCAAGAACGGCACCGACGGCTCGATCCGCGTCGCGGTGGATGCGCTGCGCGCGGCCGCGGCACCCCATGCGTTCATGGGGATGACCAAGACCGGGCAGGCGGCGATCTTCGAGACCATCGGCAACGAGGACTGCCACGTGATCCTGCGCGGCGGGAAAGCGCCCAACTACGATCGCGCGAGCGTGGAGCTCGCCTCGAAGGAGCTCTCCGCCGCGGGGCTCGCCCCGCACCTCATGGTCGATTTCTCCCACGCCAACGCCTCCAAGCAGTACCAGAAGCAGATGGAGGTGGCGGCCGACGTGGCCGCGCAGCTCGCGCAGGGCGAGGAGCGCATCGTGGGCGTGATGGTGGAGAGCCACTTGAACGCCGGCCGCCAGGACCTGGTTCCCGGCCAGCCCCTCGCCCACGGCGTGTCGATCACCGATCCGTGCCTCGGGTGGGACGACACGGAAAGGCTGCTCGAGACGTTGGCCGACGGCGTAAGGAAGCGGCGCCTCAATGTCGAAGGCTGACGAATTTCGCATCCTCGGCCGCCGCGAAGGCAGCGGGGAGTCGATCCGCTTCGAGTACAAGGGCGTCGTGTTCGACCAGGAGTGCTTCCACGTCGTGGCGGGGCTGAACGCCGTCGACACGCGGGAATTCACCGAGCAGACTTTCAGGGCGCTCAAGGAAGCGGGGCAGGCGTGCGCGCGCATGGGGGCCTACAAGCCGCGCACCAGTCCTTATTCGTTCCAGGGCTACGGCAAGCAGTGCCTTCCCTACGTGTTCGAGCTCGCCGGCAAGCACGGCATCCGCGTGATCTCGATGGAGGTCACGCGCGACGAGCACCTGGACGAGATCCGTGGCGCGCTGCGCGAGACGGGCGACCCCTGCGGCGTGATGCTCCAAATCGGCACGCGCAACACCCAGAACTTC
>JANMYH010000282.1:0-3778 GCA_031381925.1 Burkholderiales bacterium | reverse complement strand
CCGCCCTTGGCGCGCTCGGCCGTGTGCCAGTGGTGCACCCACCAGGCGCCCGCGAGGGCCACGCCCGCGCCCACCCCCGCCTGGACCAGGATGTTGCCGCCCAGCCAGGCGATCAGCGCGGCGGCGAGGGCCCCCGCGCCCAGCACCAGCAGGTAGAAAGTTCCGGTGACCAGCTCGGCGATGACCAGCACGAAGCCGGCGATGATCCAGAAGAGCCACAGTTCCATGATTTCCCCCCAGTTTCCCGGCCTCGGCGGTCAGCCAGAATGCCCCATCGCGCGTTTTGCAGAGATGACCTTCGTATTCACTCCCACCCAGCCCAGCCCCCCGAAGAACCGGCCGTGCTCGATCTTGACGCAGCGGTTCTCGACCACCTCCAGCCCGGCCCCCTCGGCGCGGGTGCGCGCGGCGTCGCTATGAACCCCCAATTGCATCCACAGCACCTTGGCGCCGATCGCGACGGCCTCCTCGGCGAGCGCGGCAATCTCACCCGACTTGCGGAAGCAGTCGACGATGTCCACGGGCTCCGGAATGTCCCGCAGCGACTTGTAGCATTTCTCCCCGAGGATCTCGGGGTAGGTCGGGTTCACCGGGATCACGCGGTACCCGTGCTCCTGCATGTACTTGGCGGCGAAATAGCTGGGCCGGTGCCATTGGGCCGAAAGGCCGACGACCGCGATCGTCTTGTGGGTGCGAAGGATGCGCCGAACCTTTTCGCTGTCGTCCATGGGGGCATCGCGAGAACCTATACTTCGGGAGTGAATTCTACATTGAAGGCCCTGGCGGCCCTGGCGTGCTGGATCGCACTGCCCGCGGCGGCGCTGAACCACGAGGACGTCGTCGCGCCGATCGGGCCCGGCAAGTTCGCGGTCGCCTGCTCCAACCTCGAGCACGACACGGGCCGCATGGCGCAGATCGGCGGCACCGCCACCGACTTCTGGGAAGGCCGCCCGCTCGCCAATGGGGATAGCCACTACATCACCGAGGTGCTCGAGCACCCCGAGACCGCCTTTACGTTCGACGTGCGCGTGCCGCTCAAGCCGTGGCTCTATCCGACGCGCTGGTTCCAGACGCTCGAGTTCGCGGCGATCGTCTGCCACCCCACGTCGCAATCCAACACCGATCCCGCCTACGTCCTCCCGGACGGTGGCGGCACGGTGCCGCACATGCAGCCCCCGGGCACGCTGCCCAAGCTGATCTCGGGCGCGGAGTACGCGCAAACGCTGGGCCTGCCGATTCCCGTGGACATCGGCCCCGCGCAGCTGCCGGTCGTGGTGTATTCCCACGGCCTCGGAGGAAGCCCGGTCGGCCGCGGCTATATCGACGTCATGACGCAGCTCGCCTCCCACGGGTTCATGGTCTCCGCGGTCTTCCACGCCGACGCGCGCTACTCGCTGGTTCGCATCGAGGACCTGGACGATTTCCTGTTTGCGCTCGTTTTCTTCCCGGTGATCGTCGAGATGCAGACGTTGCGCCCGCTGGCGCTGCGCGCGATGACCGATCGGCTGCTCGCCGACGGCGCATGGGCTGCCGGCATCGATCAGTCGCGCATCGGCGCTTTCGGCGCGAGCCTTGGCGGACAGGCCGTGGCGCACCTGGTGGGCGCGAAAATCACCTCCAACCTGTTCGATGGCTGCGACGAGACCGAGCGCGATGGCCGCATTCGCGCGGTCGTGGGTTACGTGCCGTACTCGGGGCACTCGTTCCTGCCCGCGTTCTGCGACGACCAATTGGGCGCCGCCGAAGTGAACAAGCCCTACCTCGCCATCGCGGGCACGTTCGACGTCACCGCCCCCATCGGCATGACTGAGCAGGCGGTGAATCGCTTCGGCTCCTCGCGCTACCTGGTCGAGCTGCAGGGCGGGCAGCACGAGTTGCGTCCCGAGGACGCGGGCGACCTGCTGACGTGGATGGTCACCTTCCTCAACGCCTATCTCGACGTGGGCAGCGATCCCACCGCGATGGCGCGCTTCATCCGCATGCGCCAGGTGGCCGGCGGTCGCGTCGACAACATGATCGTCGACGTGCACCAGCCTTTCGCCAACAGCGGCGGCGAGGTGCGCGCGGTCGAGTTCTACAACAACCCGCTCGAGCACTACTTCGTCGCCGCGGGACGCGACGAGATCGACGGCATCCTGGCGGGCGCCGCCGGCCCCGGTTGGGAGCTGTCGCGCGAGTCGTTCAAGGTGTGGCCGCAGATGCCCTCGGACACGTTCGTCGCGGCGGCCCCCGTGTGCCGCTTCTATGGCGCGCTCGCCGGCGGGCCCAACTCGCATTTCTTCACCGCCAGCGCCGAAGAGTGCGAGACGGTGAAGCGCAACGGCGGCTGGTTCTACGAAGGGATCGGCTTCTACATCCGGCCGGTCGGGAACCCGCGCCAGTGTCCCGCGGGCTGGCTCTCGGTCAACCGCGCCTACAACAACGGATTCGTGCGCAACGACTCGAACCACCGCTTCACCACCAGCGATTCGTCCATCCGCGAGATGGGCCGCAAGGGCTGGGCGGTGGAGGGGACCGTGATGTGCGCAAGGCCCTGAGGGAACGAATCTTTTAGGCCCACGGTCTGACTAGTCCATTCGGACCATACCGGGCCCCCTTCCGGCGGTTAGGGACCTACGGGGGGCTCGGCAAGAATCCCTGCATGCCAAAAACCCTGTTTCGTCCAGGCGAGAATTGCTGCGCCGCGGCGCACGCCTCGCGTGCCGCCATGCTCGTCGACGGCGAGGAATATTTCGACGCCTTCGTGCGCACCGCCGAGCGCGCCGAGCGCTCCATCCTGATCCTCGCGTGGGATTTCGACAGCCGGATGGCGCTGCGCTACGACAAGGACAACCGCCCGCTCGAGACTTTGGGGGACTTCCTCAATCGCCTGTGCCGCGAGAAGCCGCAGCTGCGCATCCGCATCCTCGACTGGGACTTCCCGATGATCTACGGGACCGACCGCGAGTACTCGCCGATCTTCGGGCTCAACTGGGATCACCACAGGCACATCGAATTCCGTTTCGACGACACGCACCCGATCGCCGGCTCGCACCACCAGAAGATCGTCGCGTTCGACGACAAGGTGGCGTTCGCGGGAGGCCTGGACCTCACCAACAGCCGCTGGGACTCGCCGCTTCATTCGCCCCTCGACCCGCGGCGCATGTTCAACGAGAAGGCCTATCCCCCGTTCCACGACGCGATGATCGCGGTGGACGACGAGGCCGGCCGCGAGCTGGCCGAGATCGCCCGCCGGCGCTGGCAGTCCGCGACCGACCGCAAGCTGAATCCGGTCACCACCCAGGGAGATCCCTGGCCGAAGGAGTTGCACGTCGATATCGAGGACGTGAAGGTCGCCATCGCGTGCACCCATCCTCCCACCGACGGCAAGGAGGGCATTCACCACGTCGAATCCCTTTACATCGACATGATCGCGGCCGCGCGCGACTACATCTACATCGAGAACCAGTACTTCACTTCCGAGAAGGTCGGCGCAGCGCTCGAGAAGCGGCTCGGCGATCCCAACGGGCCCGAGATCGTGCTCGTCACCCGACTCCTCAGCCATGGCTGGCTCGAGGAAAATACGATGCACGTGCTGCGCAACCGCCTGGTCCGCAAATTGCGCGCGGCCGACAAGCACGGCAAGTTCCGCGCCTACTACCCGCACGTCGAAGGGCTCTGCGAGGGCACCTGCCTCGACCTGCACTCGAAGGTCATGTGCGTCGACGACGAGTGGCTGCGGATCGGCTCCTCGAACATCAGCAACCGCTCGATGGGCGTGGACACCGAGTGCGACGTG
>JANMYH010000265.1:0-6997 GCA_031381925.1 Burkholderiales bacterium | reverse complement strand
CTCCAACCTGGTGCCGAAGTGGGCGACCTGGGACCACTTCAACGAGCTCGACCGCAAGGGCCTGATGATGTACGGGCAGATGACCGCGGGCTCGTGGATCTACATCGGCTCCCAGGGCATCGTGCAGGGAACCTACGAGACCTTCGCCGAGGCGTTGCGGCAGCACTACGGCGCGAGCACGGGGGACGGACCCGTCCCCAGGTGGGTTCTGACCGCGGGCCTGGGCGGCATGGGAGGCGCGCAGCCGCTGGCCGCCACGATGGCGGGCATGTCCATGCTCGCGATCGAGTGCCGCCAATCGCGCATCGACATGCGGCTGCGCACCGGGTACCTCGATCGCCAGGCGGCCACGCTCGACGAGGCCGTGGCAATCCTGGGACAAGCGAAGACGCCGGTCTCGGTCGGCCTGCTGGGCAACGCCGCCGAGATCCTGCCCGCGCTCGTTGAGCGCGGCGTGCGTCCCGACCTCGTGACCGACCAGACATCCGCCCACGACCTGGTGAACGGCTACCTGCCCGCGGGCTGGAGCGTCGAGCAGTGGGAGCGCGAGCAGAAGGCGAATCCCGCCGCGGTCGAGGTCGCCGCCCGCGCGTCGATCGCAAGACATGTGCGGGCGATGCTCGAGTTCCACCGCCGCGGCGTGCCCACGGTCGACTACGGCAACAACATCCGCCAGGTCGCCAAGGACGAGGGCGTGGCCGATGCCTTCGCGTTCCCGGGCTTTGTGCCGGCCTACGTGCGCCCCCTCTTTTGCGAGGGCCGGGGCCCGTTCCGATGGGTTGCGCTGTCGGGCGACCCCGAGGACATCTACAAGACCGACGCCCGCGTGAAGGCGCTCTTTCCCGAGGATGCTCACCTGCACCGCTGGCTCGATCTCGCGCGCTCGCGCATCCAGTTCCAGGGCCTGCCTGCGCGCATCTGCTGGCTCGGCCTGGGCCAGCGCCACCAGGCGGGGCTCGCCTTCAACGAGATGGTGGCGAGCGGCGAGCTGAAGGCGCCGATCGTGATCGGGCGCGACCACCTCGATACCGGTTCCGTCGCCAGCCCCAACCGCGAGACCGAAGCGATGCTCGACGGTTCAGACGCGGTCTCCGACTGGCCGCTGCTGAACGCCTTGCTGTCCACCGCGGGTGGCGCCACGTGGGTGTCGATCCACCACGGAGGCGGCGTCGGCATGGGGTATTCGCAGCACGCCGGCGTGGTGATCGTCGCCGATGGAACGCCGGCCGCGGCACGGCGCCTCGAGCGCGTGTTGTGGAACGATCCGGCGATCGGCGTGGTGCGCCACGCGGATGCGGGGTACGAGCAGGCGCAGGACGTCGCGAAACAAAACAAGATCGACATGCCGATGTCTGGGCCCCCGACTTCACGGGGATGACGGATGTTCCTGTCTGAGAGATCGGTCTGGCCGTACCAGTACCGCCGGGGCTCGAGCGCGTTGATCGTCTCGATGCCGCACGCGGGGACGTTCATTCCCCATTCGCTCGGCAAGGGCCTCGCCGATTGCGCCGCGCGGCGCCCGGATACCGACTGGCACCTGCCGCGCCTCTATGACTTCCTCGAGACGCTCGGCGCCACGGTGATCGTGGCGACCCACTCGCGCTACGTGGTCGACGTGAATCGCCCCGCCGATGGCGCCAACCTCTACCCCGGCCGCGACACGCCGCGCCTCTGCCCGGTCGACACGTTCCATTCCGAGCCGCTTTACCGCGGCGGTATCGAACCCGCCGCGGACGACGTGGCGAGGAGGCTCGATGCGGTGTGGCGGCCGTATCACCGCCGACTCGCCGCCGAGATTCTGCGCGTGCGCGCCGCGCACGGAGCGGCGATCCTCTGGGACGCCCATTCGATCGTCTCGCAAGTTCCACGCCTCTTCGATGGCCGCCTGGCGGACTTCAACCTGGGCACCGCCGACGGCCAGTCGTGCGATCCCGGGCTGGCGCAGGCGCTGTTTGTCGCAGTCTCGCGACAAACAGCGTATTCCGCGGTGCTGAATGGGCGTTTCAAGGGCGGCTATATCACCCGGCAGTACGGGCGGCCGGGCGAGAACGTCCACGCGGTGCAACTTGAGCTGTCGGAGGCTGTCTACATGTCGGAGTGCAGCCCATTTACATTTCGCCGCGATCGCGCCGACCTCGTCCGCCCCATCCTGCGCGAACAGCTGGACATCGCCCTGGACTGGGTCAACCGGGCCCGGCGGGCCTGCGTTTAGGGTGGCGAGACAACCTGACTCGAGGAAACCCATGAAAAAGCTGGCGTTTGCCATTGCATCGATTTGCACCGTCGCATCCCCGGTTGCCTTTGCCGCCGAGGCCTTCACCGACCGCGCGCGCGTCGTGTCCTCGCGCCCGGTGGTGGATCGCATTCCGGTCACCCGCGAGGAGTGCTGGAATGACGTCCAGCGTGGCTACGAGGAGCGCCGCGTGACCCGCAGCGACACCGGCGTCGCAATCGGCCCGGGCACCGTCCTGGGGGCTGTCATCGGGGGCGTCGTCGGCCACCAATTCGGCAACAGCAGCGGCGGTCGCGACCGCGCCACCGGCGCCGGTGCCATCGTGGGGGGGCTGATCGGCAATCAGGTCGAGCGCGACCAGCGTGGTGAGCCGTCGCGGTATACCGAGGTCGAACGCGTTCCGGTCGAGCGCAACGTCGAGCGCTGCCGCACCGTCAACGAGGTGCGTGAGGCCACCATGGGCTACGACGTGGTCTATGAATACGGCGGGCGTCAGTTCACCACACGCCTGGACCGCGATCCGGGGCGCGCGCTACGCGTTGAGGTCAGCATCGCTCCGGTCGAGGGCTATGAATTGCCGGGACCGCGCGAGCGTGATCTTGCACCGCGCCCGGGTCAGCCCACCTATCGCTGATCGCTGGCCCTCCGAAAACGGCGCTCTCGCGAGCGCCGTTTTTTTTGGCTGGAAAGCTACAGGGGGTAAGCGCGGACCGGCCCGCAAATGAGCCGTGTCCTACGCCACTGGACCTAACGCCCGGGGAACGCCGGTTTCCGGCCTCCTGTCCGATTCAGAGTATTCGCCTTCCGACGAAGGCCTATCCATTGGAGGAGTCCCATGAAAAGATCAGCCCTGGCTGTTGGAACCGTCTTGACCGCGCTCGTCCCTGTCGCGTTCGCCCAGTACTACACCGGCGATGACAATCGCTACCCCGACTACCGTGACGGCCGCCGCGAATCCGCCCGCGTGATCGAATCGCGCGCGCTCTACGAAGCGGCGAACCGGAAAGAGGAATGCTGGAATCCTCGCGCCGGCCACTTCGAGGAAGTGCGTGGCGACAACAAGACCCGCATCGGCAAGGGTGCCGCGATCGGCGCGCTCGCCGGCGGGGTCCTCGGCCACCAGGTCGATAGCGGCGGCGGTACCGCGGCCGGCGCGATCCTGGGCGGCATCCTCGGCCACACCCTCGAGCGGCGCAACGACGGCAACGATGGGCAGAACGACCTCGACTACGCGCGCTGCCGCGTGGTGTCCGAGGGCAACTCGGGCAACATCGTCGGCTATGACGTCCGCTACGAATTCGGCGGGCGCGAGTACATGACGCGGATGGACCGCGAGCCGGGGCGCAGGCTCCGCCTAGGCGAAGAGGTGAACTACGACGGCACGCCGCTCAATACCTCGAACTACGCGAGCCCCGTGGCTCCCGCGTACTCCTGGCGTTAAGCCGCGACCGAAATCCGGCGGGGCTTGCGACCGGCAATGGTCCACGCAAGCTCCGCGGGCTCTTCTGCGTCCCACAGGACGTAGTCTGCCCGCCGCCCGGCCTCTAGTACCCCCCGGTCCTCGAGGCCGAGCGCTCGCGCGGCTTGCGCCGTGGCCCCCGCCAGCGCCTCTTCGGGCGTGAGCCCGAACAACGTGCACGCCATGTTCATCGCCGTGAGAATCGAGGTGTTCGGCGAGGTTCCCGGATTGCAATCGGTTGCGATCGCCATCGGGACACCGTGGCGGCGTAGCGCCTCGACCGGCGGCTTGTGGGTTTCCCGCAGGAAGTAGTACGCACCGGGCAGGAGCACCGCGACCGTCCCCGACTTTGCCAGGGCCACCACGCCGGCCTCGTCGGTGTGCTCGAGGTGGTCGGCCGAGAGCGCGCCGAATTCCGCGGCGAGCATCGCTCCTCCCAAATTCGAAAGCTGGTCCGCATGCAGCTTCACCCGCAGGCCGTGCGTGCGCGCGCACTCGAATACGCGTCGCGTCTGCGCGGGGCTGAACCCGATTGACTCGCAGAATGCGTCCACCGCGTCGGCGAGGCCCGCGGCGGCAGCCGCCGGAATCAGCTCGTTGCACACCAGGTCGACATAGGCGTCGGCGCGCCCGCGAAACTCCGGGGGCACCGCGTGCGCCCCCAGGAGCGTCGTGGTGATTCGAACCTTGCGCCCCTGGGCGAGCGAGCGCGCCACGCGAAGGCACTTGAGCTCGGAAGCGACGTCGAGGCCGTACCCGGATTTGATTTCCACCGCGGTCACACCCTCGGCGAGCATCGCGTCGAGGCGCGCGCCGGATTGCGAGCGCAACTCTTCCTCGGAGGCCGCGCGCGTCGCGCGCATGGTCGAAACGATGCCCCCGCCGCCCCGCGCGATCTCCTCGTAGGTCGCTCCCTGGAGGCGCATCTCGAACTCGCGCGCGCGGTTGCCCGCGTAGACCAGGTGTGTGTGGCAATCGATCAGGCCGGGCGTGACGAGCGCCCCCTCCGCATCGAGCACCGCCCCGCCGGCCTCATCGCGCAGGCGCGCGTCCAGGCTCGCCGTGGGGCCGAGCCACGCGATCACGCCGTCGTCCACGACCATCGCGCCGTCCTCCACGATCGAGTACTTCGCGCCACGCAGGGTCGCCAGGCGCGCGTTCACGACGAGGGACTTTGTCATGGCCGGTATGATATCCGCGATGCACGCACTCCACGCCCGCGACGCGCTGCTGCCTGCCGGCTGGGCCCGCGACGTTTTGCTCGAATGGGACGACGCCGGCATCCTCACCCGCGTGCAAGCCGGCCAGGAGCAGGGCCGCCACGCCGCCGCGGCGGGCCCGCTCCTGCCGGGGATGCCCAACGTGCATTCGCATTCCTTCCAGCGCGCGATGGCCGGCCTCGCCGAATTCCGCGGCCATCCGACCGACGATTTCTGGACCTGGCGCGAGGAGATGTATCGGCTGGTTCGCCTGCTCGAGCCCGAGGACGTCGAGGCGATCACGGCCCACCTCTATGTCGAGATGCTCAAGCACGGCTACACGTCGGTGGCCGAGTTCCACTACCTGCATAACGACCGCGACGGCCAGCCCTACGCCGACCGCGCGGAGCTTGCCAACTGCGTCGTGTCGGGTGCGAGCGCCGCAGGCATCGCGCTCACGCTGCTGCCGGTGTTGTATGCCCACGGCGGATTCGGGCACAAGGCGCTCTCACCCGCGCAACGCCGTTTTCATTCCGATCCCGCGTCGCTGGCGGGGCTGCTCGGCGAGCTGGCGAGCTGGCACCTGCCCTCGCCGCTGCTGCGCCTGGGCATCGCGCCGCACTCCGCGCGCGCCGTCGACGCGCTCCTGCTCACCGAGATGGTGGACCTCGCGTCGGGAATCGATCCCACCATGCCGGTCCACATGCACGTCTCCGAGCAACAAGGAGAGGTCGCGGACTGCGTCGCAACCCACGGGACCACGCCGTTCGCGTGGATCTCCGACCTGGTCCCGATCGACTCGCGCTGGACGCTGATCCACGCGACGCACCTCACCAGCCTGGAGATGCGTGCGGCCGCCCGCGCGGGGGCATGCGTGGGCCTTTGCCCCATGACCGAGGCGAACCTCGGCGACGGCATCTTCGATTTCGTGCCGTGGTTCGAGGCGCGCAGCGCGTGGGGCATCGGCGGCGACAGCCACGTCTCGGTGAGCCCGTTCGAGGAATTGCGCGCCCTCGAGTACAGCCAGCGACTGCGGCTTCGCGTTCGCAACGTGGCCTCCGAGGAGGAGCGGCCCGATGTCGCCGCGAACCTCTGGAGCGGCGCGGCCGCGGGCGGGGCGCAGGCCCTGGGCCAGCCCGTGGGGGCCGTCGCGCCGGGAGCGCGCGCCGATTTCGTGGTGCTCGACGGCGGGGATGTCGATTTCGAGCGGCTGGGAGCCGCGGCCTGCCTCGGGGTCGCGATGTTCTCCGGTCGGTCCAACCGCGTTCGCGATGTTTTCGTCGCGGGGCGTGCGGTGATCGAGGAGGGACGCCATCCCGAGGAGGAGGATGCCCGGGAGGCCTTCCGTGGAGCGCTGGGGCGCCTGAGAAGCGCATCATAGGGATCCCCAATCGCGCGAATCGGAACAATCAATTGGACGACCGGCCTTGGCGAACGATACCGTCGGCTGTCCAGCATCGATTCCCCGGATTCCCCATCAGGAGGCCCGCATGACCAATCTCAAAGGCACGAAAACCCACGACAACCTGAAGGCCGCGTTCGCGGGCGAATCCCAGGCGAACCGCCGCTACCTCTATTTCGCGAACAAGGCGGACATCGAGGGCCAGAATGACGTCGCTGCCCTCTTCCGCTCGACCGCGGAGGGCGAGACCGGCCACGCGCACGGCCACCTCGACTACCTGGCGGTGGTGGGCGACCCGGCGACCGACCTGCCGATCGGGAGCTCCCGCCAGAACCTGAAGGCCGCGGTGGCGGGCGAGACCCACGAGTACACCGACATGTACCCCGGGATGGCCAAGTCCGCGCGCGGCGAAGGCTTCGAGGAGATCGCCGACTGGTTCGAGACCCTCGCGAAAGCCGAGCGCTCCCACGCAAATCGCTTCCAGAAAGCCCTCGACGCCCTCACCGACTGACCGCAAACGTCCCGAAGCAAAGGGGGCCTTGCGCCCCCTTTTTATTCGAGCGTGAACGCAGATGGCCGCAGATAAAGGCACGGATGAACGCAGATAAACCCCCGAGTGAGGTTCGTGCCTGCGTTCGACGGAGCCGCGAACCACCCGCATTGCCCTTTCTGCGTTCATCTGCGTGCCTTTATCTGCGGCCATC
>JANMYH010000110.1:0-4115 GCA_031381925.1 Burkholderiales bacterium | reverse complement strand
CGGCTTCTTCGCTCCCGCGCGCGTGCCGGTGCGCCGCGCCGACAACGAGTCCATGGGGCGCGTGCCGGTTCCGGGGTGGATCGCCAAGTACGACTGGGAGGGCATGTTGCCGGTCGAGAAGCTGCCGCTGGTGATGGACCCGCCGGCCGCGCGCATCGTGACCGCCAACCACCGCATCACGCCGCCCGGCTATAAGCCTTTCCTGTCGGTGGATTGGTTCGCGCCCTACCGCGCCGACCGCATCGAGGAGCTGCTCGCGCAAACGCCCAAGCACTCGCTCGCCTCGTTCTCGAAGATGCAGGCCGACAGCCTGTCGCGCCTGGCGCGCGAGCTGCTGCCGGCGGCTAGAGGGGCCAAGCCCGATACCGACGAGGGCCGCCGGGCACAGGCGATGCTCGCCGACTGGAAGGGCGAGATGACGCCGGATTCACCGGCGCCGCTGGTGTTCACCGCCTGGTACCGCGAGCTCACGCGGCTGGTGTATGCCGATGAGCTCGGCGATCTCTTCCGCGAGTCGTGGGAGCAGCGCGCCGTGTTCATGTTCGCGGTGCTGCGCGGCGATCGCGGCTACGAGCTCTGGTGCGACAACGTGACCACCCCGGCACGGGAAACCTGCGCGATGCTGGTCTCCACGGCCTTCGACCTCGCGGCGATCGACCTCGAAAGGCGCTTCGGCGATCCCCGCAAGTGGCGTTGGGGCGTCGCGCACCGGGCCGCAGCCGACCACCGGCCGTTCGGATTCTTCCCGGTGGTCAAGCACTTCTTCAACGTCTCGCCCGAGACCCCCGGCGACGGCTACAGCGTGAACGTGGGCCAGTACACGATCCGGGACGAGGAACGGCCGTTCGCCAATCGCCACGCCGGGAGCCTGCGTGCGGTCTACGACCTTGCGGACCTCGACCGCTCGCTCTTCATGCAGTCCACCGGGCAGTCGGGCAACGTGCTCTCGCCGTGGTACGCGTCCTTCGGGGAACGCTGGGCGAGGGTGGAGTACATCACGATCCCCTCCAGGCGCGAGTCGATCGCAGCCGCACATACGTTGACCCTCAAGCCTTAGGCTTTTCCCCGAGCAGTTCCCGCATGAGCGCCGACTCACGGGTGTAGAAGCCCTGCGTGTGGAACGTCTCGGGGAACTCGTAGAGCTCGTAGTCGAGGTGGTGGCAGACCTCGTGCACCAGCGTGCGCAGGAACGTGCGGAACCTGACCACCTGCTCCTTGCGCGCGGTGCGCATCCAGACGCTCACGCGCGCCGCACCCCCGGTCACTTCATCGGGTTCGTAGAGGCCCTGCAGCTCGCCGTCGGCGTTGTGGGGCCGGCGCTCGAACACATGGACCTCGACAGCGGGCGTGCCCAGGTGCTTGTTGAGCGCATCGGCGAGGGCTTGGCAGGCGCGCTGCGTCGCGGCGAAGTCGCCGCTGTCGAGGGCCGGCTGCACGGCTTTCGCGAGCGGCACCAGCTCGGCGACCTGCGGCACATCGACGTGCACGATCGCATCGCTCTTGCGGTAGGTGCGCCTGGAAGCGGCGCTCAGCGTGTCGTAGTAGGCGAAGCGCATCGACCCTCACCCCAAGGTCTGCCATTTGGCCATCAGGCGTTCGCGCTGCGCGAGCACCGCGTCGCGGTCGAGGTTCGCGCCTGCCCCGGCCCCCGAGGCGCCCGCGGCCGCGTGGTAGATCGCGGTGGGCTGGCCGGTGAAGGCGAAGGAGGTGCTGCGCGACAGCTGCAGCCAGAAGTCCCAGTCCTCGAAGGTCGCGAGCGTGGTGTCGAAGCGCGCGCCCGATCCCACGAGCGAACGGTGGAAGAGCACCGCGTGGATCGCGAGGTAGTTCGAGCGCAGCAGGGCCTCGCGGTCGAACGGCCCGCCGAAGACACGCCCGGGGCCCGCGGGATCGAGGAGCTGCGTCTGGCTGTAGGCCACCGGCAGGCCCGCGACGGTGGCGGTCGCGAGGAGCTGCGCCAGATGCGAAGGCGCGATCTCGTCGTCCTCGTCGAGGAACAGGATCCACGCGCCGCGCGCGGTTTCCAAGCCCGCGTTGGCCGCGCTGGGCCGATCGAGCGCGCCGCGCGCCACCACCCGGACCGGGAGGTCCGCATGCCGGGCCAGGCGCAGCCCCGATCCCGCGGCATCGACCGCGATGATTTCGATGGGACGATGGGTCTGCGCGGAGACCGAGGCCAGGGCGCGCGTGAACGTGGGTCGTCCCACCGTGCGCACGATGACGCTCACCAGCGGCGGCATTGCGGTAAAGTTCACGCAGCATCCATGACGCTATTTTACAGCGACGTCTTCGTCCTTCCGCTGCCGTCCCACCATCGCTTCCCGATGGGCAAGTACGTGCGGCTTCGCGAGAGGCTCCTCGCCTCGGGGTCGTTCGCCGAGGACGACTTCCGCGTGCCCGATGGCGCGGGCGACACGGAGATCACGCGCGTGCACTGCCCGCGCTACCTGGACCGGGTGGCCCGCGGCGCGCTGGATGCCGCCGAGATCCGCCGAATCGGCTTTCCCTGGTCGGAACGGATGGTGGAGCGCTCGCGCCGCTCGAGCGGCGCCACGCTCGCCGCGGCGCGCGAGGCGCTCACCCGCGGCTGGTCGGCGAACCTCGCGGGCGGCACCCACCATGCCTTTCGCGATCGCGGCGAGGGCTTCTGCGTCTTCAACGACGCGGCGATCGCGGCGCGCGCGATGCAGGCCGAGGCGGGCTTGCAGCGGGTGGCGATCATCGACTGCGACGTCCACCAGGGAAACGGGACCGCCTCGATCTTCTCGGGGGACGACTCGGTATTCACGTTCTCGATCCATGGCGCGCGCAATTTTCCGTTCGCGAAGGAGACCAGCGACCTCGACATCGACTTGGCCGACGGCACGGGCGACGACGAGTACCTCTGGCACCTCGAGCGCGGCCTCGACGAGACGCTCGAGCGCTCGCGTCCCCAGCTCGCCATCTATCTCGCGGGCGCCGATCCCTACGAGGACGACCGCCTCGGCCGGTTGAGCCTCACCAAGGCGGGGCTCGCGCGTCGCGACGCGATGGTGCTCGGCCGGCTCGGCGCGCGCGGCATTCCGGTCGCGATCGCCATGGCCGGGGGATATGCGCGCAATATCGACGACTCTGTCGAGATCCATGCGAATACCATCCTCGCCGCACGGCGCATGGAATCGTGAATAATCGAGTGCATGAAGATCCTGCGTGCTGCGCTGGTCGGATTGGCGCTGGCCGCGGGCTGCGCCCCCACCTCCACCCCCGCTAGTCCGGCCCCCCGGCCGCGGCTCGTGGTGGTCCTGATCGTCGATGGATTGCCGCAGCGCCAGGTGGTCGATTACCGCGACCAGCTCGCCCCCGACGGCCTGCGCCGCTTCCTGGACCGTGGCGCCTGGTTCGCGAACGCCCATTTCGGGCATGCGCATACGGTCACGGGGCCCGGCCACGCGACGGTGATGACCGGCGCCCATCCCGGGACGCACGGGATCATCTCCAACGAGTGGCGCGACCCCGTGTCGGGCGAGGAGGTCTACTGCGCCGAAGATGCGAGCGCGGTGTACATCGGCCAGCCGACGCCGAAGGGGGCCGGCACCAGCCCGCGGCAGCTGAAGGTCGAGACCGTGGGCGACGTGTTGCGTCGCACGCATCCCGAGTCGAAGGTGATCGCCATTTCCGCCAAGGATCGTGGCGCGATCCTTCCCGCGGGCAGGGCGGGCGTGGCGTACATCTTCCATAGGCAGGCGGGGGAATTCGGATCCACCACCTACTACATGCGCACGCACCCGCCCTGGGTCGACGCCTTCAACGGGGCGAAGCCCGCGGACCGCTATTTTCGAGCCGAATGGAAGCCGCTGCTCGAGGCGCCTGCCTATGCGCGCTCGCTTCCCGACGATCATCCGGCGTACTACAAGGGCGGTGTGCTGCCCAAGCGCATCGGCGACGGGCTCGACCGGGTGGGGCCCGCCTTCTATGAAGCGCTGATGACGAGCCCGTTCATCGACGAGCTCACGCTCGCGTTCGCGCGCGCGGCGATCGCGGGCGAGAAGCTGGGCCAGGACGACGTGCCGGACATCCTCGTGGTGAGCCTTTCCGGCCATGATTACGTCAACCATTCGTACGGCGCCGAGTCGCGC
>JANMYH010000109.1:0-16269 GCA_031381925.1 Burkholderiales bacterium | reverse complement strand
AGTAGGTCGTGCATCGATGCCATGGGCCGATCGGACGTCGTAATATAGCGATGCAGACGTAGGACTTCTTCCCCCGCGCAGAAACCCACCCGCCATGGCCCACAAATACCGTTCATTCACGATCACCAAGGGCGTGCCGCGATCGCCCAATCGCTCGATGCTGCGCGCCATCGGATACGGCGACGCGGACTTCGACAAGCCGATCGTCGGGATCGCCAATGGCCACTCGACGATGAACCCGTGCAACGCCGGCATCCAGCCGCTGGCCGACGCCGCCGACGCCGCCGCGCGCGCCGCCGGCGCGATGCCGCAGATGTTCGGCACCATCACCGTGACCGACGGCATCTCGATGGGTACCGAAGGGATGAAGTATTCGCTGGTGTCGCGCGAGGTGATCGCCGATGCCATCGAGACCGCGGCACAGAGCCAGTTCATGGACGGTGTGCTCGCCATCGGCGGCTGCGACAAGAACCTGCCCGGGGCGATGATCGGGCTCATGCGCATGAACGTGCCCGCGATCTGCGTCTACGGCGGCACCATCAAGCCCGGCCGCCACAAGGGCCAGGACCTGCAGATCGTGTCGGTGTTCGAGTCGGTGGGTGCCTTCACCGCCGGCAAGATGTCGAAGGAAGATTTCGAGTGCATCGAGAGGAAGGCGCTGCCCGGCGTGGGCGCCTGCGGCGGCATGTACACCGCGAACACGATGTCCTCGTCGGTCGAGGCGGTGGGCATGTCGCTGCCCTATTCATCCACCATGGCGGCCGAGGACGAGGAGAAGCGCGAGAGCGCCGCGGAGAGCATGCGGGTGCTGGTGGAGGCGGTGAAGAAGGACCTCAAGCCGCGCGACATCGTGACGCGCAAGTCCATCGAGAACGCCATCGCGGTGATCATGGCGACCGGGGGGTCGACCAACGGCGTGCTGCACTGGCTCGCGATCGCGCACGCGGCCGAGGTGCCGTGGACCCTCGACGACTTCGAGCGCATGCGCGTGAAGGTGCCGGTGTTGTGCGACCTGAAGCCCTCGGGCCGCTACGTCGCGGTGGACCTTCACAAGGCGGGCGGCATCCCGCAGGTGATGAAGATGCTCCTCGAGCACGGCGTGCTGCACGGCGATTGCATGACGATCACCGGAAAGACGGTCGCGGAGAACCTGAAGGACGTGCCCGCCGAGCCGCGCCGCGACCAGGACGTGATCCGCCCGTGGTCGAAGCCGATGTACGCGCAAGGACATCTCGCGATCCTCAAGGGCAACCTCGCGCCCGAAGGCTGCGTCGCGAAGATCACCGGCCTCAAGAGTCCCGCCATCACCGGGCCCGCGCGCGTGTTCGACTCGGAGCCGGATTGCATGGACGCAATCCTTGCCGACCGGATCAAGGCGGGCGATGTAGTCGTCATTCGATACGAGGGACCGAAGGGCGGCCCCGGCATGCGCGAGATGCTCGCACCCAGCTCCGCGCTCATCGGCAAGGGGCTCGGCGAATCCGTGGGCCTCATCACCGACGGGCGATTCTCCGGCGGCACCTGGGGCATGGTCGTGGGCCACATCACGCCCGAGGCCTTCGAAGGCGGATTGATCGGGCTCATCCGGGAGGGCGACTCGATCACCATCGACGCCCACCAGCTGCTGATCCAGCTGAACGTGGCTGAGGCGGAGATCACCACGCGGCGCGCGGCGTGGAAGCAACCCAAGCCGAAGTACACGACCGGCGTGCTCGGCAAGTACGCGAAGCTCGTCGGCACCGCCGCCAAGGGCGCCGTCACCGACTGAAGGCCTCCCTCGTTGGGGAGAGGGTTCGACATGAAGCTTGTTTCCGCCACGCCCGTCCTCTTCGTCGACCGCGTCGAGCCCACGCGGGATTTCTTCAAGCGCGTCGGCTGCCAGGTCGCCTTCGAGATGCCCGAGGGGGAGGGCGTCGGCTTCGCCATGGTCACGCGCGACGGCGCCAACGTGATGATCGAAACGCGTGGCAACACCAACGAGCCGCCGAGCCTCCAGGCACTCTCGAAGGAGTCGCGGCGCGCCGTGGTCTTCATCGAGGTCGACGACCTCGACGCGGTGATCGCCGCGCTCGCAGGCGAGAAAATCGTGGTCGAGCGCCACACCACTTTCTACAAGTCCGACGAGCTCACCTACCAGGAGCCCGGCGGCAACCTCGTCACTTTCGCGAAGATCAATCGATGAAACTTCTCGCCGCCCTCACCCTTTCCCTCGTCACCTTCGTCGCCCACGCCCAGGTCACGCTGCCCCAAGGCGTCACGCGGGCCACTTCCGTCGAGGGGATCACCGAGTACACCCTCGCCAACGGCCTGCGCGTCCTGTTCGCGCCCGACGCCTCCAAGCCCACCACGACGGTCAATACCACCTATCTCGTGGGCTCCCGGCACGAGAACTACGGCGAGACGGGGATGGCCCACCTGCTCGAGCACCTGCTCTTCAAGGGCACGCCCACCCACCCGCTCGCGTGGCTGGAATTCACGCGCCGCGGCCTGCGTGCCAACGGCTCGACCTGGACCGACCGCACGAATTATTTCGCGAGCTTCGCCGCCAACGACGACAACCTCGACTGGTACCTGCGCTGGTCGGCCGACGCGATGACCCATTCCTACATCGCGAAGAAGGACCTCGACAGCGAGATGACGGTGGTGCGCAACGAGATGGAGCGCGCGGAGAACAACCCCACGCGGATGATCCTGACCCGCGCGGTGGAGGCCGCCTACTCGTGGCACAACTACGGCAAGTCCACGATCGGTGCGCGCGCAGACGTGGAGAACGTCGACATCGGCCGCCTCCAGGCCTTCTACCGCAACTACTACCAGCCCGACAACGCGGTGCTCATCATCGCGGGCAAGTTCGACGAGGCGAAAACGCTCGCGCTCGTCGCGCAGACGTTCGGCCCGATCCCGCGCCCGGCGCGCAAGCTGCAGCCGACCTACACCGTCGATCCGGAGCAGCAGGGCGAGCGCAGCGTGACGGTGCGTCGCGTGGGCGACACGCAGGTGGCGCTCGCCCTCTATCACGTGCCTGCCGGCTCGCATCCCGATTTCGCGGCGGTGCAGCTACTCTCCACGATCCTGGGCGACGCGCCCTCGGGACGGCTGCACAAGGCGCTGGTCGAGACCCGGCAGGCAGCAACGGTATTCGGCTTCCCGTTCGCCTGGCGCGAGCCGAGCCTCGCGATCTTCGGTGCCGACGTTCCCAGCAGCAGCTCCCTCGATACCGCCAAGGCCACGCTGCTCGCCACCATCGAGGCAATGGCGACGCAGCCGGTCAGCGAGGCCGAGGTCGAGCGAGCGCGCACCAAGTACCTGAGCGATTTCGATTTGAACGCCAACGATCCCGAGCGCATCGGGGTCGCGCTCTCCGGGGCGATCTCCCAAGGCGACTGGCGGCTCTTCTTCCTGCAGCGCGACCGCGTGCGCGCGGCCAAGGCGGCCGACGTGCAACGCGTGGCCGCGGCCTACCTGCTGCCCGACAACCGGACGCTCGGCCTCTTCATTCCGACCGCGACCCCAAAGCGCCCGCCCGCGCCGGTGCTGGTCGATGTCGCGCCGATGGTGAAGGACTACAAGGGCGACGCGGCGGTCGCCGCGGGCGAGGCCTTCGAGGCCACCACCGCGAACATCGAGTCGCGCACGCAGCGGGCGCAGCTCGGCGACGGATTGCGGATCGCCCTCATGCCCAAGCGCACGCGCGGCGGCTCGGTGAACGTACGGCTCACGCTGCGCTTCGGCGACGAGAAGTCCCTGTTCGGCTCGGCACCGACCGGGCAGGCCACGGCGGCGATGCTGAACCGCGGTGCCGCCGGGATGACGCGCGCCCAGATCCAGGACGCCTTCGACAAGCTCAAGGCGCGTGTCGCATTCAACGGCGGCGAGACGCGCGCGAGCGTCAACATCGAGACCACGCGCGACAACCTGCCCGAGGTGATGAAGCTGGTCGCAAAGGTCCTTCGCAGCCCCGACTTCCCCGCGGCCGAGCTCGACCAGCTCAAGAACGAACGGGTCACCGAGATCGAGTCGCAGCGCCGGGAACCTGACGCGGTGGCGCGCGACGCCCTCGCGCGGCATGGCAATCCGTACCCGAAGGGCCACGTGCTCTACGAGCGCACCTTCGACGAGGAGATCGCGGGCATGAAGGCGCTCACCCCCGAAGGCGTGCGGGCGTTCCACCGCGATTTCTACGGTGCCGGCAACGCCGAGCTTGCCGCGGTGGGGGACTTCGACGCCGCCGCACTTCGCGCACAGTTGGGAGAGCTATTCTCGGGATGGACGAGCGCCAAGGCCTACGCGCGTGTTCCGGCGCCGCACTACGCGGTGTCGCCCACGGAGCTGCGCTTGGAGACGCCCGACAAGGCGAACGCCTTCTTCACCGCCCAGATGCGATTCCCGATGCGTGACGACGCGACCGACTACGCTGCGGCCCTCGTCGTCAACCGCATCGTCGGCGGGGGCACGGGCTCGATCCTGTGGCGGCGCATCCGCGAGAAGGAAGGCGTGAGCTACGGAGTGGGAAGCCAGCTGGGGGCCAGCTCGCACGACCCGCACGCGCTCTGGACCGCGTTCGCCATCTACGCGCCACAGAACGCCAAGCGCCTCGAGGACGCGTTCCACGAGGAGCTCGCGCGCATCACCCGCGACGGCTTCACCGAGAAGGAGCTGCAGGACACCAAGGGCGGCCTGCTCCAGGCGCGCCGGCTCTCGCTCGCCCAGGACCGCGACCTCACCGCCGCCCTCACCAGCCAGCTCGAGCTTGGCCGCACCATGGACTACATCGCCGGCATCGACCGCGCGATCGAGGCCGTCACCCTCGGCGAGGCCAACGCCGCCTTTCGCAAGTACCTCGATCCGTCGAAGCTGGTGAAGGTGTATGCGGGGGACTTCGCCAAGGCGCGTTGAGCAACAGGCTATTGGGCCCCGGCCGTACTCCCGCAGTCACGGGCGCCGGGGCTTCGTTCGCCCTGCTCACTCCGGCTGGATGTTCGCGGCCTTGACGATGCGGCCCCACTTCTGCGATTCGGCGGCCTGGAATTTCCCGAGCTCTTCGGGCGTCGAGACCGCCGGGTCGGTGCCCGTGGTCTCGTAGAAGCTCTTCGCGCTTGCGCTTTTGGTCGCAGCCACGAGGAGATCATTCAGGCGCTTGACCACCGCGGGCGGCGTCTTCGCCGGCACGTAGGCCGCGAACCAGTAGCCCATCTCGTAGCCCTTCACGCCCGCCTCGTCGATCGTCGGGATATCCGGCGCCAGCGCGATGCGCCTGGGGGCCGTCACGCCGAGCGCGCGCACCTTGCCGCCCTTCACCTGCGGCAGCCCCGTCGTGGTGTCGGTGATCATCATGTCGATCTGCCCGCCGAGGAGGTCGGTGATCGCGAGCGGGTTGCTCTTGTAGGGCACGTGCAGGATCTGGATGCCGGCCATCTGTTGCAGCAGCTCGCCCGCGATGCGCGAGGACGAGCTGCCGCTGCCGAAGGTGAGCTTGCCGGGATTCTTCTTCGCGAGCGCGACGAACTCGGCGACGGTCTTCGCCTCGACCTTGGGGTTCACGATCATGATCTGCCCGCCGCGGCCGAGCAGCGTCACGGGTGCAAAGTCCTTTACCGGGTCGTAGGGCAGCGTCTTGTAGAGGTGCTCATTGGCAGCGTGGGTCGTGTTGGTGGTGATGAGCACCGTGTAGCCGTCGGCGGGCGCCTTCGCCACCTGGCTCGCCGCGAGGAAGCCTGACGCGCCCGGCTTGTTCTCGACCACCACCGCCTGCTTCGAATCGGTCGACACCGACTGCCCGATGGCACGCGCGATCTGGTCGGTGGCGCTGCCCGCGGCGAACGGGACCACGAAGGTGATCGGCTTGGAAGGAAAGTCTTGCGCGAGTGCGGCCGTCGCGGCAGCGGCGGCGATGCAGGCAACGATCGGGTGGCGAAGCTTCATGGGTCTCCTCCTGGGAGCGTGATGATCATGTCGAGCAGCAGGAACGCGAGCGCCTTGCCGTGGGTGTCGAGGTTGAGGGAACCGTTCACGCCGCCGTCGAGCACCTCGTCGAGGACGAAGTTCATCGCGGCGAGCCGGGGCAGAAGGTAGCGCTTCACCGCACTCGGCCGGCGGTGGGCGAAGATCTCGGCCACGCGCGCCTCGGTGACCTGGGCGACCAGCGTGTCGTAGTGTGCCGGGTCGTAGGCGATGACGCTGATGTTGGAACGGTTGCCCTTGTCGCCGGTGCGGCCGTGGGCGATGTCGTGGAGCCTCACCGTGCGCGTGGCGGCCATGGTCAGTCGAGCATCTCGAAGCGCGCCGGAACGGCGGATCGCGGCAGGTAGCAGGAGAGGGTATCGAGGCGCGCGCGCACCGCGGTGCGCACGCCGCCGCCGCCCGCGGGGCCGCAGCAATAAAGCGCCGTGACCTCGCGGCCGAGGCGCTCGGCCTCAGCGCGGTCCGCGTGGCTCGCCGCGACACGCACGCGCACGTCACGCGCGTCTCCTGCCTTCGTGCCGGCAAGCATCCGCCCGGCGTCGTCGCCGAAGACGCTCAGCGTGCCGATCAGGTCCACACGCAGCTCGAGGCGCGGGAGACGCTTGCGCAGGATGTCGCCCGCCAGCCGCGCCCGCGACTCCGCGCCCGGGCCCGCGTAGGAGATCTCGCCCTCGGCGAGCCAGCCGCCCTCGTGGCACACCGTCACCTTCAGGGTCTCGGGGCGCGCATGGCCGGTGACGCCCGTGAGCGCCACGCGCCCCGCGCCGGAGACGCGCACCTGTGCGCCGGTGATGTCGGCCACCACGTCTGGCGTGAGATACGCGGCGGGATCGTGCACCTCGTAGAGCAGCTGCTCCTTCACGGTCTGCTCGGTGACCAGGCCGCCCGTGCCCTCGGCCTTGCCGATGGTGCAGGCGCCGTCGGCGGTGATATCGGCGATCGGGAAACCCACCGCGTGCACGTCGGGAACGTCCTTGCGGCCGGGGTCGGCGAAATAGCCGCCGGTCACCTGCGCGCCGCATTCGAGCAGGTGGCCCGCCATGGTCGCGCGGCCCAGGCGCGGCCAGTCATCGGGCGCGATGCCGAAATGCGCCATGGCGGGTCCCACGACCAGCGAGGGATCGGCCACGCGGCCGGCCACCACGATGTCGGCGCCGGCGGCGAGCGCCGCAGCGATCGCCTCGGCGCCGAGGTACGCGTTGGCGCTCACGACGTCGATGCCGTCCAGGCGCGCGCCCAGCTCGCATCGCAGCAGCTCGCGATGCTCCGGGCCGGAGAGGTCATCGCCGGAAATCACCGCGATGCGCGGCGCGCGCAGGCCCTGCTCGCGGGCGATGGCGCGGATGCGCCTTGCGGCCGCCGGCGGATTGGCCTGGCCGAAGTTGCTCACGATGCGGATGCCGCTCGCCAGGCACGGCGCGAGGATCGGGCCGACCAGGTCGTCGAGCAGCGGCTCGTAGCCCAGGGCCGGATCGCGCCGGCGCACGAGCTGCGCGAGGGCGAGGGTGCGCTCGGCGAGCGTCTCGAAGATCAGCACCGACGGGAGCCTGCGGCGCGCGAGCGTGGCCACCACCGGCGCCGCGGCATCGGTGCGGTCGCCGGAGAAGCCCGCCGCGCAGCCGACCAGAAGCGTGTCGCGATCCATGGGTCCATCGTATCAAGAGCGCCGAATCCGCGGCGGGCGTAAACTCGCCGCCCGCGCCGCGCTGCCCGCGCCAGCCGGCGCGTTTCGGACGGTGATCCGCGCGGTTTCCTTCAGCGGAGGTTCCATGAACAACTCCAGCAGGATTGCCCGGATGGCCGCGGGCTGCGTCGCGCTCGCGTTGCTGCAGGCTGCGCCCGCCTGGGCGCAGTCGAGCCATTCACTCGTGGGTTCGTGGCAGCTCGTCGCCAACACCCAGACGCGCCCCGACGGCACCCAATATCACTCCTTCGGCAACCCGCCGACCGGGATGGCGATATTCGGCGCCGATGGCCGCTTCATGATCATCAACGCCCGGCATGACCTGCCGAAGTTCGCCTCAGGCAGCCGGCTGGAAGGCACGCCCGAGGAAAACAAGGCGATCGTCTCTGGCAGCATCGGGCTGTACGGGACGTACACACACGACGAAGCCAACAAGGTGGTCACGCTCAAGGTCACCGGGACCACGTGGCCTGGGTGGCTCGGAACCGACCAGCGGCGCCCCTACGTGGTGGAAGGCGACACCATGACATGGAGCGTCGGCAGTGCGTCCGGCGGTGGAACCGCGAAGGTGAGCTGGAAGAAGCTGCAGTAGTTACGCCGCGACCGCGGCCGTCGTCGCGTCGATGCGCTCCATCACCGCCGGGGTGAGCTTCGGGATGACGTCCGCGGCCTTCAGGTTCTCCTCCACCTGGGAGGCGCGCGAGGCGCCGGTGATCACCGTGGAGACATGCGGGTTCTTCGCGCACCAGGCGATCGCCAGCTGCGCGAGCGTGCAGCCGAGCTCCCTCGCAACGTTGGCGAGGCTGCCCACCGCGCGATTCTTGCCCGGGTCGGTGAGGTCCTTCACCAGGAACTGCATGCGCGGGATGGCGCCGCGGCTGTCGGGCGGGACACCGGCGCGGTACTTGCCGGTGAGGAGTCCCGATGCGAGCGGACTCCAGGTGGTGAGCCCCAGGCCGATGTCCTCGTAGAGCTTCGCGTACTCCTTCTCCACGCGCTCGCGGTGGAAGAGGTTGTACTCGGGCTGCTCCATGACGGGCTTGTGCAGATGATGGCGCTCGGCCACCTGCCAAGCCTCGGCGATGGCGGTCGCGGGCCACTCGGAAGTTCCCCAGTAGAGCGCCTTGCCGCGCGCGATCATGTCGTGCATCGCCCACACCGTTTCCTCGATCGGCGTGCTCGGGTCGGGCCGATGGCAGTAGACCAGGTCGACGTAATCGAGCTGCAGGCGCTCGAGCGACCGGTCGATCGCGTTCATCAGGTACTTGCGGTTGAGCGTCGCCTTCTCGTTCGGGCCCTCGGTGATGCCCCAGTAGAACTTGGTCGACACGATGAGCTTCAGGCGCGGCCACGCAAGCTTCTTCAGCGCCTCGCCCATGATCTCCTCGCTCTTGCCCGCGGCGTACACTTCCGCGTTGTCGAAAAAGTTGACTCCCCGGTCCCACGCCGCCGCCATGCATTCGCGCGCCGCGGAGGTGTCGAGCTGGTTGCCGTAGGTGACCCACGAGCCGAAGGAGAGCTCGCTCACCTTCAGGCCGGAGCGGCCGAGTCGCCGGTAGTTCATCGGGAGGTGTCCTCGAAATGCGAATGATCCGCGCCATTATCGCCTGTGTCGTGTCCGCCGCCCTTCCCGTCCTCGCCCAACAGGCCTCGCCCGAGATCTTCGCGATCGAGGAGTTCGAGGGCAGCCTGCGGTTCGTCGCCTAGCACTTCCACCCCGACTGGGTCGGCTGGGAGGAGAAGGACAAGGCGCTACTCCTGCGCTTGACCGCGAGGACGCCCACCGAGCTCGCTTTCGGCAGCGTGGTGTTCCGCCGCGAAGCAGCCGACGCGCTCACGGTGGAGATCGCGATGCGCGGCAAGGATTCGGGCCCGCGCCTCGAGGTGCTGCGCTTCAAGCGAAGGCCGATCTAGGCCGCGTTCGCGCCGCCTTCGCGTTGCGGCAAGCCGCGGATCGCTCCCTCGCATCCGGCAGCAAGCCGGCCTGTGTTCGATGTCCGAAAACGGCGAGCGTGCCGCGGAACGCCGGCGGATAATGGCGGCATGTTGCTCGACGACCACCAGTGCTACCAGGCGCTCCGCGCCCATGATTCCCGCTTCGACGGGCGCTTCTTCGTGGGCGTCGCGACCACCGGCATCTACTGTCGCCCGGTGTGCACCGCGCGCACCCCGAACCGCGGCAACTGCCGTTTCTTTCCCAGCGCGGCCGCCGCCGAGGCGGGCGGCTTCCGTCCATGCCTGCGTTGCCGCCCGGAGCTCGCACCGGGCTACGCCTCGGTGGATGCGAACCGGCGGCTCGCGCAGGCGGCCGCGGGGCTGATCGAGGACGGGCGGCTCGCCGACGTTCGCCTGCCCGACGTGGCCGATACGCTCGGCGTGACCGACCGGCACTTGCGGCGCGTCTTCCAGCAGGAGTTCGGCGTGGCTCCCGTCGAGTACGCGCAAACGCAGCGCCTGCTGCTCGCCAAGCGGCTGCTCACCGATACCAAGATGCCGGTGCTCGACGTCGCCATGGCGAGCGGATTTGCGAGCCTGAGGCGCTTCAACGACCTCTTCCGGACGCGCTACCGCATGACGCCGGCCGAGCTTCGCCGCAAGGCGCCGTCTCGGCGCCCGTCGGATCGATTGTCCTTCGACCTCGCCTACCGCCCACCCTACGACTGGAAGGCGATGCTCGCCTTCCTCGAGCGGCGCGCGATCGCCGGCGTCGAATGGGTGGATGGCGGCACATACCTGCGGACGGTGCGATTGGGGGGATTGGGCCCCGGTCGACCCGAGGGCGACTCGGCAGACGGAATGGGCCGCCGTCGACACGGGGGCGTCGCGGCAGAAGGAAGCCGCGTCGGATGGATCTCGGTTACTCCGTCGAAGCGGCGCTCGGCGCTGCGCGTGGACGTGTCGGCCTCGCTCGCCGGCGCCATCCCGCAGCTGCTCGCGCGCGTGAAGCATCTCTTCGACCTCGCCTGCCACCCCGAGGAGATCTCGGCGGCGCTCGGCGCGCTCGCGGCCGATCACCCCGGGTTGCGCCTTCCGGGGGCGATCGACGGATTCGAAGTCGCGGTGCGCGCGATCCTCGGCCAGCAGGTGACGGTGAAGGCCGCGTCGACGCTCGCCGGGCGCTTCGTGAACGCCTTCGGCGAGCCGGTTGCGACGCCGCACGCGGGATTGCACGCGATCTTCCCCACGCCCGAGACGGTCGCCTCCCTCGATCCTTCCGCCATCGCGCAGCTCGGCATCATCGCCGGCCGCGCGCGCGCGATCGTGGCGCTGGCGCGCGCGGTCGCGGGTGGAGACATCCGGCTCGAGCCGACATCGCCCGTCGAGGCGACCGTCGCGGCGCTGGAAGCGCTCCCGGGAGTAGGCCCGTGGACCGCGCAATACATCGCGATGCGTGCGCTCGCCTGGCCCGACGCCTTCCCGCATCCCGACGTCGCCGTGCTGCGCGCGATGAAGCAACGCACCCCCGCCCGCGCCCTGCACGACGCCAATGCATGGCGCCCCTGGCGCGCCTACGCCGTCCTGCACCTGTGGAAATCCCTGGAGGCTTCATGATTCGCTACGCCCGTCTCGCCACACCCGTTGGAACGCTGCTCGCCATCGCCGCCGGCGGTGCGCTCACGGGTATCTACTTCGAAGGGCGTTCGCATGCGCCCGAAATCGCGCGCGACTGGCGCGAGGACCCCTCGCACGCACCGCTCGCGGAATGCGCGCGCCAGCTCGCCGAGTATCTCGGCGGGACGCGCCGATGCTTCGACCTTCCACTCGCGCCCGACGGAAGCGACTTCCAGCGACGCGTGTGGGGCGAGATTGCGCGCATTCCCTATGGCGAGACGCTCACCTATGCGCAGCTCGCGCAACGCGCCGGGGCTCCCGGTGCCGCGCGCGCGGCCGGCGCGGCCACGGGCCGTAATCCCCTGTCGATCGTGGTGCCGTGCCATCGCGTCGTCGGCAGCAGCGGCAGCCTCACCGGATACGCGGGTGGCATCGAGCGCAAGGCCCGGCTGCTCGCGATCGAAGGCGCCATGGAGGCGGCACCCGCTTGAGGCCCGCGGACCTCGCACGCCTGGTCGCGCTCGCGGCGATGTGGGGCGCGTCGTACCTTTTCATGCGCATCGCAGTGCCGCACCTGGGGCCGGTGCTGATGATCGAGCTGCGCGTGCTGATCGCCGGGCTCCTCCTCGCCGCGTTCGCCTGCGCGACGCGCCGCGCGATCGGGTGGCGCGAGCACTGGCCCGGGTTCCTCTTCGTCGGCGCCGTCGGGCTCGCCCTGCCCTTCGTGCTAATCGCCGAGGCGCTCACGGTGATCGACGCGTCGACCGCGGCAATCCTCAACGCGCTCTCGCCGCTCTTCGCATCGATCGTGGCCGCGGTGTGGATCCGCGATCCGGTCACGCCCGCAAAGGCCGGGGGCATCGCGCTGTGCCTCGCGGGGACCGCGATCCTGGTCGGCTGGACCCCGGTGCCGATGACCGGCGGGGAGCTTCTCGCCGCGTCGATGTCGGTGGCCGCCACCGCGCTCTACGGTTTCTCGATCGTGTTCACGAAGGTGAAGCTCAAGGGCGCGAGCCCGATGGGAACTTCAGCGGCGACGTTGCTGTTCGCCGCGCTCTCCCTGCTCGCGTTCACGCCGGTCACGCGCGACCTCGCGTCGGTGCCTGCAGCCGCGTGGCTCGCGCTGGGGGGCCTCGCGGTGTTGTCGACCGCGGTGGCGTTCGTCCTCTATTACCGCCTCATCGCCGACGTGGGACCGGTGAAGGCGATCACCGTCACGTTGCTCGTGCCCGTATTCGGAATGGTCTGGGGCGTGATCTTCCTCGGCGAACCCGTGACCCCCGGGCGCATTGCCGGCTGCGCCATCATCCTCGCCGGCTGCTCCCTCATCCTCGGCCTTCTTCGCCTCCCGCTTCGCCGTCCGGCGAGTTCAAGCGGCCACGGATGAACACCGATAGCGCACGGATAAACACGGATTAGCCATACGTTGTCTGAATCCCGGGTACAGCGGTGGTAGATTTGCCCATGCCGAACAGACTCGCGAAGGAAACCAGCCCCTACCTGCAGCAGCACGCGAACAATCCCGTCGACTGGTACCCGTGGGGTGAAGAGGCGCTGGGCGCGGCGAAGAGGACCGGCAAGCCGATCCTGCTGTCGGTGGGCTACTCCGCGTGCCACTGGTGCCACGTGATGGCGCACGAGTCGTTCGAGGACCCCGCGATCGCGAAGGTGATGAACGACAACTTCGTGAACATCAAGGTCGACCGCGAGGAGCGCCCCGACATCGACCAGATCTACCAGGCCGCCCAGGCGCTCCTCACGCAGCGCTCCGGCGGCTGGCCGCTCACGATGTTCCTCACGCACGACCAGCTGCCGTTCTTCGGCGGCACGTACTTCCCGAGCACGCCGAAGTACGGCATGCCGGGATTTCCGGACCTGCTGCAACGCGTGCGCCAGTTCTACGACGACAATCCCGGCGACATCCGCCAGCAGGGCGAGCAGCTGGCGCAGGCGCTCGCCCGCATGCAGCCGCGCGCCGGGGCGCGCCTTTCGAATTTCTCCCGCGAGCCGCTCGACGCGGCGGCCGAGGCCCTCGAAAGCGCGTTCGACCACGAGCACGGCGGGTTCAGCGGCGCACCCAAGTTCCCCCATCCCGACACGATCGAGTTCCTGCTGCGCCGGCATGCAGCGGGAGGCGACCCGCAAGCCCTCGAGCGCGCCGCCTTCACGCTGCGCAAGATGGCCGCCGGCGGCATCTACGACCAGCTGGGCGGCGGGTTCTCGCGCTACAGCGTGGACGCGGAGTGGGCCATCCCGCACTTCGAGAAGATGCTCTACGACAACGCGTGGCTGCTGCGCCTGTATGCCGACGCGTGGGCGGCGACGCGCGATCCCGCCTTCGAGCGCGTCTGCGTGGAGACCGCGGCGTGGGTGATGCGCGAGATGCAGTCCCCGGAGGGCGGCTATTACTCCGCACTCGATGCCGATTCGGAAGGCGAGGAGGGCAAGTTCTACGTGTGGAGCCTCGACGAGATCCGCGCGCTCCTCGCACCGCGGGAGTTCGAGGCGGCCTCGCAGGTCTTCGGCCTCGACCGGTCGCCCAATTTCGAGGCCCACGCCTGGCACCTGGTGATCGCGCGCCCGGTCGAGGAGGTCGCGGCCGCGGTGGGCATCGGCGCGGACGCGGTGCGTGCCGAGCTCGATCGCGCCCGCGCCAAGCTCATGGCGGCGCGCGACACGCGCGTGCGCCCGGGACGCGACGAGAAGGTCCTCACCGCGTGGAACGCGCTGATGGTCGGCGGCATGGCGCGCGCCGGGCGCGTCTTCGGACGCGCCGACTGGCTCGCGTCCGCCCGCCGCGCGCTCGATTTCCTGCGCGCGACGCCCTGGCATGACGGCCGGCTGCTCGCAACCTACAAGGACGGGCGGGCGCATCTCGATGCGTACCTCGACGATCACGCCTACCTTCTCGCCGCGCTCCTCGAGATGCTCCAGGCCGATTTCAGGCCCGACGACCTCGAGTGGGCCCGTGAGATCGGCGACATCCTCATGGAGCGCTTCCACGACGACAAGGCCGGGGGCTTCTTCTTCACCTCCCACGACCACGAAAGGCTCATCCAGCGGCCCAAGCCGGGCCCGGACAACGCGACTCCATCGGGCAATGCGGTGGCGGCGCTCGCGCTCAACCGCCTCGCATTCCTCACCGGGGAGACGCGCTACTCCGACGCCGCCGCCGGCACGATCGCGCTCTTCTGGCCGCAGCTCGAGCGCCACGGCGTATCGTTCGGCACCCTCCTCGCCGCCCTCGAGGAGCAGCTCGAGCCGCCCCGCACGCTGATCGTGCAGGGCGCGCGCGAAGCCTTCGGGCCGTGGCGCGAGCTGCTCGATCGCGAGTACCTGCCCACCACCCTCACGCTGTTCGTGCCCGCAGGCACTGCCCCCCTGCCGCCGCCGCTCGCCAAGCCCGCCGCCGACCGGGTCAACGCATGGCTCTGCGAGGGCGTTACCTGCCTTGCCCCCATCGACACGCCGCAGCGATTGCGCGAAGCGCTGGAAATGCCCAGAATCGCGGCTGCCGGATAACCCACCGACCCGCCAGGAAGAACCCCATGAAAATGCACGGCCCGATCCTCGCCACCCTCGCCACCCTCGTCGCCATCGCCGCCACGCCCGCGCTCGCCAACGAGGAGCTCGCCAAGAAGAACGCCTGCACGGCCTGCCATGCGATCGACAAGAAGCTGGTCGGGCCCGGATACAAGGAGGTGGCCACCAAGTACCGCGCCGACAAGGGGGCCGAGGCCAACCTCATCGAGAAGGTAAAGAAGGGCGGGGTCGGCGTCTGGGGCCAGGTTCCGATGCCGCCGAATGGCCACGTGAAGGACGAGGACGTGAAGGTCCTCGTCAAGTGGATCCTGTCCCTCAAGTGACGCTGCGCGGGCGGGTTCGCCGCCGGTAGCATCGTCATCTCCCGCGCCGGCGGGGATCTCAATTTCTGGTAATTGTGTCCCGGCCTGTCACCGGAACGACGGCGCCCCGCGCCGTCGTTTGACACGCTCCCTTCGGCTACCCATAATTGCCGCCTTTCCCGGCTCCCCGGCCGGCACTGTCTCCCCACAACCCCCATTCCAGGAGAAGCACCCATGAAACGCTCCCATCAACTGAGCCTCGCCGTCGCGCTCGCCCTCGGCCTCGCCGCCTGCGGCCCGAAGGAAGAGCCGAAGAAGGCCGCCGCGCCGGACCCGGCCACGCCCGCCGGCCCCACCGTGACCATCGCCCACGCCGGGCCGCTCACGGGCTCCATCGCCCACCTCGGCAAGGACGACGAGAACGGCGTGGCCCTCGCGGTGGCCCAGGCCAACGAGAAGAAGGTCATGATCGACGGCAAGCCGGTGACCTTCAGGATGATGAGCGAGGACGACCAGGCCGACCCGAAGGTCGGCACCACGGTCGCGCAGAAGCTGGTGGACGCGAAGGTCGCTGCGGGCATCGGCCACCTGAATTCCGGCGTCACCATCCCGGCCTCCGAGATCTACAACAAGGCAGGCATCCCGGTGATCTCGGGCTCGGCCACCAACCCGGCGCTCACGGAGCGCGGTCTCAAGACCGTGTTCCGCACCGTGGGGCGCGACGACCAGCAGGGCCCGGCCATCGCTTCCTACATGGTGAAAGAGCTCAAGGCGAAGAAGGTCGCCATCGCCGACGACAAGACCGCCTACGGCGAGGGCATCGCCAACGAGGTCGAGAAGACCCTCAAGGGCGCGAAAGTGGCGATCGTGGGCCGCGAGCGCACCACCGACAAGGAAACCGATTTCAAGGCGATCCTCACCAAGATCAAGGCGAAGAACCCCGACGTGATCTTCTACGGCGGCATGGACGCCACGGGCGGCCCGATGATCAAGCAGGCCCGTGAGCTCGGCATCAAGGCAGTGTTCGCCTTCGGCGACGGCGCCTGCACCGACGAGATGGGCAAGCTCGCCGGCCCGGCCGCCGAAGGCCTGGTGTGCTCGCAGGCGGGCCTGCCGCGCGAGGCCGCCAGCAAGGAGTTCGTCGACGCGTACACGAAGAAATATGGCGAGATCAAGCAATACGCGCCCTACTTCTACGACGGCACGCTCGCCATCATCGAGGCGATG
>JANMYH010000205.1:0-2335 GCA_031381925.1 Burkholderiales bacterium | reverse complement strand
GAAGCGCACCCACTTGGCGTAGTGCTCGGCGGCCCCGTACATGCCCACGCACACGCCCGCGTGCTGGATGTGCTTGCGGTCGGGATAGAAGAGCATCGCGCCGACGATGCCGACGGACGGCTGCTGGCCCAGCTCGAGCATTCGCTCGAGCCAGCCCGGCTCGAACGCCTCGATATCGTTGTTGCAGAAGAGGTAGTGCGAATAGCCCTCGGGCAGCTTCGAGACCGCGAAATTGTTGATCGCGGAGAAATTGAAGACGCCCTCGTAGCGCAGCACCCGGGCCGTGTCGCCGAGCGACAGCAGGTAGGCACGGGTCTGCGGATCGTCCGATTCGTGGTCGACGACGACAATGTCGTAGGTGGCGGCGCCCGCGTGGGCGCGGATGCTGTCGACGCACTGGCGCAATAGCTCGCCGTGGTTCTTGGTCGGGATGATGATCGCGACCCTCAGGCCCTCGCGAAGCGGATAGCGCGGCTCGAAGAGGTTGAAGCGGCTGCCTTCCTCGACCACGCCCGCGGCTGCGCTGCGCTCGAGGTGGCGCTGGAGGATGGCGCGCGAGGTGTCCATCACCTGTTGCTTCCTCCCGGAGCCCGCGGAGCCGCCGTGGATGCGCCAGCGGTAGAGGATGTCGGGAATGTGCACGATCGCCTTCGCGCGCTCCGCCGCGCGCAGGATCAAGTCGTAGTCCTGCGAGATCGTGAGCGTCTCGTCGAGACCGCCGATCTCGCGCAGGAGCGATGTCCGATAGCCCACCAGGTGGACGATATACGGATGCTCCCGCAGGTATTCGAGCGAGAATGCCGGCCGGTAGGCGTAGCGCCGCACCGTCTTGCCGTCGGGCGTGACCAGGACCTCGTCGGAATAGAGCAGGTCGGGGTCGTCCTCAACGATCGACTCCGCGATGCGGAAGAGCGCGTGCTCTTCGAGCAGGTCGTCGTGGTCGAGGAGCACGCAATAGTCGGCGGTGGCCAACTCGAGCGCGCGGTTCGTGGCGTGGGAAACGCCGCGGTTCTCCTTGCCGTAATGGACGTTGATTCGCCCGTCTTCCTTCGCATACTCCTCGAGGATGCGGCGCACGTGGGGCTCGGTCGAGGCATCGTCGGCGATGCACAGCTCCCAGTCGGGATAGAGCTGGCTGCGGACCGACTCGATCGTCTGGACCAGAACATCATCGCGCGTGTTGAAGGTCGGCAACAGAACCGCGATCAGCGGGCGCACGTTCATGGTGGCGATGCGCTCGAGCACGCGCGGGCGGACTTCGCGCTCGTACCGGCGGCGGTAGTCGGTCCAGAGGTCCTTGCGCGTGGGATCGTCGTCCCTCAGCCCGAGCAACGCCTTCTTCGATTCGAGCCAACCGCCCTTGCGCCACGCCTCGGCGACCTTTCCCACCCGGCGCGGCAGCGCCGCCGGCTCGATCGCCACCCATCCGGCGACCCGTGCTGCCGTCTTGATCTTGCGCACCGCATGGCCGAGGACGCGAATCGGGCTCGACGCCCGCCAGCTGGTGGAGGCGTAGACCTCGTCCAGCTGGGCGCTTTTCACGTCGAGCACGGCCTTGCGGTGCTCGAGCTCGTTGGTGAGGTGCGTGATGCGCGCGTCCCGGTCGATGAGCCCCGCGTCGCGCTCGGCCACTTCGCCGGAAAGGCCCACGATGCCCTGCACCAGCTTCTCGCGCTCGCGCGCGTGGTGGGCGGCGGCAGCCTTCGACGCCGATTCGCTGCGAATCCGCGCCTCGTTGATGAGCGACATCTGCAGGTGAACGCTCTTCACCTGCTTCCACATGCCCGCGGTCACCATCACCTGGGCGGCCAGGGCCTGCTCGGGGGATGCGGTTTGACCGGCCCCCGGCCGCGGAGGCTGCATCGGGGGCAGCACCGCACGCGCAGCCGTGACCGGGGCGACGCGATGGTACTCGGCGACCATCTCGGCGGCGGCCACCGGTTTCCAGCCCGCGATGTTGCGGCGCACCTGCGCAAGCGTTGCGCGATCGAGGTCGATCGACTCGATCGCCGCCGCCATGGCTCCGGCGGACGGCTCGAACAGGTAGCCGTTGTCGCGATCGCGGATGCGCTCGGCAAACGCGCCCACGCGCGTGGCCGCGACCGGCACGCCCAGCATCCACATCTCGGAGAGCGCGTAGCTGAACGTCTCGGGAACGATGCTCATCAGGAGGGCGACGTGCGGGTTGATGCTGGCGACGTGCCCCGGCAGGTCCGCGAAATCGTAGTGGCTGACCAGGTGCACGTGGGGTGTCGACCGGAAGAGCTCGCCGACTTCACGGGCGCCGACCAGGTACACCTCGGCGAAGCGCGTGAGGCTCCCGAGCGCGCCCTCC
>JANMYH010000189.1:0-1528 GCA_031381925.1 Burkholderiales bacterium | reverse complement strand
AGCCCGACCTGATCATCGCCGACGAGCCGACGACGGCGCTCGACGTGACCATCCAGGGCCAGATCCTCTACGAGATGCAGGAGCTTTGCCGGCAAAGCGGGACCGGGTTGATCTGGATCACCCACGACCTGTCCGTCATCTCCGGCCTGGCCGACGAGGTGTGCGTGATGTATGCGGGGCGTATCGTGGAGTCGGGGACGGTCGACGAGATCCTGGACCGGCCGATGCATCCGTACACGCGCGGGCTGCTGGAGTCCGTCCCAAGCCGCAACGAGCGCGGCCGTCCGCTCGCGCAGATTCCCGGCATGACTCCGTCGCTCCTCGACCTCGGCGCCGCGTGCGCCTTCCGCGAGCGTTGCGCACGTGCGCAGCCCGATTGCGCCGCCGCGCCGGACGCAACGGTTCCCGCACCCGGCCGAACGCTGCGCTGCCTGCATCCCGTGGCATGAGCGCGCAACCGGCCCCCCTGCTGGAGTTGCGAGGCGTCTCGAAGCGCTTCGTGAAGCGCCTCGATTTCGCCGGGCGCATTGCCCAACGGCTGGGATCGAAGATCTCCGACCAGACGGTGCACGCGGTGGAGCACGTGGACCTCGCCATTCGCGAGGGCGAGGTCGTCGGGCTCGTCGGCGAATCGGGCTGCGGCAAGTCCACGCTCGGCCGCGTGGTGTCGCGCATCCTCGAGCCCACCACCGGGGAGCGCTTCTGGAAAGGCCGGCCGTACGCCGACTATGACCGCGAGGCCGATCGCGCCGAGCGCCTCGCGGTGCAGATGATCTTCCAGGATCCCTATGCCTCGCTCAACCCGCGCATGCGCATCGCCGACATCATCGGCGAGGCTCCGCGGGTGCATGGGCTCGTCCGACCCGCGCAAGCAGCCGATTACGTCGCGGACATCCTGCAGCGCGTCGGGATGGATGCCTCGCTCATGCGCCGATTCCCGCACCAGTTCTCGGGCGGGCAGCGCAGCCGCATCGGCATCGCCCGTGCGCTCGCCGTGAAGCCCCGCTTCCTCGTGTGCGACGAGGCGGTGGCGGCACTCGACGTGTCGATCCAGGCGCAGGTGCTGAATCTCTTCATCCGCCTGCGCGAAGAGCTGGCGCTCACGTATCTTTTCATCAGCCACGACCTGGCGGTGATCCGCCACGTCTCGGACCGGCTCGTGGTGATGTACCTCGGGCGCGTGGTCGAATCCGGGCCGACCGCGGAGATCTACGCGCGTCCGAACCATCCGTACACACAGGCGCTGATTGCCGAGGTGGCGCGCCTCGGAACCCGCCATCGCAGCTTCGTGCCGATCAAGGGCGAGATTCCGTCGCCGCTCGATCCGCCGCCCGGCTGCCACTTCCATCCGCGCTGCGTCCACGCGATGGAGCGCTGCCGGCGCGAGGCGCCCGCGCTGACGACGATCGCGCCAGGCCGGCGCTCCGCCTGCCACCTCAACGACGGCTAGGTCAGCGCGCGCAGACCGCCTTGCCGGCGATCGCGCCGAAGGAGCCGTCGGGATCGGGGGCGAGGCGGACGGTCTCCT
>JANMYH010000184.1:0-11331 GCA_031381925.1 Burkholderiales bacterium | reverse complement strand
AGGGGGATCCAGTTCCACGTCTGGCCCGGCTCGGGGCTCAAGAAGAACCGGCCCCGCTGGATCCTCGCAGGCGAGCTGCAGGAGACGACGCGCGTGTTCGCACGCAACGTCGCGCGCGTCGAGCCCGACTGGATCGAGAACGCGGCGGCACACCTGGTCGAGCGCGCGAGCGTGGAGCCCCACTGGGACAAGGCGCGGGGCGAGGTGGTCGCCTACGAGAACGTGACGCTTTTCGGCTTGGTGCTCGCGGCCCGGCGCAAGGTGAGCTTCGGGCGCATCGACGCGGCACGCGCCCGGGACGTATTCATCGAGGGCGCGCTCGTGGCGGGTGAAGTCGAGAGCGTCCATCCGTTCTGGGCCCATAACCGCAAGCTGGTGCGCGAGGTCGAGGATCTCGAGCACCGTGCGCGCCGCCCGGATGTGCTGGTGGACGACACCGCGATCGCCGCTTTCTACGCGAAGCACCTGCCGCCCGAGGTGCGCGATGCCCGTTCATTCGATGCGTGGTATCGGCAGGCGAGCGTCGCCGAGCCCCGGCTGCTCCATCTCGCGCGCACCGACCTGATGCGCCACGGGGCGGAGTCGGTCACCGAGGAGCTCTTTCCCAGGCAGATGAGGATCGGCGAGACGAGCTTCGCGCTCACCTACCGGTTCGAGCCCGGACATCCGGTCGATGGGGTGACGCTCAGCGTGCCGCTTGCACTCCTCAACCAGCTCGACGACGCGACCCTCGACTGGCTGGTGCCGGGAATGATCCGCGACAAGGTCGCATGGACGATGAAGGCGCTGCCGAAGCGCATCCGCACCCAGCTGGTCCCGGTGCCCGAGCACGTGACGCAGTTCCTCGAGCGGACCGCGGTGGGCAGCCGCACGGTGCGCCAGGAGGTGCTGGCCTACGCCTCGCGCATCTCGGGCGAGCGCCTCGACGACGACGTATGGTCGAAGGACGAGCCGCCGACCCACCTCAGGATGAACGTGCGCATCGTGGACGAGGCGAAGCGCGAGCTCGCCATGGACGCGACCTGGGCGAGTTGCGTGCGCGGCTCGGCGAGGCGGCGAGCCTCACCCTCGCCAAGGCGCAGCCCGGCATGGAGCGCGAAGGCATCACCGCGTGGGACCTTGGCGACTTGCCCGAGCAGGTGACCTTCCGCCGTGGCAACCAGATGCTCACGGGCTACCCCGGGCTCGTGGACGACGCGGCGAGCGTGTCGATCCGGCTCTTCGACACGCGCGACCGCGCCGAGGAGGCGCACCGTGGCGGCGTGAAACGGCTCCTCGCCCTCGAGCTGAAGGAGCCGCTGCGCCAGCTCGATCGCGGGCTGCCCGGCTTCAACGCGATCGCGATGAAGTTCCAGGCGACCCTCCCCGCGGACCGGCTGAAGGCCGATCTCATCGAGGCCATCGTGGACCGCGCGTTCCTGGGCGAGGATGCGGCGCCGCGCTCGCCCAAGGCGTTCGAAGACCAGAAGAAGCGCGCCAAGGCCCGCTTGCCGGCGGTGGCCGAGGCGGCGGTGCGTCACGTGGGGGCGATCGTCGAGGCGAGCCAGCATTACGGCTCGGTGGTCGCGCAGAGCGCGGCGCTAGGGCGCGTGGTGCAGGACGTGAAGGCAGCGCGCGAGCGCCTGCTCCATCCCGGATTCCTCGCGCGCACCCCGTGGGAGCGGCTCGAGCACGTGCCGCGCTATCTCAGGGGATACGCGCTGCGGCTGGAGAAATATCGCGCGAACGCCGAGCGTGACCAGAAGCACGCCGCCACGGTGCAAACGCTCTGGCAGAACTACGAGGCCCGCGCCAAGGCCGACGCCGATGCCGGCAGGCGCAATCCCCGTCTCGAGGAATTCCGCTGGCTGATCGAGGAGCTGCGGGTATCGCTCTTCGCGCAGGAGCTGCGCACCCCGCTGCCGGTCTCCGCCAAGCGGCTGCAGAAGTTCTGGGACGACCATCTACGATAATGGTGTCCCCATGATCGCCAACACCGAAAATTTCCGCGTCGCTGCGCGGATGGCGCACATCGAGCCGTTCGAGGTGATGGAGATCCAGTCGCTCGCGCGCGAGGCCGAGGCGCGGGGCCACGACGTGATCCACCTGGAGATCGGCGAGCCGGACTTTCGCACGCCGCAACCGATTGTCGATGCGGCAAAGCGCGCCCTCGACAGCCACCCGATGAACTACACATCGGCGCTGGGCCTGCCGCAGCTGCGCGAGGCGATCTCGGGGTTCTACGGCACGCGCCATGGCGTGCAGGTTCCCGCGAGCCGCATCATCGTGACCGCGGGTTCGAGCGCCGCGCTGCTGCTTGCCTTCGGCGTGATCCTCGATCCGGGCGACGAGGTGCTGCTCGCCGACCCGGGCTATCCCTGCAACCGCCACTTCGTCCGGACCCTCGGTGCCGTGCCCAGGGCGATCGCCGTCGGCCCCGGGCACCGCTACCAGCTCACCGCAGCCCTCGCACGCGAGCACTGGGGTGCGAGGACCCGCATGGCGATGGTGGCGAGCCCCTCGAATCCGACCGGCACGCTGGTCACGACCGAGGAGACTCGCGCCCTTCTCGCGCTGGTGCGCGAGAAGGGCGGCACGCTCCTCATGGACGAGATCTACCACGGCCTCACCTATGGAATCGACGCGCGGACCGCCGCCGCGGAGGGCGACGATGTCTTCGTGGTGAACAGCTTCTCGAAGTACTTCCAGATGACCGGGTGGCGCCTCGGGTGGCTGGTGGCGCCGCCGCACCTGGTGCGCCGGATCGAGACGCTCGCGCAGAACCTGTTCATCTCGCCCTCGGCCATCGCCCAGCACGCGGCGCTCGCGTGCTTCGCCCCGGAGACGATCGAGATCGTGGAGGCCCGCCGCCGGGAGCTCGACACGCGCCGCCGCTTCCTGGTGCCCGCGCTCGAGTCACTCGGCTTCCGGGTCCCGGTCGTGCCGCAGGGCGCCTTCTACGTCTACGCCGATTGCTCGGCGCTTTCGAGCGACAGCTTCGCCTTCGCGCGGCGCATCCTCGCCGAGGCGCACGTCGCGGTGACTCCGGGCAAGGACTTCGGGAGCCACCATCCCGAGCGCCACATCCGCATCGCCTATACTCAGCCGGTCGCGCGGCTTGAAGAGGCCGTGGCGCGCATCCGCAACCTCACCTGAACCGGGACACCGTCATGCCACTCGGCCAGCGCTGACATGGGAGATCCGCGAATCGTGTCCGGTGATTCCGTCGGCGTGCTGCTCGAGCGGTTGCGCGCACCCCTGCCGGCCGCGGAAGTCGACTCGGTCGTCGATTCCGCGCTGGCGACCTGCCGTCGCCTGTACGGGAATGCGCGCTCGAAGGACGCGCTGCCTCTCGCCCAGGCGGCGCTCGCCCAGTCCACCCTGGCAGGAGACCGCAACCTGATCGTGCGGGCGGCGACGGCTTGCGGATTGCTTTCTTCCGACATGGCCGACCTGGTGGGCGCGATCGAATACCACGTGCAAGCGCTCCGGATCGCCATGGCCGACGAGGACCGCGTCCAGATGAGCCGGACCTGGGGCAACATCGGGCACACGATCGGGATCACCGGGAATTTCGGCTTGTCGGTGCGCTGCTACCAGCGCTCGCTCTTCCTGGTCGAGCCGCATGCGGGACCCATCTACAGTCGCCTGACCGCATGCACGAACCTGGCCGATAGCTACTACCAGCTGGGCCGTGTGGATGAGGGACTGGTCTATGCAGAGCGCGCCCTGCGCGAGATGACCCCTGAGTTTCGCGCCCAGGACGAGTACTCGGGGATCCTGCTGCACCGGAACCTGGTGCGCCTGTACCTCGCGGCGGGCCGGAAGGAGGACGCAGCGCTCCATGTCTCGGAGGCGCTGAGGTTGGCCGAGGGATCGGTGTCGGTCCGGGCGAAGATCGCGTCGGATATCACGCGGGCGTCCTACGAGCTGGCCACCGGCAGATCCGACGTCGCACTGACCCGGCTCGACCAGGTGCTGGCGCGCGCACGCGAGCTTCCACCGGTATTGCGGGATACGTTGCGCTGCGTGATTCGCGCCGAAGAGACCGCCGGGAATGCCGCACGCGCCCTCATGCGCCTCGAGGAGCTGTCCGACCATGTGTACAGCCAGGCGATCCAGCGTGCCCGCGAGCACGTCGAGCTATCGAGCCTGCGGGACGAAGCGCTTGGAATCGATGCGCAAGCCGCGCAGGACAAGGCGCGCCTTGTCGCCAAGCTCGGCCCGCCAACCCCGCCGGAGACGTGGAAAACCTTGCAGCGCTTGTCCGTGGGCGCGGTGATGCGCATGGACGATACCGGGTGGCATGGGCGCCGGGTCGGCGCGCTGACCAAGGCCCTCGCCGTGGCCCACGGAACCCCTGCGCTGCAGGCCCTCGAGGTGGGCCTCGCCGCCGAGCTGCACGACATCGGAATGCTCTCGGTTCCCGAGGGAATACTGTCCCGGCGCACACCGCTGAACGCCGCCGAGCGGGCACTGGTCCAGAGGCATGCTGAAGCGGGGGCCGAAATGCTGCGCGATGACGCGCATCCCATGGTGTTCCTGGCGCGAGAAATCGCGAAGTATCATCACGCGCACTGGGATGGCGGCGGTTATCCCGCGCGCGTGGGCGGCCGGTTCATTCCGCTGCCCGCCCGGATGTGCGCGATCGCCGACGCGTACGACTCGATGGTCTGCGGGATCGGCAATTCCGGGCCCAAGTCCATGCTCGATGCCCTGGCCGAATTGGGAAGCCAGGCGGGACGCCAATTTGATCCCGAGCTCGTTTCCTGCTTTGATGCGCTTATCCGGTCGGAATCGGAAGATCGAGGCATGGACCTGGAAGCGGGATCGGGGCTGGAGGATTTCCAGGAGCTGGTTCTCTCACTGAAGGAAGACCGAGGATTCGTTTGATGAAAGACACTGCGATCGACGCCAAGAACCAGCGGATGCTCGAACTCCTCGCCCAGGGAGGCACCAGCCGCATCATCGCGCGCCAGATGGGCTACCAGGAGGGCACGATGCGGGTCTACCTGCACAACCTCTATCGCCGGATCGGGGTCGCCAACAAGACCGAGGCGGTGGTCTGGTACCTGAACCGCGAGCGCCGCAACGAGGACTTGAAGGCCGTGCACACGGTGCCACGCACCGGCTCGGGAGACCTCCTCGGCGACATGGCCATGGAAGAGGATCTCCTGGCCGCCCTCGGGGTGATGAGCCATTTCATCGGACCCTACGGGCGTGTCTGGGAAGTGGGCCAACGCCTGGCGGGCGCCGAGATCGACCAGAGGGCGCTCGAACGCCGCGCGCGCGCGCGCCTGCTCTGGCGGGCGCTGCTCAAGGGCGATTGGGCTTACGGCAAGCGCCTCTACGATGCGGACTCGGGTGCGGGCCTGGCCCTCGACGCCCCATCGGATGCGGTGGTGCTGGTTTCCATCCTGCTGGCCGGTGGGTACTCCCTGGCCGCGGACCGGCTGGCCTCGCAGCTGACCGACAAGCGCAGGAGTGCGCCGGGTGCCTCGTCGCGCGAGTCGGCGCTGATTCGCGCCTCCCGCGAGGTCTTCCTCGACGAGGCCGTCCAGCCGCTCTCGAGCATCCACAAGCTCGCGACCGAAAAGGCGGCCCCCGCCGTCCTCAAGCAGATCGCGATGGCGACCCTGTTCCACGCGTGCCGCGCTCGCGGTGATGAGCCGCGCGCGCGCCACGCGGCTAATGCCCTGTGGGCCGAGGCCGAGGGCGCGCGCAAGCACCTGGAGGCCATGGGGGACCGCACGCTCGCCGGCGATGCGCCGGCGGTTCACTCGATCAAATCGGGTGCCCGGGAGAAAGCAGCGGCCACTCGCTAGCTCGAGGCGGCCGCCGTTCTCTCCAGGGGCGGGGCGGCGTCGCCTACCAGTTGACCATCCCCTCTCCGCCGCCGCACAGCACCATCTCCAGGTCGCTCAGGGTCCGCACCTCAGTGGAGGCGGGCTTCGCGGTGGTTTCCTGCTCGAGCGCCTGATCCTGCGAAAGGTCGGCGGCCAGCTTGATCTGTTCCATTTTGGTTCTCCTGGTGAGTGAGGGGAACGCCGGGTGGCGTGCCGTCCCCATTGTTTCAAGTGTTAATTGACATGGCAAGCTAATTAACAGAAGCTTGGCGTGTTCCCCCCGGAGCGCTCGTGAGCAGCACCACCCCGACATCGACCCGCCGCAGCGCGCGTAAGAACTACTCGCGAGTTATCCCTTCTGGCGGACTGGTTGTCCGCGCCCTGGTATTCACGGCCGCAGTCCTGCTGGTGGCGGCGATCCAGGGCGCGGTTCTCCTTTGGTGACGAGGCTCGGCGAAAGCCCGCTCGGCCACCTCGGATTCTGGGCCGCCGCCGCGGTGATCGTCATGATGGGGTGGGGACTGCAGCACGCCTCGCAGCAGGCCGAGGATTCTTCGCGATGGGTCGACCATACCTTCGAGGCGCTCGCACTCGCCTCGGGAGTCAGCGAATCGCTGGGGCGCGCCCAGGTGGCGGGACCGCCCGACCGCGAGGCGGCGCTGGTGCGGGCCGAAGGCCGTCTCGGGCAGCTGCGCCTGCTGACCGTGGACAACCCGGCCCAGCAGCGGCGCGTCATCCTCCTCGGCGAACTGGTCCGCGACCGCGCCGCGCTGATGGACAATCCCGCCCGGGCGCATGCGGTAGTCGACGAGATCCGGCTGGAAGAGCTCCGGCTGCTTGCGGCGCGCCGCGCCGACCAGCTGGCAAGCTACCGGACCGAGAACCTCGTCCTCGCCGCCTTCATCGTCATCGGCCTGGTGGTTCTCGTGCCCGCTTACGTGGGGTTCGTACGGGAGTCGCGTGCGCGCGTGCGCGCCGAGGGCAGCCTGCGCGACCTCGCCGAGAGCCTGCCGGGCGCGGTGTTCCAGTACCGCAAGCCCCGTGGCGCCGCGGGCCGCTATGAGTTCGTCACCTCGAGTGCCGCGCGAGTCCACGGGGTGGATGCGAAGGAGGCGCTGCGCAATCCGCGTGCGCTCCTCGAATCAATCCTGGAGGAGGATCGCCCCCGCTTCATCGCAGCCATGCAGCAGGGTGAACGGACCCTCGCTCCCGTGGAGGTCGACTACCGGGTGAACGGACTCCCGGGCGGGGTTCGCTGGATCCGCACCACGGCCGCGCCGCGCCGCAGCGAAGACGGCAGCCTCATCTGGAGCGGGCACTGGGGCGACGTGACCGAGAAGAAGGAGCTGGTACTCGAGCTGCGCGATTCCCGCGAGGCGGCCGAGTCGGCCAACCTCGCCAAGAGCGTGTTCCTCGCGACCATGAGCCACGAGATCCGCACGCCGATGAACGGCGTTCTCGGCATGCTGGAGCTGCTCTCCCTCACGCAGCTCGATTCCGGGCAGCGCACGACGCTCGGCGTCATCCGCGAGTCCGGAATCACGTTGCTCAGGATCATCGACGACATCCTCGACTTCTCCAAGATCGAGGCGGGCAAGCTCGAGCTGCGGCCCGAGCCCGCATCGATCGCCGCCATCGTCGAGCGGATCCGCAATCTCTACGCGGGCAGTGCGAGCAGCAAAGGCATCGCGATCGAGCACTCGGTGGATGCGCGCATCAGCCCGCTGCTGATGGCCGATTCGGTGCGCCTGCAGCAGATCCTCGGCAACTTCACCAGCAACGCCATCAAGTTCACGTCCGCGGGAAAAGTCGCCATCGCCGCCGAGCTCGCCGAGCGCGTCGCCGGGGAGGAGGTCGTGCGTTTCACCGTGACCGATACCGGGATCGGCATCACCGACGAGGAGAAGGCGCTGCTCTTCGAGCCGTTCGCCCAGGTGCGCGGCGATCAGGCGGCTTCGCGCCACGGCGGCACGGGGCTGGGCCTGTCGATCTGCAGGCGCCTGGCGACCCTCATGGGCGGGGCCATCGATCTGGAGAGCGCTCCGGGCCGTGGCACGACCATGTATCTCACGGTGCGCCTGCCGGTTGCGCCGGACAGCGCGCTCTCGCCCGAGACCCCGCGAGCGCCGGAGGCCCGCACCTTCGCCGCGGCGCGGGTGCTGACGGAGCAGGCGCGCGTGGCGCGAGGGGCAACCCGGGTGATGGTGGTCGATGACCATCCCATCAACCGAATGGTCCTGCAGCGCCAGGTCGAGGCGCTGGGATATGCCGCACAGACCGCGGCGAGTGGCGGGGAGGCGTTCGAGAAATGGAGCGGCGGAGGATTCGCCGCCGTGGTGACCGATTGCAACATGCCTGGGATGGATGGCTACCAGCTGGCGGGGCGAATCCGCGAAGTCGAAGTCGCCGAGGGCCGGATACGGACTGTGATCATCGCCTGCACGGCGAACGCGATCGCCGGCGAGGCCGAGAAGTGCCTGGGCGCGGGGATGGACGACTATGTCTCCAAGCCGGTCGAGCTCGCACGGCTGGAGCGCAAGCTCGCCCAGTGGCTGCCGGACTCCAATCCCGACTGTCCCATCGAGGGGTCCCTGATCGCACAACTATCGGGGGGCGATCCCGAGGTCGAGCGCGAGGTGGTGCGGCGATTCCGGGGATGCCACGTCGAGGATGCCGGGCACCTTCGAGCCGCGATCGGGGCGTCCGACTTCGACCGGGTGGTCGGGGCGTCGCACCGCATCCAGGGCGCGAGCCGCACCATTGGCGCGATGGCCCTCGCATCGGTGTGCGAGCGCCTCGAGCGTGCGGGAAGGGCGCGGGACCCCGCGGTCCTCGTCGTCGAGATGCCGCGTTTCGAGCACGAGAACCATCGGCTCGAGGCCTACTTGAAGGGGATGGAGGCTTGACCGACGCCACGGGAATCCCGGGCCTGCGCTTCCTGGTGGTGGAAGACCACGACTTCCAGCGCTGGGCCATGGGCAATCTCCTCGAGAGCCTGGGGGCCCGGTATGTGTTCTCCGCGGGCGACGGACGCGCCGCGCTCGAGATCCTGCGCACCCTCGACACGCCCATCGACATCGTGATCAGCGACCTCGACATGCCCGAGATGGACGGCATGGAGCTGATCCGGCACCTCGGCGAGTCCGGCGGCAACCCGTCGCTGATCCTGGCGAGCAGCCTGGACCGCGCGCTGGTGGCGTCGGTGGAGACCATGGCGCGGGTGTACGGCGTGACGCTGCTCGGGGCCATCGAGAAGCCGGTCACGGCGAAGGTCCTGCAAATGCTCATCAATGAGCACCGCGGCGCCCGGGAGGCGCCCACGCGAACCTCCGCCACCGCCCGGATATTCTCGGTCGAGGAGGTGCTGGAGGGCCTGCAGCGCGGACAATTCGAGCCATTCTTCCAGCCGAAAGTCGAGATGCGCGCGGGCGCGGTCCGGGGGGCAGAGGCGCTCGCGCGTTGGCGGCACCCCGCCGAGGGTGTGGTCGGCGCTGTCTCGTTCATCCCGCTGCTGGAGCAGAGCGGGCACATCGCGGCATTCACCGCGATGATGGTCAAGACTGCGGCGGCCGCGTGCCGCGTCTGGCGCGACCTCGGATTCGACGCCGGCCTGTCGCTCAACCTGTCGCCCGAATCCCTCGCCGACGTGGGGCTCGCGGACCAGATGGTGAAGCTGGTGACCGGGGAAGGCCTGGTGCCGCGCGACGTGATCTTCGAGGTCACGGAGTCGGCGATGGCGGCCAACCTCGGGCGCGCGCTCGAGAATCTCTCGCGCCTGCGGATGAAGGGCTTCGGCCTTTCGATCGACGACTACGGCACCGGCTACTCGTCGATGCAGCAACTGTCGCGCATCGCGTTCACCGAGCTCAAGATCGACCAGGTGTTCGTGAGGAACGCGGCCGACCAGGAGCCGAGCCGCGCGATGCTCGAGTCGAGCCTCGAGATGGCGGGCAAGCTCAGGATCGACGCGGTGGCCGAGGGTGTCGAGTCGCGCGAGGAATGGGAGCTTCTGCGCAAGCTGGGCTGCGACTTTGCCCAAGGCTACTACGTGGCCAAGCCGATGGAGTCCGGAGCCTTCGTGCGCTGGCTCACCGCGCGCACCGCGATGGCCTAGTTGAGCGTCGGCGGCGCGAAGCCGCCCGGCGGGACGAACGCCTTGCCATCGGGTGTCTCGGGCGCGGGCCGCGCCAGCGCCTCGGCAATCACCGCCGCCGCGCTGGTCTCCCGCGCCGCCTTGCGCAGCCACGCATTGTTGCGGTCCAGCATCTCGCGTGTGAGCTTGTACCGGCCTGCTGCGATCGCCTCCACGATCGCCCGCGAGAGCTTTGGCGAGTAGTGGTAGATGTCGGTGAAGTGATCGAGGTCCATCACGATCGATGGCTCCGCATGGAAGTCGTAGATCTCCACGTTGGCGTGGCCCTGCGTGCGCTCGAACAGCCACTCCCGGAAGGCGAGCGTCACTTCGACCTGGTTGCGCTGCTGGAAGTCGAGCCACACCAGGATCGCGTAGGGTGCATAGACGAAAGTGAACCGGGTACCCGGGTACCTCTCGATGAGCGGCGCCAGGTTCGCCTCGAAGCTCGCCTTCATGCCGTCGAGGGTCCGGTCGGGCTGGCGGAAGCGCGCGTTGAGGTTCTTCGGGTCGAGCGCCTGCACCGCCTTGGCCGCGAAGAACTGGTAGCCCTCGGCCCAGTACCACATGCGTCCGGGATCGGTGCTGAAGCGCGTCCATTTGAGCCCGAGCGCCGTCTCCAGGGACTTGCGAAGCGTGCCGATGCCCAGCACGTAGGGGAGGTCGTTCCAGCGCACGTCGTCGTAGAGGTATCCGGGAAAGGGCTCGGTGAATCCGCTGCGATCGGGCGTGCCCGAGAACGCGTTGTAATCCAGGTTCATCACGATATGCCGCGCCTTGCCGGTCTCGAGCGCCACGCGCAGCAGTTGGCCCGCGTCATACGCGGTCTGGGCGGACACCGACAGGTTGATCGTCCTGCCGCCCAGCGTGCGGTCCACCTCCGCGGGCACGAGGTTCTCCATGAGCGACGAGCCGGTGACCACCCGGTCGTAGTCGTAGTGCCGCGCGAGCCCCGGGTTCTCGTATCGCTGCCACGCCGGATAGAAACGGGGGGGGAAGCGCCCGGATTTGCGGTAGTGCTGGAAGGGATCGACCCACGCGTTGAAGGCGATGACCCCGAGGGCGATGGCGAGCGCCAGTCCGAGCACGGAGGCGACGAAGCGGCGGGCCATGTCAGAAGATGAAGTAGATGAATTCGGTGGCGTTCTGCACGAACACCAGCGAAACGGCCATCAGCAGCGCGAAGGCGAACCGCGGGCGCAGCGCGCCCAGCTCGAGCGATTCGACCACCTGGTTGGAGTTGCGCGGGGTGAAGGTGAGAACGAGGGCGAGGCCGAGGATCGCGAGCGTGAGGAGGCCGCCATAAAGCTCGCCCGGCGGCACGGCTTCCCGGGCGAGCCACGACCATTCGGGAACCGTGAGGCGCAGGTCGAC
>JANMYH010000117.1:0-8044 GCA_031381925.1 Burkholderiales bacterium | reverse complement strand
AGCCACGAGAAGGATCCCATCGTGAGCCACGGCAGCAGGATCGCCCAGGGGCCGCGGTCCTCGCGCACGTGCCAGCCCTTGGGCAGGAGCCACAGCGAAATGGCGAGCGCCGCAGTGCCCGCGGCCTGGGCGGGCAGCTCGAACGGCGCCAGCAGTCGCAGCCCGACATAGGCGTGCAACAGCGCGAGCAGTGCGAAAACGGGGTTCAGGAGCAGGCGCATGGCCTTGAAATGGAGGTGGAAAGCGCCTTTCCCAAGGGGGCGAGCCGCAACTCCGGCTGGCGGTATCATGGACTCGCCCCATGAATGCACCTGCCCAGCCCCCTTCCCGCCGCCGCTGGCCCTGGTTCGCCGGCGCCGCCATCGTATTGGCCGTGATCGGCGGATGGTATTGGTCCGGTGCCTCGAAGAGCCAGGACGCCCAGGCCGCACGCCGCCCGGCGGGCGCCACGCCGGTCGTCACCGCGAAGGCCGAGTCGCGCGACGTGCCGGTGCGCATCATCGCCAACGGCACCGTCACCGCGCTGCAATCGGTCGACTTGCGCTCGCAGGTCACGAGCACCGTGCGCGAGGTGCACATTCGCGAAGGCCAGAACGTTCGCGCCGGCGAGCTGCTGTTCTCGCTCGATGCGCGCGCCGACGACGCCAACATCCGCAAGGCCGAGGCGCAGGTGGCGAAGGACCGCGCCGACCTCGCCACGGCCGCGCGCAGCTTCGACCGGCAGCGCGAGCTCTTCGGCCAGAAGTTCATCTCCCAGGCCGCCCTCGATACCGCGCAGAACCAGGTCGACACGCTGAAGGGCCAGCTCGCGGTGGACCAGGCGGCGCTCGAGGCGGTGCGCGTGGCGCGCGGCTACACCGAGATCCGCGCGAGCTTCGCCGGACGCACCGGCGCGATCGGCGTGCGCGCGGGCAGCCTGGTTCAGCCGGCGAGCGCGGTGCTGGTGACGGTCACGCAGATCGATCCCATCGCGGTCGCCTTCACCCTGCCCGAGAAGGAGTTGCCGACGCTGCAGCAGGCCCTGCGCGCGGGCACGGTTTCGGTGACCGCCACGCCGCAGGCGGGCGGCGAGACCTTCAAGGGCAAGATCGCGTTCGTCGACAACGCCGTCGATACCGCCACCGGCAGCATCCGGGTCAAGGCCGAGTTCGCCAATCCGAAGGCGGCGCTGTGGCCGGGCATGTACGTGGCGGTCGAGATGTCGTCGCGCACGCTCGCCGGTGCCACGGTCGTTCCGGCCCAGGCGGTGCAGACCGGTCCCGACAGCCGCTACGTCTACGTGGTCGGCGCCGAACGCAAGGTGGAGCAGCGCCCGGTGAAGCTCGCCTACGTCGAGGAAGGCTTCGCGGTGGTCGAGGGGATCGCTCCCGGGGCGCGTGTGGTGGTGGAGGGCGCGCAGAACCTGCGGCCCGGCAACACGGTCGCTGAGGCCGACAACTCGAACCCGCAGGACTCGGCTGGGAAGGGCGAGGGCAGGAAGGGCAAGGGGAGGAAGGCGCCATGAACTTCACCGAGCATTTCATCCGCCGCCCGGTGATGACCGGCCTTCTTTCGGCCTCCTTCGTGGTGGCGGGAATCCTCGCCTATGGCGACATTCCCATCGCCGCACTCCCCCGGTTCGAGACGCCCACGATCTCGGTGAGCGCCAACCTCCCGGGGGCGAGCCCCGAGAACATGGCGGCCTCGGTCGCGCTCCCACTGGAGAAGCAGTTCGCCACCATCGCCGGTGTGGAATCGATCAGCTCCACCTCGACCCAGGGGCGCACGCAGGTGACGCTCGAGTTCCAGGAGGACCGCGCCATCGATGCGGCCGCCGTTGACGTGCAGGCGGCGCTGCTCCGCGCCCAGCGCCAGCTCCCCGACGAGATGACCAACCCGCCGTCGTACCGCAAGGTCAATCCGGGCGACGAGCCGATCATCTGGGTCTCGCTCGCCTCGCCCTCGATGCCGCTGTCCGATCTGAACGACCTCGCCGAGAACCTCATCGCACCCTCGCTGTCCACGCTGCCGGGGGTGGCCGAGATCGACATCAACGGCCGCAAGCGCTTCGCCGTGCGGGTGAACGTGCGTCCCGACGCGCTCGCCGCGCGCAAGCTCACCGTCGACGACGTCGCCACGGCGATTCGCCAGGCCAACGCCAACACGCCGGTCGGCACGCTCGACGGCACCCGCCAGACCCTCACCATCCAGGCCAACCGCCAGCTCACGCGCGCCGCGCAGTTCGCCAGGATCATCGTGGGCACGCTCCCGAACGGCGCCGTCGTGCGCCTCGAGGAGGTCGCCGACGTGGAGGACAGCGTGGAGTCGCGCAAGACCGCGAGCTGGACCGACGGCGAGGTCGGCATCACGCTCTCGGTGCGCCGCCAGCCCGACGCCAATACCGTGGCCACGGTCGACGCGATCCGCGCGGCGCTGCCGCCGCTGGTGGCGCAGATGCCGAGCTCGGTCGAGATCAAGATCAACAACGACCGGTCGGTATCGATCCGCCACGCGATCCACGACGTGAAGGTGACGCTCGGGATCACCGCGGTGCTGGTGCTGCTCGTGATCTTCCTGTTCCTGCGCCGCGCGTCGGCGACCATCATCCCGGCGTTGTCGTTGCCGATCTCGCTCTTCGGCACGCTCGCCCTGATGAAGTGGCTCGACCTCAGCCTGAACAACGTCTCGCTCCTCGGCATCACCCTCGCCGTGGGCCTGGTCGTCGACGACGCGATCGTGATGCTCGAGAACATCGTGCGCCACGTAGAGGAGGGCATGGCGCCCTTCGAGGCGGCGGTGAAGGGCGCGCGCGAGGTCTCGTTCACGATCATCTCGATCTCGATCTCCCTGGTCGCGGTGTTCATCCCGATCTTCTTCATGCCGGGCGTGATCGGCGGGCTCTTCCGCGAGTTCGCGATCGTGGTATCCCTTGCGATCCTGGTCTCGGCGCTGGTCTCGCTCACCCTCGTGCCGATGCTCGCCAGCCGCTTCCTCAAGCGCGAGCGCGCGGACGACCCGGGGCTGCGCCTCACGGCGTGGTTCGAGCACGGCTATCGCTGGACGTACGGTCGCTACCAGCGTGCCCTCGACTGGTCCCTCGCGCACCGCCCCGTGGTGCTCGGCGTGGCGCTCGCGAGCCTCGCCGTGACCATCGGGCTCTTCATCTACATCCCCAAGGGATTCTTCCCGACCGAGGACATCGGCCAGATCATCGTGCGTGCCGAAGCGGTCGAGGACATCTCGTTCCCGGCGATGTCGATCACGCTCACCAAGGTGAGCGACGCGGTGCGCGCCAACGCGGCGGTGGGCAGCGTCATCACCACCGCCGACGATACCAACACCGGGCGCATGTTCATCAACCTGAAGCCGCGCGGCGAGCGCCCGGGCATCGAAAAGGTGCTCGAGAGCTTGCGGCGCGACGTGCGCGGCATTCCGGGCGTGGCCGTGTATTTCACGCCGCTGCAGAACCTGCGCATCGGCGGGCGCATCAGCAAGGCGCGCTACCAGTACCTGCTGAAGAGCGTCGGCGACCGCGACCTGCAGGAAAGCGCGGACCGGTTGATGGCGCTGATGCGTCCCGACCCCCTGTTCCGCGACGTCTCGAGCGACTCGCAGCTGCGTGGGCTGCAGGCGCAGCTCGACATCGACCGCGACAAGGCGAACGCGCTCGGCGTGCAGATCCAGGACATCCGCACCGCGCTCTACTCGACCTTCGGCGAGCGCCAGGTCTCCACCATTTTCACGGCGTCGGACTCCTACTCGGTGATCCTGCAGGCGGCCGACGCCGACCGCCGCGACGAGTCGGCATTCTCCAAGATCTACCTGCGCGGCAACGGCGGCGTCCTGGTGCCGCTGTCCAGCATCGCCACGGTCGAGCGCCGCGCGGGCCCGGTGGCGATCAACCACGCCGGCCAGCTGCAGGCGATCACGGTCACCTTCAACCTCGCGCCCGGGGCGGCGCTCGGCGACGCCGCGAAAAAGATCGAGCGCTACCGGGACGAGGCCCACATGCCGGCCACGATCCTCACGCAATGGGCGGGCGATGCCGCCGCGTTCCAGAAGTCCCAGGCGAGCCAGATCTGGCTGCTCCTGAGCGCGCTCCTGGTGATCTACGTGCTGCTGGGCGTGCTCTACGAGAGCTACATCCATCCGATCACGATCCTCGCGGGCATCCCGTCGGCGGCGATCGGCGCGCTCCTCACGCTGTGGGTCTTCGGCATCGACCTGTCGATGATCGCCGTGATCGGGATCCTGCTGCTGATCGGCATCGTCAAGAAGAACGCGATCATGATGATCGACTTTGCACTCAACGCGCAGCGCGAGGAGGGCAAGGATGCGATCACCGCGATCCGCGAGGCGTGCCTGCTGCGCTTCCGCCCCATCATGATGACCACGATCGCGGCGATGATGGGCGCGATCCCGATCGCCGCGGGCCTGGGCGCGGGCGCGGAGCTTCGCCAGCCGCTCGGCCTCGCGGTCGTGGGCGGCCTCGCCTTCTCGCAGGTGATCACGCTCTTCATCACGCCGGTGATCTACCTCTACCTCGACCGCTACTCCGGCAAGGGGCCGGTCAAGCAGCCGACGCACGAGCTCCGTCCCGCCCCATCCGGGGAGTGAGACTGTCATCCTTGGGTTTTTAGAGGCGTTGGGCGTATCGAAGCGCGCCGAATCATTCATAACTTCTAGCTTTTCTGCGGTCATCCGCTTTTCATCTGCGGCCATCTGCGTTTCACAGATTTGCGCCCGCCGAAGCCCCGCTACCTCCGTTTCCCCCTGAAGCTACAATCCCCCATGGGCACCACGCGGCTTTGGGACTTGTTGATTTTGGGTGGCGGCAACGCGGCGCTTTGCGCAGCGCTCACCGCGCGCCGCCTCGGGCTCTCGGTGCTGATCGTCGAGGCCGCCCCGAAGGATTTCCGCGGCGGCAACAGCCGCCACACGCGCAACATGCGCACCATGCACGAAGGGCCGCTCGCCCCGCTCACCGAGGCCTATCCCGAGGAGGAGTACTGGCAGGACCTCTTCAAGGTCACCGGCGGTCTCACCGACGAGCGGCTCGCGCGCATGACGATCCGCCAGACCGAGCGCCACGTGCCGTGGATGCTCGAGCACGGCGTGCGCTTCCAGGCGCCCCTCGGAGGCACGCTGCACCTGGGACGCACCAACGCGTTTTTCCTGGGCGGCGGCAAGGCGCTGATGAACGCGTATTACCGCGCGGCCCAGGCCCTTGGCGTGGAGGTGGCCTACGACACCGAGGCGGTCGAGATCGCGATGGAGGGCGGGCGCTTCACCTCGGCCGTGGCGATGCGCGATGGCACGCGCCACGAGTTGCGCGCACGCGCCCTCGTCGTCGCTTGCGGCGGTTTCGAATCGAACCTCGCCTGGCTGCGCGAGGCGTGGGGCCCGCCCGCGGACAACTTCATCGTGCGCGGCACGCCGTACAACATGGGCGTGGTGCTGAAGCTGCTGCTCGCGAAGGGCGCGAAGCAGGTGAGCGATGCGACCCAGGGGCATTGCGTCGCCATCGACGCGCGCAGCCCGAAATACGACGGCGGCATCGTGACGCGTGTCGACGCCGTCTCGCTCGGCATCGTCGTGAACGAGCACGCGCAGCGCTTCTCCGACGAGGGCGAGGATTTCTGGCCGAAGCGCTACGCCATCTGGGGGCGCCTGGTCGCGGGCCAACCCGACCAGGTCGGCTACTCGATCATCGACGCCAAGTCGATGGGCAGGTTCATGCCGCCGGTGTATCCGCCGGTTAAGGCCGCGAGCCTGCGCGAGCTCGCCACCGCGCTCGGCCTCGATCCCGCCGCACTCGAGAAGACCGTCGCCGATTTCAACGCCGCCGTGCGCCCCGGCACCTTCGATCATGCAAAGCTCGACGATTGCTCCACCGCCGGGCTCACGCCGCCCAAGACCCACTGGGCGCGCACGATCGACACGCCGCCCTTCTACGGCTACCCGTTGCGTCCCGGGATCACCTTTACCTACCTGGGTGTCGCGATCGACGAGCGCGCCCGCATGCTGATGGCGGACGGGAAGCCCGCGCACAACATCTTCGCGGCCGGCGAGATCATGGCGGGGAACGTCCTCGGCAAGGGCTACCTCGCGGGCATCGGCATGGCGATCGGGACGACGTTCGGACGCATCGCAGGCGAGGAGGCGGCGCGCCATGTCCGCGGTTAGCGCGCCGCGCCTCGAGGCGCTCATCGAGGAGGCGCAGCGCGTGCTCTCGATCTGCAACGCATGCCGTTACTGCGAGGGATATTGCGCGGTCTTCCCCGCCCTCGAGCGCCGCCTGGAATTCAACGAAGGCGACGTCCATTACCTCGCGAACCTCTGCCACAACTGCGGCGCGTGCCTGTATGCATGCCAGTACGCGCCGCCCCACGAGTTCCAGCTCAACTTCCCCCGGGTGCTGGCGCAGGTGCGCAAGGAGACCTACAAGAAGTACGCGTGGCCCGGCTTCCTTGCGCGCGCCTTCGATCGCAACGGGCTCGCGACGAGCCTCGTCACGGCCGCTTCGCTCGCGGCGGTGTTCCTCTTCACCGCCTGGTACGCGAGCCCCGAGCGGCTCTTCGCGGCGTGGTCCGATGCCCAGGGGTCGTTCTACGCGGTGCTGCCGCATGGCGTGATGGTGGGGGTCTTCGGCGCGGTGTTCGCGTTCGCGATCCTCGCCTTTGCGATGGGATTCGCGCGCTTCTGGCCCGACATGGGCGAGGAGGCGCTCGAGTTCGTGAAGGCTCCGGCGTTGTCGGGCGCGTCGTGGGACGCGCTCGGGCTCAAGTACCTCGACGGCGGGGGGGAGGGCTGCACCTACCCCGACGAGCGGCCGTCGTTCGCGCGGCGCACCTTCCACCATTTCACCTTCTACGGCTTCATGCTCTGCTTCGGCGCGACCACGGTGGCGACGATCTACCACTACGTCTTCGGATGGAAGGCGCCGTACCCGCTCTACAGCCTCCCGGTCCTGCTCGGCATCTTCGGGGGGGTGGGGCTGCTGGTAGGGCCCGTAGGCCTGCTCTGGCTGCGGGCGCGGCGCGATCCCCTGCTCGCCGACGAGAGCCAGGGCGGCATGGACGCGGGATTCCTCCTGCTGCTCCTGCTCACCAGCGCCACGGGCCTCGCCCTCCTTTTCCTTCGCGAGACGCGTGCCATGGGTGTGTTGCTCGCGATTCACCTGGGGGTCGTTCTCGCGCTATTCTTGTTGCTGCCCTACGGCAAATTCGTCCATGCCCTCTACCGGTTCGCCGCCCTCGTCCGGTTCCACATCGAGCGCAAGCGGCCCCTTCCCCAGATCGGAAGCGAATGAAGATCGCCTCGATGCGTGAAGTCGTCACTCCCGCCGAGTGGCAGGCGCGGGTGGACCTGGCGGCGTGCTACCGGCTCGTCGACCTCTACGACATGTCGGACATGATGGCCAACCACATCTCGGCGGCGGTGCCCGGCGAGAGGAACGCCTTCCTCATCAACCCGTACGGGATGATGTACGAGGAGATCACCGCCTCCTGCCTCATCAAGATCGACGTCGAGGGCAACATCCTCGCGAAGCCCGACTTCGGCGACTTGAACTACGGCATCAACAAGGCGGGCTACGTGATCCACGGCGCAGTCCACCGGGCGCGGCACGACGTGGCGTGCGTGATCCATACGCACACCTGGGCGGGGATGGCGCTCTCGGCGCTCGATTGTGGCGTGCTGCCGATCACGCAGACCGCGATGCGCTTCCTCAAGATCGGCTACCACGACTACCAGGGCGTCGTGCTCGACTCCAAGGAGGAGGCGTCGCTGCTCGCCGACCTCGGCGAGGGCGAGGCGCTGATCCTGCGCAACCACGGGCTGCTCACGGTCGGGAAGACCATTGGAGAAGCTTTCAACTGGATGCATCGCCTCGAGCTCACCGCGCGCTCGCAGCTCGCCGCGATGGCCACGGGGGCGAAGCTGGTGCCCGTGCCCCAGCCGGTGCTCCAGGAAACCTACATGAACTACCAGCCCCAGACGCGCCGTCCCTACGGCCTGATGGAGTGGCCGGCGCTGCTGCGCAAGCTCGATCGGATGGACCCGG
>JANMYH010000076.1:0-22507 GCA_031381925.1 Burkholderiales bacterium | reverse complement strand
ACCACCAACAACCTCACGCGCCAGAAGCAGGTGGCGTTCGCGCCGGTCACGTTCATCACCGGCACCAAGCTGCTGGTGAAGAAGTCCTCGAAGATCAAGTCGTACAAGGACCTCAAGAACAAGACCGTGGTGGTCACCCAGGGCACGACCAACGAGCGCACCATCAAGGCGCTCTCGGACAAGGACAACCTCGGCATCAAGTTCCTCAACGCCAAGGACCACGCCGAGAGCTTCCTCACGGTCGAGTCCGGGCGCGCGGTGGCGTTCGCGATGGACGACATCCTGCTCTACGGGCTGCAGGCCAAGGCCAAGAATCCCAAGGACTTCGAGGTGGTGGGCGACTACCTGTCCTACGACCCCTACGGGATGATGTTCCGTACCAACGACGACGCCTTCGGCGTGGTGGTACGCCGCGCGGTCGCGCGCTTCTTCGGCGATGCCGGCCAGTGCAACGGCCCGATCAAGAAGGTCTATGCCAAGTGGTTCACCGAGAAGCTTCCCTCCGGTGAGGTGATGGGCGTGCCGCTGAGCCCGCTGCTCGAGAGCGTCTGCCGCACCAACGCGCTGCCCGACTGAGCTCACCCCGTCATCCCCGCGCAGGCGGGAATGACGGAGAAACCCCTCCATGGACTGGAAGGTCTTCCTCGAGCAAGCCCCCTCCGGGGGCATGACGTACCTGGGGTGGCTCGCCTCGGGCACGATGTGGACGCTGCTCGTGTCCCTCTTTGCCTGGGTCATCGCCTTCAGCCTGGGCTCGGTCCTGGGGGTGATCCGCACCACCCCGCTCAGGATCCCGCGAGCGATCGCCACCGCCTACGTCGAGGTCTTCCGCAACATCCCGCTGCTGGTGCAGATGTTCCTCTGGTATTTCGTGATGCCGGAGATCGTGCCCAAGGCGCTGGGCGACTGGCTCAAGACCGAATTGCCGAACCTGGTGGAGCTCCCGTTCGCGCAGTTCAGCATGTGGGAGTTCACCGCCGCGGTCCTTTGCCTGGGCCTCTACACGGCCTCGCGCGTCGCCGAGCAGGTGCGCGCAGGCATCGAATCGCTGCCGCGCGGCCAGACCAACGCCGGGCTGGCGATGGGCTACACGCTCCCGCAGGTGTACCGCTACGTGCTGCTGCCGATGGCCTATCGGCTGATCATCCCGCCGATGACGTCGGAGTTCCTCACGATCTTCAAGAACTCGTCGACCGCGCTCACCATCGGGGTGATCGAGCTCACCGCGCAGAGCCGCCAGATTTCCGAGTACACGTTCAAGACCTTCGAGGCATTCACCGCGGCCACCCTGATCTACATCGTCATCACCCTCACCGTGATCTATGCGATGCGCTTCCTCGAGGGACGGCTCGCGGTGCCGGGCTACATCTCGCAGGCCGGGGGGGGGCACTAGTGGACTTCGACTGGGGCGTCATCTGGAAGAGCCGCGAAGTGCTGTGGGAGGGCATGAAGCTCTCGCTCAAGCTCTTCGGGATCGCGCTCGCCGGCGGCGTCATCTTCGGCACTCTGCTCGCGATGGCGCGGCTGTCGAGCTGGAAAGTGCTCTCGATTCCGGCAACCGGTTTCGTGAACCTGATCCGCTCGATCCCCTTCATCATGGCGATCTTCTGGTTCTACTTCCTCACCCCGATGCTGATGGCCAAGCTCACGGGGCAGCAAGGCGAGGCGGTGGGGCCGTTCACCTCGGCGATCGTCGCATTCATCATGGTGGAGAGCGCGTATTACTCCGAGATCATCCGCGCCGGCATCCAGTCGATCCCGCGCGGGCAGCCGTGGGCGGCCTACGCGGTCGGCATGAACTACTGGCAGGCGATGGGGCACGTGGTGCTGCCGCAGGCCTTCCGCAACATGCTGCCGATCATGCTCACCCAAGCCGTGATCCTCTTCCAGGACACTTCCCTCGTGTACGTCGTGGGGCTGAAGGATTTCCTCGGCGCGGCGAGCAAGGGCGGGCAGCTTTCCGGGCGCATCGTCGAGCTCTACCTCTTCGTCGCGCTCGTCTACTTCGTGATCTGCTTCGGCGCCTCGTGGGCGGTGAAGCGGCTCAACCAGAAGATATCCGTCGCGAGATAGGAACCCAACGTGAACACCACCACCGCGCAGGGCACCGGACCGATGATCGAGATGAAGGGCGTGAGCAAGTGGTACGGCACGTTCCAGGTCCTCACCGACTGCACCACCAACGTGAAGAAGGGCGAGGTCGTCGTGGTCTGCGGGCCCTCGGGTTCGGGCAAGTCGACGCTCATCAAGACGGTGAACGCGCTCGAGCCGTTCCAGAAGGGCGAGATCATGGTCGACGGGGTGGCGGTCCACGACAAGAAGACCAACCTGTCGAAGCTGCGCTCGCGCATCGGCATGGTGTTCCAGAATTTCGAGCTGTTCCCCCACATGCGCATCGTCGACAACCTCACCATCGGGCAGATGAAGGTGCTGGGTCGCCCGAAGGAGCAGGCGGTCGAGCACGGTCTCAAGTACCTCGACCGCGTGGGCCTCATGGCGCAGAAGGACAAGTATCCGGGGCAGCTGTCGGGTGGCCAGCAGCAGCGCGTCGCGATCGCCCGCGCGCTGTCGATGGACCCGATCGCGATGCTCTTCGACGAACCCACCTCGGCGCTCGACCCGGAGATGATCAACGAGGTGCTCGACGTGATGGTGCAGCTCGCGAAGGAAGGCATGACGATGATGTGCGTGACCCACGAGATGGGGTTCGCCCGAACCGTCGCCCACCGCGTGATTTTCATGGATCGCGGCCTGATCGTGGAGGACTGCACCAAGGACGAATTCTTCGGCACGCCCCGATCGGAGCGCGCCCAGCAGTTCCTGTCGAAAATCCTGCACCACTGAAGTGATTCGGTTCACAAAAACGGGCCAAAACGGGGCATCGGCCCCGGGGGTCCATACCGCCGGAAATCATTGACGAACCTACCCTTTTTGCACCAGACTGCGTGTCTATGAACCGCCTAACGGCCATTGGCCTGGCTTCGCTCGTCGCCTACGGGCTGCTGATCGCGAGCAAGTACACGGGTGTGGTGTCGGCCGCTCGCGACGAGCGGGCACCGCTCGGGGCCCTGTTGTCGCCGGATTCGAACGACAGTTCCGGTGTTTACGCGGCAAATTCCGAGCCGCGCCAGTCGACCCTCGTCTCACTTCCGGCCCCGGTGCCCCGCGCCCAGGTATCCCGCATCACCGGCATCGCCCTCGAGTTCCGCAATTCCCGCGACCTCAAGGCCTTTGCCGACGGCTTGGCGACACGCGCCGCAAGCCTGTCGGGAGACGAGCGCTACCATCTCGCCAAGGCCCTCGAGGAGTGCCTGTTCGCCACCACGGTGAACGAGGACCTCGCCGCCTTCAGCGCCAAGCAGAAACGCCAGTTCCTGTCGGGCCTGCCCGCCGGCGACCCGATCAACGAGAAGCGCATCGCCGCCTATGAGGCGGTGGACAACACCCAGCGTTGCCTCGGATTCCAGAGCGCCAAGGTTGCGCAGAAGGACATCGATTCGCTCTATCGCGCCGCCGCCCTGCAGGGCGATCCGCGCGCCCAGGCGCGCATCGTGACCGCGGAGCTGAGCAAGAACGTCGGCAAGACGGCCGAAGGCGCGCAGACCACGAAGGGTGCCACCGACGAGCTGTCGATGCTGATCGGCCTGCTCGAGAGCCGCGACCCCGAGGCGCTGATGTACGTGGGCCAGTTCCTCGCGCAGAACGCCGTGAGCCAGAACCTGCGAGTGGGCCCGAATGGCGAGATCCCGGAACCCTCGGCTTTCCTCGGCGCCTTCTCGCTGGTCGCCTGCGACGTCGGCCAGGATTGCACCAACAGCTCACAGCATCGCGACCTGCTCCAGGCCTGCGCCTACGGCGGGTATTGCAACGCGCAGAGCTTCGAAGAGCTGTACCAGAACTTCCTCGCCTCACCCTGGGCCTATGCCCAGGCGATGCGCTATCGCGGCCTGATCCACACCGCGATCGACCAGCGCAACTGGGGTCTCATCGGCCTCACGCCGAAGATCGCCAGCTCGCAGAACATCCCGCAGTAACTCCCCCTGCTGTTGGTAGTCGAACCGCGCTAGCGCGCGGCCAGCACGCCCACGTGCTCGACCACGCACCGGCCCAGGGCGTCGACGTTGTAGCCTCCCTCGAGCGTGGACACGACGCGCCCTGAGGCGTGCCGGTCGGCGACCTCGACCAGCCGCTCGGTGATCCAGCGATAGTCCTCGTCGCCCAGCTTCAGGTATGCGAGCGGATCGTCGCGATGGGCGTCGAAACCCGCCGAGACGAACACCATCTGCGGCTTGTAGGCCTCGAGCGCGGGCATCCAGAAGCGCTCCACCGCATCGCGAAACCCGCGGCCGTCGGTCATTGCCGGGAGCGGCACGTTGACGATGTGATCGTTGCCCGAGCCCGCGCCGCTGTAGGGGTAGTACGGGTGCTGGAAGGTCGAGCACAGCATCACGCGGGGATCGTCGTGGAACGCGTCCTCGGTGCCGTTGCCGTGGTGCACGTCGAAGTCGAGCACCGCGACGCGCTCGAGGCCGTGGGCGGCGATCGCGTGGGCGGCGCCGATTGCGACGTTATTGAATACGCAGAAGCCCATCGGCCGGTCGCGCGTGGCGTGGTGACCTGGCGGGCGCACCGCGCAGAAGGCGCTGTCCACCTCGCCCGCCATGACCATGTCGGTGGCCGCGACGACCGCCCCCGCCGCGTGGAGGGCGGCGGACAGCGAGCTCGGGTTCATCGAGGTGTCGGGATCGAGATACGCGTAGCCGCGCGCGGGCGACGACTCGAACACCCGGTCCACGTGCTGTGCCTGGTGAACGCGCTCGAGGTGCTCGCGCTCGGCCGGCGGGGCCTCGCGCACGACGAGCCGGGCCGCGAGCCCCGAGGACTGCAGGGCGGCGAGAACCGAGCGCAGGCGCTGCGGCGATTCCGGATGCCCCTCCCCCATCTCGTGCCGGACGCAGTCGGGGTGGGTCAGCAGCGCGGTGGGCATCGACCTAGAAGCTCTGGCGGGTGATCGTCTTGGTGCCGGTCATGGCGGGCAGGTTGTACGCGGGATCGGATGGCGACAGCCCCGCCGGCGCAGCGATGTTGTACGAGAACCGGCCGTTGGCGGCGTCAGTGAAATCGAAGGTGAACGAGCCCACCGGGTTGTTGCGCGGGCTCGAGCCCGACTGGTTGAAGGGAACGCCGCCGGCGACATAGACGGTCCCGGTGAGCGTCGTGGGACTGGTCCACTGCCCCCCCGGCATCACGATCCAGAGCGGCTTGTTCTGGCCCGAGGCCTCCTTGCGCGGGTCGTACGTGTACCAGACCGCGAACACCTGGTGGGTGCCCGAGTGCTGCGCGAAGCTCACGCCCCAACCGGACTCGGCCGGATTCCACCACATGTCGGTGTAGTTGGTGGCAGGCGTGCTCTGCGCCGCTGCGGGAACTGCAATCGCGACCAGGGCCGCGCCAATCAATCGTCGAACCATGCCGTCTGCCTCGCTGCGATCATTGTGGTCGATTCCCCGTTCCGGGCTCAACGCGCCAAGGGAGCGTGGGGTGGTCGTGCTATTCTCGAAAACATAACGGATGGACTTGTAACTCGCTGACAAGGTTCCCCTTTTTCGATGCTCGTCGACAACCGCACCCGTGCCTCCACGAGCCCCGTCGAAGCGGTCGTGGCCAACGCCGGCCAGATCATCCTCGGCAAGGAGCGCCAGATTCGGCTCGCGCTGGCGTGCATCCTCGCGCGCGGCCACCTGCTGATCGAGGACGTACCAGGCGTGGGCAAGACCACGCTGTCCCATGCGCTCGCGCGCCTGCTCGGCCTGGATTACCAGCGCATCCAGTTCACCTCCGACCTGCTGCCCGCTGACATTATCGGCGTGTCGATCTTCGATCGCGACAGTTCGGCATTCCGGTTCCACCCCGGGCCGATCTTCGCCCAGATCATCCTTGCCGACGAGATCAACCGCGCGAGCCCGAAGGCGCAAAGCGCGCTGCTCGAGGCGATGGAGGAGCACCAGGTCACCGCGGAGGGCGAGACGCGTCCCCTGCCCGAGCCGTTCTTCGTGATCGCCACGCAGAACCCGATGCACCAGGTAGGCACCTTCCCCCTGCCCGAGTCGCAGCTCGACCGCTTCCTCATGCGCATCAACCTGGGTTATCCCGATGCGAAGGCCGAGCGCGAGCTGCTGCGCGGGGCCGAGCGCCGCGACATGATCTCGCAGCTGCAACCGGCGATGAGCGCCGCGCAGCTGGCAGAGCTGCAGAAGGCGGTTCCGCAGATGCAGGTCTCGGAGGCGTTGCTCGACTACGTGCAGCAGATCATCAACCACACGCGCCATTCGCCGCGCTTCACCCAGGGCCTGTCGCCGCGCGCGGGCGTGGCGGTCCTGCGCGCCGCGCAGTCGTGGGCGATGATGGAGAACCGCCGCCAGGTGCTTCCCGAAGACGTGCAGGCGATCCTCCCCGCGGTCGTGGGCCATCGGCTGCACGGCAACGCCGACGCGGTGAAGGGCGGTTTCGACGCCGCCAAGGAACTCATCGGCGGCGTGCCGATCCCCTGAGCGGGCCCCCCGTGCTGGCGAACCTGCGCCAATCCATCTCCGACTGGATCTTCCGGGCGACGGTCCCGGAGAGCCCGCCGGTCACCCTCGTCCAGCGACGCATCTTCATCCTGCCGACGCGCCAGGGCTACGTGTTCGCGTTCACGGTGATGATCCTGTTGCTCTCGTCGATCAACTACGCGCTATCGCTGGGCTTCACGCTCACGTTCCTGCTGGCGAGCATGGCGGGTGTGGCGATGCTGCACACCTGGCGCAACCTCGCGCACCTGCGGCTGCGACCGGGGCGCTGCGACGCGGTCTTCGCGGGCGAGACCGCGCGCTTCAACGTGAGCGTCGAGACGCCGTCCCAGACGCGCTTCTCGATCGCTCTGCGCCGGCGCGGCGACGAGCCGGTGTACGCCGACATCGCGGCCTCCGAGATGGCCTCGATCTCGCTGGGGGTCAACGCGACACGGCGCGGTGTCGCGCAGTGCGGACGGCTGGAAGTGTTCACGCGCTATCCGCTCGGCTTCTTCCACGCCTGGTCGTATGTGGACTTCGGCCTCACGGTGCTGGTCTATCCCCGGCCCGACCCGAAGGCCGGCACCCCGCCCGCCCAATCGAGGAGCGCCTCCGAAGAAGGCATCCCGATCGCCGGCGACGAGGAGTTCAACATGCTGCGTGCCTACCGCCCGGGGGACACGCCCAAGCAGATCGCCTGGAAGGCGCTCGCCCGCGAGCAGGGGTTGCTCACCAAGGAATTCAGCGCTACGGCCTCGAGCGAGCTCTGGCTCGACTGGGATGAGGCGCGCGCGCCCGACATCGAGGCGCGCCTGTCGATCCTTTGCCACTGGGTGGTCCAGGCCGAGTCGTTCGGGCAGAGCTATGGGCTGCGTCTGCCCGGCAAGGAGATCCCGCCCGGCCGGGGCGAAGCGCACCGCACGCGGTGCCTCGAGGCGCTGGCGCTCTTCGAGGCACCGCGATGAGGGTTCCGCAGCCGAGCACGCCGCTCGACGTGCGCAACGTGATGTGGCTGCTCGCTGCGATGACGTTCGTCGTCGGCCCCCACCTCCTGCGCCTGCCCGGCTGGGTAAGCATCTTCTTCGCCGTCGTGGTGGGGTGGCGCGCCTGGATCTCATGGGCCGCGCTGCGCTCGCCGCCGCGGTGGTTCATGTGGGCGGTGACGCTCGCTGGCACCTATGGCACGTTCCTCACCTACGGGCGCATCTTCGGGCGCGAGGCGGGAGTCACGCTGCTGATCCTCATGGCGGCGTTGAAGCTCCTCGAGATGCGCAACCAGCGCGACGTCGTCCTCTCGATCTACCTCGGCTTCTTCCTGGTGATGACGAACTTCCTCTTCTCGCAGACCATCCCGCTCGGGATCTACATGCTGGCGTGCGTCTGGATCTTCGTGGCCACGCTGGTGGGATTCAATCGTGTGGGCCGTTCGCCCACGCTCGCCGAGCGGTTGCGCCCCGCCGGCGCGTTGCTGATCCAGGCGCTGCCCCTGATGGTCGCGTTCTTCATCCTTTTCCCGCGCACCCAGGGCCCGCTCTGGGCGCTGCCGCAGGATTCGCGCTCCGCCCAGACGGGCCTGTCGGACACGATGAGTCCGGGCAACATCGCCAACCTGATCAAGTCCGACGCGCTCGCCTTTCGCGTGCAGTTCGAGACCGGCATGCCGCCCTACTCCTCGCTCTACTGGCGCGGCCCGGTGCTCGTGGACTTCGACGGCGCCACCTGGAAGATGCGCCCCTACGCCGCCCAGGGCCACATGGAGTATTCGCGCCGCGAGCGGCCGTCGAAATACGCCGTGACGCTCGAGCCGCACAACAAGACGTGGCTCTTCGCGCTCGACGTTCCGGGGTCGCTCCCCGAAGGCAGCCAGCTCCTGTCCGACCTGCAGCTGCGCCATCGCCGGCCGGTGGCCGAACGCATGCGCTACGAAGTGACCTCGTACCTTCGCTACCAGTTCGGCGAGAGTGCGAATGCGGCGCAGCTGCGTGCGGCGCTCGCCTTCGACGAAACCCGCAATCCCCGCACGGTCGCCCTCGGCCGCGAGTGGGCCCGCGAGAACCCGGATCCGCGGATCATCCTTTCCAGGGCGGCGCAGCACTTCTCCAGTGGCTACGCCTACACCCTCGAGCCTCCGCCGCTGGACCGCCTGAATCCCTTCGATGATTTCGTCTTCAACACGCGCCAGGGCTTCTGCGAGCACTACGCGGGGGCCTTCACGCTCCTCATGCGCGCCGCCGGCGTGCCCGCCCGGGTGGTGACCGGCTACCAGGGAGGGGAGGTCAATCCGCTGAATAGCGAGCTGATCGTGCGCCAGGCCGATGCGCACGCGTGGTCTGAAATCTGGGTACGGGAGGAAGGCTGGGTGCGCATCGATCCCACGGGAACCGTGTCCCCAATGCGGGTCGAAAACGGCGTGAATGCCGCGCTCGGGCCGATCGGCATGATTCCGTCGCTGATCGATGCCGACCGGTTCGGCCTGCTCGCGAACCTGCGCTTCGCATGGCAGATGATGAACAGCAACTGGGACCAGTGGGTGGTCGGCTACAACATGGACCGGCAGCGACAGTTCTTCTCGCAGCTGGGATTTCCGTCCATCGATTGGCGCACCCTCGGCTTCTGGCTGATGGTCGCGACATTCGCGGTCGGAATCGCGGTCACCATCGGCCTGCTGGTCCACGACCGGCCGCCGCGGCGCGAGGCCGCGCTCGTCGCCTGGGACCGGTTCTGCGCGAAGCTCGCGCGCTCCGGGCTCGCCCGCGCGCCGCACGAGGGCCCGCTCGACTACCTGGCGCGCGTGCAGGCAGCGCGCCCCGCGATCGCTGTCCAGGCCGGGGAGGTTACGCGCCGGTATGTCGAGGCGCGCTACGGAGGCGGCGCCTCACGCGAGGAACTACGCGCGCTCGCGCGGCTAGTCCGCGATTTCAGCGCCGCGTAGAGGCCGTTCTTCTACATCGCCGGCAGGATCTTCGCCGGGTCGACGGGCTTGCCCTCGCGCCGGACCTCGAAGTGCAATTTCACCTGGTCGGCGTCGGTCTGCCCCATCTCGGCGATCTTCTGCCCCTTGCGCACGTCCTGCTGTTCCTTGACCAGGATGTTGTCGTTGTGCGCGTACGCCGAAAGCCACGTGTTGCTGTGCTTGATGATGATGAGCTTGCCGTAGCCGCGCAGGCCCGCGCCCGCGTAGACTACGCGCCCCGCCGAGGCGGCGACCACCGGTGCGCCCTTGCGCCCCGCGATGTCCATGCCCTTCGAAGTCTCGCTGAAGGGCGACAGCACCTTTCCCTTGGCCGGCCACATCCAGTCGACTTCCTCGCGATCGGTGCCGGCGGGCTTCTCCGGCTCGGCCCGCGGGGGCGCCTCGGCAACCGCGGGCGGGGGCGCCACCGGCGCGGTTCCGGCCTCGCTGCCTGCAAGCTGCGCGAGTGCGCGATCGGTGTAGGGCACCTTCTGGCCGCGTGGCTCGACCTTCGCCGAAGCCGTATTCAGCATCGGGCGCGCCTCGATGGGCGGGCCGGGCGAGGCGAGCGGCGTGGTCATCGGCGTGGCCAGCGGCTTCGAGCCCGCGGGGGGAGCGACGACCAGCACCTGGTCCACCGACAGCACGTTGGGATTGGTGATGCCGTTCCATGCGGCCAGCTCGCGGTAGTCCTGGCCATACTGGAGCGCGATCCCGACCAGCGTCTCGCCGCGCTTCACGGTATGCGTGGGGATGGGCTTGTCCACCGGAGGCGGTGGCTTCGCGATGTCCGCGGGAAGCGGCACCTCGACCGGAAACCGGTCGACCACCGGCGCGGGGCGCCGCGCCGCGCATCCCGCAACCAGGAGGGCGAGCGCCATGAGGGCGAGCGCGCGCCTCACGCGAGCCCCGTAAGAAGCGGCACGAAGCGTACGGCGGCGCGCTTCTGCTCGGTGAAGCCCTTCTCGGTGCGATCGACGACGTAGAGCCACTGGTCTTCGATCCCGACGGGGAGCACCATGCGCCCGCCCACCGCCAGCTGCTGCTTGAGGGCATCGGGAACGTGCGTCGCGGAAGCCGCCATGAGGATGCCGTCGTAGGGCGCACCCTCGGGGTATCCGCCATGGCCGTCGGCGTGCTTGTAGCGGATGTTGTAGAAGCGCAAGTCGCGCAAGTGGCGCCGGGCCTTGTCCATCAGCGGCGCGATGCGCTCGAGCGTGTAGATCTCCTTCACGAGCTTGCCGAGCACCGCCGTCTGGTACCCGCAGCCGGTGCCCACTTCGAGCACCTTGTTCATCGGGGACTTCTCCAGGAGGAACTGGGTCATGAGGCCGACGATGGTCGGGCTCGAGATCGTCTGGCCGTGCCCGATCGGCAGCGCCACGTCCTCGTAGGCGCGCGAGGCGATGCCCTCGTCGATGAAGAGGTGCCGCGGAATCTCGGCCATCGCGCCGAGCACGCGCTCGTCGTTGACCCCCTCGCGGCGCAGCGTGTCGATCATGCGCAGGCGCGTGCGCTCCGAGGTCATGCCGATGCCGGACCCGTCGCGCGCGCTCATCGCTCGAGGCTCATTTGAGGATCCACGCCGCGACCGGGGCGATCTGCTGCGCATGGGTCAGGTCGACCTGCAGGGGGGTCACCGAAACCGCGCCGCGTTCGAGCGCGTGGAAGTCGGTGCCGGGCCCGGCCTCCCGGGCGGCGCCCGCGGGGCCCACCCAGTAGACGGTCTCGCCGCGGGGGTTCTTGCCCGCTATCACGGGCTGGGCCTTGTGCCGCCTGCCCAGGCGCGTGACCTCGATGCCGGTAATCGACTCGTAGGGCACGTCGGGGACATTGACGTTGAGCAGCACCGGGACTCCGAAGGGCGCGCGAGTCAGACGCTGCACCAGGTCGCTCGCCACACGCGCCGCCGCCGCGTAATTCTTGAACTCCTTGCCCACGAGCGACACGGCGATGGATGGAATGCCGAGGAGGTAGCCTTCGGTCGCCGCAGCGACAGTGCCCGAGTAAAGCGTGTCGTCGCCCATGTTCGAGCCGCTGTTGATGCCCGAAACGACCACGTCCGGCTCGAAGTCGAGGATCCCGGTGACCGCCATGTGGACGCAATCGGTCGGCGTGCCGTTCACGTAGAGGAACCCGTTGGGCGCCTTGCTCAACATGAGCGGGCGGTCGAGGGTAAGGGAATTGGAGGCGCCGCTGCGGTCGCGCTCGGGCGCGACGACCGTGATTTCTCCCAGGGCGGCGAGGCCTTCGGCGAGCGCGGCCAGTCCGGGGGCGAAATAGCCGTCGTCGTTCGAGAGGAGGATACGCATGCTGGACGAAAATTATACCGTGACACGACGTCACGCCGCGTTCTTCCAACCCGGTAAGATCGCGGTTTCGCGAATTCCATCGAGGCCCCCGAATGAAGCACCCCGCCCTCCGCGTCACCCTCGCCGCGGTGCTGACCGCCTTTGCCACCGCCTCGCAGGCCGCCCTCGACGTGGCCGGGCTCGACCGCTCGATCGACGCGTGCGCCGATTTCTACCAGTTCTCCAACAAGAGCTGGCTGCAGGCGACCCCGATCCCCGGCGATCGCCCGCGCTGGGGCACCTTCGAGATCATCGGGGAGCGCAACGAGAAGGTCCTTCTGGGCGCGATCGAGCGCGAGCTGAATCGACTCTACAGGCAGAAGAAGTACGCCCGCGGCACGCCCGAGTGGATGGCGTTGCAGTATTACTCCGCCGGAATGAACCTCAACCGGATCGACTACCACTCGTATCGCACGCTGCTGCCCCTCTTCGAGCGCGCGCAGGCGGCCGCGTCGCCCACGGAGCTCGCGCGCACGCTCGGCTACCTGCATTCGCAGGGGATCGGGGCGGGTTTCAGTTTCGCCGTCGCTCCCGACCCAATCGATTCCTCGCGCTACCTCGCGGCTATCGTGCAGGGCGGATTGGGCCTGCCGGACCGCGACTACTACTTCCTCGAGGACGAACGCGCCAGGAAACAGCGCGAGGGATACCGCAAGCACGTGGCGAACATGTTCGAGCTCCTCGAGGAAACCCCCGAAGCCGCCGCGCGCAATGCCGGGGCGGTGATCGCCCTCGAGACCGAGCTCGCGCGCGCCTCGATGACCGCGACCGAGCGCCGCGACGTGGACAAGACGTACAACCGGAAGACCGTCGCCGAGCTCGACGCCGACGCGCCCGGATTTCCGTGGGCCGAATATTTCGAGGCGCTGGGGACGAAGGGCATGGCGTCGCTGAACGTCGCCCAACCCGGCTTCTTCAAGGCGTTCGCACGCCTCGCCGGCGAGCGCGGCTGGGATTGGAAAGCGTACTTGCGCTGGCATATCGTCAAGGACGCCGCCACCAAGCTCCCGCCGCGCTTCGACGAGGAGAGCTTCGATTTCTACCAGCGGCAGCTGAAGGGCGTCCAGGAGCCCCCACCGCGCCACCGGAAGGTGCTCGAGATCGTGGGCGGCCCCTATGGCTCGCAAGGCGTCGGCATGGCGCTCGGGCGCATCTTCGTCGACGAGGCCTTTCCGCCCGGGGCCCGGGCGCGCGCGCAGGAGCTGATCGACAACGTGAAGGCGGCGCTCGCCGACCGGCTCAAGTCGGCCGAATGGATGAGCGAGGAGACGCGCGGCCGCTCGCTCGAAAAGCTCGCCGCGATGAAGGTCAAGATCGGCTATCCGGACACCTGGCGCGACTACACCGGCGCCCGGATCGGCGAAGGCATCTTCGTGGAGAACTGGCTCGCGTCGAATCGGCTCGACCACCAGCGCGACCTGGGGCGCATCGGCAAACCCGTGGACCGCGGCGACTGGTTCATCTCGCCGCACATCGTGAACGCGTACTACAGCCCGAGCTCCAACGAGATCGTGTTTCCGGCGGCCATCCTGCAGCCGCCGTACGTCGACCCGAAGGCCGACGACGCGACCAACTACGGCGGCATCGGGATGGTCATCGGGCACGAGATCACCCACGGCTTCGACGATCGCGGCCGGCGCTACGACAAGGACGGCAACCTGCGCGACTGGTGGACTGCCGAGGACGCCAGGCGCTATACCGAGCGCGCGAAGCTGATCGAGAGCCAGTACGCGTCGTTCGACGGGATCGAAGGGGTCAAGCCCAACGGAACCCTGACCCTGGGCGAGAACATTTCGGACGTCGGCGGCATCAAGATCGCCTACGACGCGCTGCAGAAGGCGCTCCGGGGAAAGCCGCGGCCCCTGATCGATGGACTCACACCCGAGCAGCGGTTCTTCTTGTCGTTTGCCCAGATCTGGCGCTACAACGCGCGTCCCGAGTGGGAGCGCAACGCGCTGCTGACGGGCCAGCATTCCCTCCCGCGCTTGCGCGTGCGCGGCCCGATCGCGCACATGGCCGAGTTCTCCCGTGCCTTCGCATGCGACGCCGGCAAGACGATGCTGCCGGGCCTCGAACGCAACGCCATCTGGTGAGCGCGATGACCGACAACCGATTCGATGTGCGCGGCAAGATCGCCCTCGTGACCGGGGCTTCCAGCGGACTGGGCGACAACTTCGCGCGCGTGCTCGCCGGGGCCGGCGCCACGGTCGCGGCGGCGGCGCGGCGCACCGATCGGCTCGCCACGCTCGTCGCGGACATCGAGCGCTCCGGCGGCAAGGCGCTCGCAGTCGCGATGGACGTATCCGATCCCGCGTCGGTCGAGGCGGGCTTTGCGACGATCTCGAAGAACGTGGGCCCGCCCGACATCATCGTCAACAACGCGGGCGTGGCACAGGCGAAGCCCTCGATCGAGCTTACCGAGGAGGACTGGCGCGGCGTGATGGGCACCAACCTCGATGGCGTCTGGCGCGTCGCCACCCACGCCGCACGCGCCATGGTGGCCGCCGGCAAGGGCGGCAGCATCATCAACATCGCCTCCGTCCTGGGCATGCGTGTCGCGACCAACCTGCTCGCCTACGCCACCGCGAAGGCCGCGGTGATCCAGATGACCGAAGCGCTGGCGCTCGAATGGGCGCGCTACAAGATTCGCGTGAATGCGATAGCGCCTGGCTACATCGAGACCGAGATCAATCGCGGCTTCTTCCAGACCGAGGCCGGACAGTCGATGGTCAAGCGCGTGCCCCAGCGCCGTATCGGGGACCCATCCGTCCTCGACGGCGCGCTGCTGCTCCTGGCCTCCGATGCCTCCAGCTACATGACCGGAAGCACCGTAGTCGTCGACGGCGGGCACGTCGTCAACTCGCTCTGATGGACTTCTCGCTCTCGCCGGAGGCCAAGCGCCACCGCGACCGCTACCGCGCGTTCGTACGCCAGGAGGTCCTGCCCTACGACACCACGCCGGAATCCTTCGACGAGCACGACAACCTGCGCGAGGAGCTGCTCGAGACCCTGAGGAACAAGGCGAAGGAGGCGGGAGTCTGGGCCCCGCAGATGCCCCGGTCCCGGGGCGGACAGCAGCTCGATGTCTCCACCATGGCCGCCTGCTACGAGGAGCTCAACTACTCGCTCTTCGGCCCCGTCGTCTGCAACTGCGCCGCGCCCGACGACGGCAACATGATGCTGCTCGAGAAGGTAGGAACCGAGGCGCAAAAGGAGCGCTGGCTGCAGCCCATCGTCGACGGGCGCGTACGCTCGGCGTTCGCGATGACCGAGCCCCATCCGGGCGGCGGCTCCGATCCCTCGATGATCCTCACCACCGCGATACGGCGCGGCGACAGCTGGCGAATCGACGGGCGGAAATGGTTCATCACCGGCGCGGGCGTGGCGCGGCACTTCATCGTGGTGGCGAAAACCTCCGACGATCCGCGCAAGGGGCTGACCGCGTTCCTCTTCGATCGCGACCAGCCGGGCTGGCGGATCGTGCGCCGCATCCCGATCATGGGCCCGGAGGAGCACGGCGGCCATTGCGAGCTCGAGTTCGACGGGCTCGAGGTCGCCGACGAGAACCGGCTGATGGGTGTGGGCGACGGGCTCAAGGTGACCCAGATCCGGCTCGGCACCGCGCGCCTCACCCACTGCATGCGCTGGCTCGGCCTCGCGCGGCGCGCGCTCGACATCGCGGCCGACTACGTGGGCGAGCGCGAGACCCAGGGCCGCAAGCTCGCCGAGCGCGAGTCGGTGCAGATGAAGCTCGGGCATTGCGCCATGCAGGTCGAGATCGGGCGGCTCCTCACCATGAAGGCGGCCACCCTGCTCGACCGCGGCGACTTCGCCCGCAAGGAGATCTCGATGGCCAAGATCCACGTGGCTGACGCGCTGTACCTCGCCGCCGACACCGCGATCCAGCTTTGCGGGGCGCGCGGGTATTCGAAGGACACGCCTCTCGAATGGATCTATCGATACGCGCGCCAGGCGCGCCTGGTCGATGGCGCGACCGAGGTCCACCAGCAGGTCCTCGCCCGGCATTTCATGGAGGAGCGGGGCAACTTCTGGAGATAGGCGTAAAGGAGTAGTCTTCGCGCAGGAAGACAGCCCGCCCGGGGCTGCCATCACACGGGAGCAGCTCCACCATGGTCTCCATCACCCCGCTTCGCATCCTCGCGCTCGGCTTTGCGATCGCTGCCGCCCTCGTCCCCCGCTCCGCCGCCGCCGACGAGACCTGCAACTCGCCGTACATGGCGAACCTCATCAAGGGTCAGGAGGACTTCGTCTATGTCTGGACTCTCGGCGTCGAGGGGCTGGGCGACGGCCAGGACAAGCTTGTGACCGTCGACGTGAATCCCGCCTCGAAGACCTACGGGAAGGTCGTCGCGAGCGTCTCGGTCGGCGAGCGCGGCGAGGCCCACCACATGGGCTTCACCGACGACCGGCGCTTCCTCTGGGCAGGAGGGCTTTCGAGCAACAAGATTCACGTCTTCGACGTGGCGGCCGACCCCGCCAAGCCGAAGCTCACCAAGACCATCACCAACCTCGGCGACAAGTCCGGCTGGCTCGGCCCGCACACGTTCTACGCGCTCCCCGGCCGGATGCTGGTCGGAAACCTGTCCAACGTGAAGGACAAGGGCGGTGTGACCGGGATGGCGGTCTACAACAACAAGGGCGACTTCGTCTCCTCGGTGCCGATGCCCGCCACCGACGGCGGGGACGGCTACGGCTACGACATCGCGATCAACCCGTCGCGCAACGCGCTGCTCACCTCGAGCTTCGCGGGTTACAAGAACTACATGCGCCCGCTCGGCGAGCTGATCAAGGACGGCGAGGCGATGAAGAATTTCGGCAACACGATGGTGATGTGGGACCTGAAGGCGCTGAAGCCCAAGCAGGTGCTCGCCGTCCCCGGCGGCCCGCTCGAGATCCGCTGGTCCCTCGCCAAGGGCGACAACTGGGCGATCACCGCGGCGGCGCTGACTTCCAAGCTGTGGCTGGTGAAGCAGGACAAGGACAAGAAGTGGGTCGCCAAGGAAGTCGCCACCATCGGCGATCCGTCCAAGATCCCGCTGCCGGTGGACATCAGCATCAGAGCCGACGGCAAGGGCCTGTGGGTCAACACGTTCATGGATGGCAAGACGCGCTACTTCGATCTCACCGATCCCGAGGCGCCGAAGCAAACCTACGAGCTCGCCACCGGCAAGCAGGTGAACATGATCTCGCAAAGCTGGGATGGGAAGCGCGTCTACATCACCTCGTCGCTGCTCGCCAACTGGGACAAGGGCGGCGCGGACAACGAGCAGTTCATCCGCGGCTTCGCCTGGGACGGCAAGGCGCTCAAACCCGCGTTCGAAGTGGATTTCAACAAGGAGAAGCTGGGCCGGGCGCACCACATGAAGCTCGGCACGGCGAAGCTGCGGCCGGCATGACGTTCGCCGGGAAACTCGCCAGCGCGGCCCTGCTCGCGCTGGCGTTTCCTGCGCTCGCGCACCCGGGAGCCGTAGCGACCTCGCCGCTGGAATTCACGCCCCCGGCGGCGGGCACCTACGAGTTGCCGCCGATCCAAAGTGTTCCCGAGGGCGAGGTACTCGACGCCTCCGGCTACTTCAGGCCCTTCGCGGACTACACCCGGGGCCGCATCACCCTCCTCGGGCTGGTCTATACGCGCTGCGTCGATGCAGAAGGATGCCCGCGCGCGACGTGGGCCTTCAGCGCGGTGCGTAACCTGTTGCGCACCGCGCCGCAGCTCGCGCGACGCGTGCGCCTTGTGACCCTGTCGTTCGATCCGGTCCACGACGATCACCAAGCCGTCGCCGCCTACGGGCAACGCGTGCGCGGCAGGCGCGACGGGGCCGAGTGGCACTTCCTCACCACGCGCTCGCGGCGTGCGCTGGCGCCGATCCTGGACGGCCTGGGCCAGGACCTTCGCGTCGCGGCGGATTCAAGCGCGATACCCGGAACCGAGGAATTCACGCACACCCTCAAGGCATTCCTGATCGACTCCGAAGGCCGCGTGCGCGAGATCTACTCGACGGGTTACCTCATGCCTCAGATGATCGTGAACGACATCCGCACGCTCGCACGCGAGATCAGTCGTAGTCGCTGAGGGGCGGGCAGCTGCACACGAGGTTGCGGTCGCCGTGGACGTTGTCGGCGCGGCCCACGGGCACCCAGTACTTTGCGTCCCGCAGCGACTTCAACGGATAGGCGGCCAGGCTGCGTGGATACTTGCGCGTCCACTCATCGGCAGCCACCACCGCCGCGGTGTGGGGAGCGTGCTTGAGCGGGTTGTCCTCGCGGTCCAGGCGGCCTTCTTCCACCGCGCGAACCTCGTCGCGGATCGCGATCATCGCGTCGCAGAACCGGTCGAGCTCGGCCCGCGACTCGCTCTCGGTCGGCTCGACCATCAGCGTGCCCGCCACCGGAAACGACATCGTCGGCGCGTGGAAGCCATAATCGATGAGCCGCTTGGCGACGTCTTCGACGCCAATGCCCGAGGACTCCTTGATCGGTCGCAGGTCGAGGATGCATTCGTGCGCCACCAGGTTGCCCGGCCCCGAGTAGAGCACCGGGTAATGCGGCGCGAGGCGCCGGGCCACGTAGTTGGCGTTGAGCATCGCGACTTCCGTTGCCGCGGTCAGGCCCTCGGCGCCCATCATCTCGATGTACATCCACGAGATCGGCAGGATCGAGGCGCTGCCGTAGGGCGCTGCCGACACCGGGCCGATCGCGTCTGGGTTCCTCTCCAGGTAGCGGTGCCCCGGCAAGAAGGGCGCGAGGTGCGCTGCCACCGCCACCGGTCCGACCCCGGGGCCTCCGCCGCCGTGCGGAATGCAGAAGGTCTTGTGCAGGTTCAGGTGCGAAACGTCGCCCCCGAAGGCGCCCGGCGCGCACAGGCCCACCATCGCGTTCATGTTGGCGCCGTCCACGTACACCTGGCCGCCGTGGCGGTGCACGATCGCGCAGATCTCGGTGATGGCGGCCTCGAACACACCGTGGGTCGAGGGATAGGTCACCATCAGCGCGGCCAGATCCTGCGAGTGCTGCGCGGCCTTGCGCTCGAGGTCGGCGATGTCGACGTTGCCCGCGTCATCGCAGGCGACGACGACCACCTGCATCCCGACCATCTGTGCCGAGGCCGGATTGGTCCCGTGGGCCGAGCTCGGGATGAGGCAGATGCGGCGATGGCCCTGGCCACGGCTCGTATGCCATTTGCGGATGATCAGCAGCCCCGCGTATTCGCCTTGGGAGCCGGCGTTCGGCTGCAGGGATACCGCGGCATAGCCCGTGGCCTTGGCGAGCCGCGCCTCGAGGTCGGCGATCAGCTCCCGGTAGCCCTGCGTCTGCTCGGGCGGGGCGAACGGATGGAGGTGGGCAAACTCACGCCAGCTCACCGGGATCATCTCGCTGGTCGCATTGAGCTTCATGGTGCACGAGCCGAGCGGGATCATCGATCGGTCGAGGGCGACGTCCTTGTCGGCGAGGCGCCTGAGGTAGCGCAGCATCTCGGTTTCGGAGTGGTAGCGGTTGAAGACCGGATGCGTGAGGTAGGGCGTGGTGCGCGCAAGGCTTTCGGGCAGGCGTGCGACGCCGCGCTCGATCTCCTCGACGGTGAACTCCGCGGGCTTGCCGCCGAACATTTCCCAGATCGCGGCGACATCGGCACCGGTGGTCGTCTCGTCGAGCGAGATGCCGAGGCGCTCGCCGTCGACCTTGCGGAAATTCGTCCTCGCATCCCGGCTCCGGCCCACGATCCCTGCGTGGCGCGTGCCGGGAGTGACGGTGACCGTATCGAAGAGCGTCCCCGTGGCGCACGGAAAACCGAGCTTCTCGAGGCCGGCGCGCAGGATCGAGGCGAGGCGATGCACGCGGGTCGCGATGCGCTTGAGGCCCGCGGGGCCGTGATACACCGCGTACATGGAGGCCATCACCGCGAGCAGGACCTGCGCGGTGCAGATGTTGGAGGTCGCCTTCTCGCGCCGGATATGCTGCTCGCGCGTTTGCAGCGCCAGGCGGTAGGCGATCTGGCCGTTCGAATCCACGGTGACTCCCACGAGACGCCCCGGCATGCTGCGCTTCAGCTCGTCGCGCACCGCCATGTAGCCCGCGTGCGGTCCACCGAACCCGAGCGGCACGCCGAAACGTTGCGCGCTTCCCACGGTGACATCCGCGCCCCATTCCCCGGGCGGCTTCAGCACCGCGAGCGCCAGGAGATCGGCCGCGGCGACGAGGAAACCGCCGCGCTCGTGCATCCGCGCGGCGAGCGCCGCGAAATCGCGCACCTCGCCTTCGGCGCCGGGGTATTGGACCAGGACTGCGAACGCCTCGATCGAGGCGAGGTCACCGGGCGGCGCGACCCGAACCTCGATGCCGAGGGGTTCGGCGCGCGTGCGCACCACGTCGAGCGTCTGCGGCAGCACGTCGGCGGCGACGGCGAAAGTGCGCGACGCACTCCGCGTCGATCGCAGGCACAGCGCCATCGCTTCCGCGGCCGCGGTGGCCTCGTCGAGCATCGAAGCGTTGGCGATCGCCATCGCGGTCAGGTCCGTGACCATCGTCTGGAAGTTGATGAGCGCCTCCAGGCGGCCCTGCGAGATCTCGGGTTGGTACGGCGTGTACGCCGTGTACCAAGCGGGATTCTGGAAGACGTTGCGAAGGATTACGCCCGGCGTCCAGGTCTCGTAGTAGCCCTGGCCGATGAAAGACTTGAACACGAGGTTGCGCTCGGCCATGCGGCGCAGCGTCGACAGCGCCTCGCCCTCGGTGCAGGGCGCACCCAGGTCCATGCGCTCCTTGCGGCGGATCGAGGCCGGGATCACCGCATCGATCAGCGCGGCTCGCGAGTCGAAACCGAGCAGCGCAAGCATCGCTTCCTGGTCGCCGTCATCGGGGCCGATGTGGCGGCGTACGAAGGCGGCGTGATCCTCGAGCTCGGCGAGGGTGGCGTGCTGCGGGGCGCGGGTCGGAGTGTCGGGCATGGGGTTTCCGGGTTCAGGCCGAAGCCGACTTCTCGTAGGCGCTAGCATCCATCAGCTTGTCGAGGTCCGCGGCGCTCGCGGGCTTCAGGCGATACATCCATGCCGAGAACGCATCCTCGTTGACCTTCTCCGGCGAGGCGCCGAGGTCGGCATTTGTCGCGACGATCTCCCCGGCGATCGGCGCGTAGATGTCGGAGGCGGCCTTCACCGACTCGACGACGCCGACGGACTCGCCCGCCGCCACCTTGCGTCCGGGCTGCGGCGCCTCGACGAAGACGATGTCGCCGAGCTGCTCCTGCGCGTGGTCGGTGATGCCGACGCTCACCGTTCCATCGGGCTCGCGGCGCGCCCACTCGTGCGATGCGGTGTAGCGCAGGTCTTTCGGAAGCTTCATGGGTTGCCTTTCAGTTGACGAGGATTTTTCCGTTGCGGACGAAGGCAGGCTTCACGACCCGCGCGGCCAGCTGCTTGTCGCGCACGACCACCTGGACCGTATCGCCGACGGCGGTACCGCGCGGCAGCCGCGCCAGCGCGATGGACTTCCCGAGGGTCGGCGAGAACGTGCCGCTGGTGATCTCGCCCTCGCCACCGGCCGTGCGAACTTTCTGGTGGGCGCGCAACACGCCGCCCGCGTCGAGCAGCAGGAGGCCCACGAACTCGTGGCGCTGGCCGTCGCGCTGCAGGGCCGCCTTGCCGACGAAATCGCGGGGACTCTTGAGGTCGACGGTCCAGGCGAGGCCCGCGTCGAGGGGGGACACGGTTTCGTCCATGTCCTGGCCGTAGAGATTCATCCCGGCCTCGAGCCGCAGCGTGTCCCGCGCGCCGAGGCCTGCGGGGTGCGCGCCCGCGGCAACGAGGGCCTCCCACGCGGCGGGCGCCCCCTCGGAAGGCATCGTGATTTCGAAGCCGTCCTCGCCGGTATACCCGGTCCGGGCGATCATCGCCTCGCCGACCAGTGCCCCCTGGAAAGCCGCCAGGGGCTCGCTCACGTCACGCCAACCCGGGAATGCCTGCCAGGTGCGCTCGCGGGCCCGCGGACCCTGCACGGCGATGATGGCCAGGTCGCGCCGCGGCGCGATCGTGGCGGGAAATCCGCCTTCCGCAAGGACACCGCCCAGCCACGCGACGTCCTTCTCTGCCGTTCCGGCGTTCACGACCAGCCGGAAGAAATCGTCGCGGAAAAAATAGACGATGAGGTCGTCGACCACGCCGCCCTGCGGATTCAGCATCGACGAATAAAGCGCCTTGCCCGGCACCTGCAGCTTGTCGACGTTATTGGCGAGCGCGAAGCGCAGGAAGTCGCGGGCACCCGGACCCTCGATGTCCACGACCTGCATGTGCGCCACGTCGAAGAGGCCGGCATCTCGCCGCACCGCGTGGTGTTCCTCGATCTGGGAACCGTAGTTGACCGGCATTTCCCAGCCGCCGAAATCGACCATGCGGGCACCGGCTTCCCGGTGTAGCGAGTTCAGGGGCGTGGTCTTCAGCAAGTCATCTCCATGGGGCCGGATCGCAAAAAGGGGTGATGGCCAAACGTTTTCGCTTGGCCATCACCCCTCTGTCCGGTTACCTGAGAGATTGATCCCCTTCGGTGGACGGTGTTCCGTCGCTCTCCAGAGTCCGGAAAACGCTTCCGGATCCGCCGGTCCTTTTGCCTGAGAGTTTGCGGGTGCTACCCCTTCGGCG
>JANMYH010000074.1:0-3976 GCA_031381925.1 Burkholderiales bacterium | reverse complement strand
GTGGCGTGCTGCTCGCGCGAGATGTCCTCGCACGACTCGAACGGCTCCTCGGGGCGGAAGTGGCGATGCGGGTCGGGGTGCGGGGGTTCGCCCGCGAGGCTGCGCTCGAAGATCTCCAAGTAGTACCTGTCGACCGTCAGGATGTGGTTGAGCGTCGCCTTGATCGAGGGGAAGAAGCTGGTGCGCCGCGCCGCGAAATCCTCCTGCGTGAGGTGGCCGCAGGCGCGCAGCAGGCGGTGGTTGGCCCAGGCGTTGTTGTACGCCTCGGTGAGGAAGTGGTGCGCCAGCGAATGGGTGTCCATGGCCCCTATAGTAGAGTTGGGCTCCCCCTCCTGCAAAGCCGTTCCGCCCCGCTGAATTGAGCCGCAGCTTCCACTTCTTCCTCTGGACGCGGCTCCTCGGCACCGCGGCCAACCAGATGCTGCTGGTCGCTCTGGGCTGGCAGATGTACGACCTCACCTCGAGCGCCTGGGACCTGGGCCTGGTGGGCCTGCTGCAGTTCATCCCGACGCTCGCCTTCACCATCCCCGCGGGGCAGCTCGCCGACCGCGTCGACCGCCGCAAGGTGCTCGCCGCGAGCCTTGCGCTCCAGGGCGTGGTCGCGCTGTGGCTAGCGTGGGCGAGCGCCGGCGGCTTCGTGGGCCGCGACCTGATCTTCGCGCTCTCGGTCGCGCTCGGCGCCGCGCGCGCGCTCCAGACTCCGGCGCTGCAGGCGATCGTGCCTTCGCTCGTCCCGCGCGAGCAGCTCGCGCGCGCGATGGCGGTGAGCACGGGTGCGATGAAGATCGCAGTGATCGGCGGTCCCGCGCTCGGCGGTTTCCTATACGTGGCCGGCCCCGCGGTGGTCTACGGCGCGTGCTTCCTGCTGAATCTCGTCTCCCTGGTCACGGTGGCCTCGATCCCGCGCATCCTGCACGCGTCGAAGGAGCCGGTGTCGTGGGCGTCGGTGTTCGCCGGGTTCTCGTTCCTCTGGGGCCACCGCGTGGCGCTGGGCGCGATCTCGCTCGACCTCTTCGCAGTGCTGCTCGGAAGCGTGACCGCCCTGCTGCCGATTTATGCCAGGGACATCCTGCAGGTGGGGCCCTGGGGGCTCGGGCTTCTGCGCGCGGCACCGGCGCTGGGCGCGCTGGCCATGGCCGCGGCGCTCGCCGCCTGGCCGCTGGAGCATCGTGTCGGGCGCAAGCTCCTCGTCGCCGTCGGCATCTACGGGGTGACCGTCCTGGTGTTCGCGTTCTCCGAAAGCTTCGTGCTCTCGATGGTGGCGCTCGCCATCGGCGGCGCCGCCGACATGGTCAGCATCGTGGTGCGCCAGACGCTCGTGCAGCTGGAGACGCCCGAGGAGATGCGCGGGCGCGTGAGCGCGGTGAACGCGACCTTCATCAGCGCGAGCAACCAGCTGGGAGAGTTTCGGGCCGGGTCCACGGCGGCCTTCATCGGGCCCGTGGGATCGGTGGTCGTGGGGGGTGTGGGGACGCTGATCGTGGTGGCGCTGTGGGCGCGCTTTTTCCCGGGGCTCGCGAATAGGGATCGGATGGAGAAATGAAAAACGGCAGCCCGGAGGCTGCCGCTTTCATTGCTGCGCCGAAGCCGGGGAATCAGGCGACCGGCTTGATCTGGGTGGCTTGCTTGCCCTTGGGGCCGTCCTTGGCTTCGAACTCGACCTTCTGGTTCTCCTTGAGGGTCTTGAAGCCGTTACCCTGGATTTCGGAGAAGTGGGCGAAGAGGTCCTCACCGCCGCCATCGGGTTTGATGAAGCCGAAGCCTTTGGAGTCGTTGAACCACTTTACAATTCCGGTGCTCATTTGCGTAATTCCTTAAAAGTAATGACCCGGTGAACCCCCGGGACCGGGGGCAGCGAACCAAGGCCAAAACCTCTTCACTGCGCGCGGATTATATCACCGGCCTCCGGGCGTCAAGGCCCCCGGAGGGGGTCCTTCCGGCCTAGCCCGCGGGCTTCCGGCCGGCCTTCCGGTCCTCCTCGTCCTGGAAGGTTTTCATGCGCGCGAGGAACGGTTTCCAGTCGATCGGCCCCTCCACGAAACGCTTCTGCAGGTTGCCGAGCACGTTTGGCCACGCGCGTTCGAAGTACTCGTGGGCCTGGTCCCATTGGCCGCCCTCGCCCCATCCGCTGTGGTTCAGCGTGACGCGGGTTTCGGTGGCGGAAGCGGGATCGAGGCGCACCGCGACGAACGTGCGTTGCGCGCGCGCCTCCGGCAGGTGCGGCGGTGCGTTCCAGGTGAACGAGATCAGCTTCGGCGCCTGCACCGCGAGCACGCGCATGTCGTCGGCGCCCTTGGCACCCGGCGGGGCGTAGGGGTTGAAGTGCACGTGGAAGGCGCCTTCGGGCCGGGCCTCGACGCGCGCCTCGGGCCCGAAGAACGACTCGATGCCCTCGGAGGTGGTCCAGGCCTTCCAGACGTCCTCGACCGGTGCCTTGACGAGCACTTCCCTCACGATGGAGCGCTCGGCGGCGTGGGCGCAGACGGCGAGGGTGCAGGCGGCGAGGGCTGCGGTCATCTTCATGGCTTGTCCTTTCAGAGTCTTTCCAGCGGCCATTTCGCGGTCTTCGATTTCTTCGGCAGCACGAACTCCATGGCGCCGAACATCGCGTACATGAGGCGCGTGGACCAGGGCGGGCGCCCGGTCTCCACGATCGCCTTCAGGTTCTTCAGGATGAAGTCGCCGCCGCGCTGCATCTCGCTCGCGGTCTTGGTGCCGAGGGGCATGTCGTCGACAGTCAACGTGACTTCCACGCCGCCGGTCACCGGCTTCAGCTCGTAGGTCACCCGGCACGGCGGATCGTCCATGCCGGTGAAGCGGTGCCAGTGTGCGAAGCGGCGCGGCGGATCGTACTCGATGATTTCCCCATCGACCAGGGTGTAATCGCCGCTCACGGTGCGCATCTGCATGCGCCCGCCGGGCTTGAGCCCGGTGGTGTGCAGGCGCGCATTGAAGATCGCGCCGAGCGCCCGATCGGTGCGCGTGAGCTCGTCGAAGATCGCCTGCTGCGATCCGTCGATGACCACGCGGAATACGGCCTTCCCCTTTTCACCCACGCTTGCCTCCCCTTTTGGTGATCGGTATCGGTGCGTTCTCGAGCCGGTATTTCATGCGCGCCAGCGGCCCCGCCCAGTAGGCGCTGAACTCGGTGGTCCAGCGGTCGTGGATCATGTGGATCGGGACCGGATTGAAATAGAGGTGGCGCTCGCGCCCGACGCGCTCGGAGATCACCAGGTTCGCGCCCTCGAGAATATCGAGGTGCTTCATCACCGCGACGCGGCCGAACGCGAAGAACTCGCACACGCGGTTCACGTTGGCGCCGGGTTCCTTCTTGAGGATGTCGAGGATGCGCCGCCGCGGCTCGCTCGAGAGCGCAGAGAACACGGCATCCATCTCATCGGGTTTCATATGTCACCTAAAGGTGACATATGCAGGCCCCGGTGTCAAGCCGCCTGCGCGCGGACCTCGCCGCTGGCCGTCGACAGGGCCTGGTTCGAGTGCTGCGGGAGGAAGTAGCCCCGGGCGGGGTCGTCGAGCGCGGATACCGTGATGATCGGGGCCTGCGAGCGCACCGCGCCGAACATCGTCGCGAAGGACACGTCGGCGGCGTCGCGCCCCGTGCCGATGCGCACCAGCCCCATCGGCGCGGTGATTCCGGTGGGATCGAACGCGTACCAACGGCCGCTCAGGAACACTTCCACATAAGCGTGGAAGTCGGGAAGCCCCAGCTCGGCTGCGGCGCCATAGTCGATGCCGGTCACGAACCTCGCGGGAATGTTCACCGCGCGGCAGAGCGCGATCATCAGGTGCGCGAAATCGCGGCAGACCCCCACCTGCTCAATGAGGGTGTCCACCGCCGACGTGCTGCTGTTCGAGCTCCCGGGAGTGAAGATCACGCGGCCGCGCACCCAGTCGTGGATCGCCTGCGCGCGCCAATAGCCCTGCCGCAGGTGCCCGAACTCGCGGGTGGCGTAGC
>JANMYH010000089.1:0-17228 GCA_031381925.1 Burkholderiales bacterium | reverse complement strand
CGCCTTTACGCCGACCTGCTGGGCTTCCTGCGCGCCGCCTGCACCCACGCCTCCCACGCCGGGCGGGAGCTTCCCGCGCTGCCGTTTTACGTGAAGGAACAGGCCATCGGCTGGCTGACCCCGTCCTTCGCCGACCAATTGCGCCGCTGGCCCCACGTCTTCGAGGTGGCAGGCGCGTTCGTGACCCTGCGCGCGAAGCCCGACACGCCGCAGGGGCGCTCGGACGCGATGGCCCAGGTCGCCAACGAGCTGAAGCGCGACGGGGTGATCGGCGGCTGGCGCGACGAGCTGGTGAGCGTTGCCACGCATTACGGGGCGCCGGAGCTCTTCCGCATCGAACGCGCCGCGAGCCGGCATTTTGGGCTCATGGCCTATGCCGCCCACCTGAACGGCTTCGTCCAGAAGGGCGGCCTCGCCCACGCCTGGATCGCGCGCCGCAGCCCCGACAAGCATGTCGATCCCGGCAAGCTCGACAACCTCGTGGGCGGGCGGATCGCCGCGGGGATGAGCGTGGACGAGACGCTTCGCAAGGAATCGTGGGAGGAAGCGGGCATCGCGCCGGCGTTGCTCGCCGGGTTGAATTGCGTGGGCGCGGTGCGCGTCGAGTACTCGGTCCCCGAGGGCCTGCACCGCGAGATCCTCTTCGTTCACGACCTGTGGCTGCCCCCGGACTTCAAGCCCGCGAACCAGGACGGCGAGGTCTCGGAGATCCGCTGCATGCCGGTGGAGGAGGTCCTGCAGGGCATCCTCACCGGGGATTTCACGCTCGACGCGGGAACCGTGATGATCGACGGGCTCCTGCGCCTGGGCGCGGTGCTTCCCGAAGACCCGCAATACCTCGACCTGCTGAGAATGATGAAGCCGTGACGGGGCTGGCGCTCGCGCTGGTCGTCTTCTCCGCCTTCGTCCACGCGAGCTGGAATTTCCTCCTCAAGAAGAGCGGCGGCGGGACCGGGCTCATCACCGCGGCGTCCCTCCTCTCCCTCGCGGTCTACGCGCCGGTGGTGGCCGCCGCCGTCTGGCTCCAGGGCTACGACTTCAAGCCGATCCACCTCGCGCTGATGCTCGGCAGCGGCATGGTCCACACCGTGTATTTCCTGCTGCTCGACCGCGCCTACCGCAGCGGCGGGGACCTGTCGATCGTCTACCCGCTCGCCCGCGCCACCGGGCCGCTCCTCACGATCGTGGTGGCGATCCTGCTCCTGGGAGAACGCCCGGGGCCGGCGGCGATCGGCGGCGCGCTGCTGATCGGCGCCTCCGCCCTCCTCCTCACCGGCAACCCGTTCGCCTGGCACAAGAGCGAGGCGCGCCACGCCGTGGGCTTCGCGCTGCTGACCGGATGCACCATCGCGGCCTACACGATCTGGGACTAGGCGAGTGTCGCGGCGTGGCTGATTCCACCGCTGGTCTACGACTGGGGCACCAACGCATTTCGCTGCTGCGTGCTGCTTCCCCTCACCAACCGCCGCAATCCGGGAGCGATGGCGCTCGCATGGCGCGACCGCCGCAAGACCGTGGTCGCGATCGCCCTCCTCTCGCCGCTTTCCTACATCCTGGTGCTGACCGCGATGGTCTTCACCCCCGTGAGCCTGGTGGCGCCGGCGCGCGAGGTCTCGATCCTCTTCGCCGCGCTCATGGGCGCGCATTTCCTGCGCGAGGGCGACGTCGGCCGGCGCATGGTCGCCGCGGTGGGCATGGCGCTCGGAATCGGTGGATTGGCGCTGGGTTAGAATTCGGGCACACCTCGAGGCCGTCCCAAGATGCCCCCCTTCTCATCGTCGCCGGCCTGGAAAGCGCTCCTCGGGCACCGCGACAAGCTCGCCGGCCGGCGCATTTCCGAGCTCTGGGAGGATGATCCCGCCCGCGGCCCGGCGCTCACCATGCGCTGCGCCGGCCTCGCCGCCGACTTTTCCAAGCAACGCATCACCGCCGAGACCGTGGCTCTCCTCGCGGCTCTCGCGCGCGAGCGTGGCGTGCCCCATTCCATCGAGCGCCTGTTCGGCGGCGAGCGCGTCAACGTGACCGAGGACCGTCCCGCGCTGCACATGGCGCTGCGCGGCGACGAGCGCGTGACGGTGGACGGGCGCGACCTGCTCCCGGACGTGCAGCGCAATCGCGAGCGCATGCGCGTTTTCTCCCAGGCGGTGCGCGACGGCCAGTGGAAGGGGCACACCGGCGAGCGGTTCCGCCACGTGCTGGCGCTCGGCATCGGCGGCTCGGCGCTCGGCCCGCGCCTGGCCCTCGAGGCCCTGCGCGGCGAGGCGGACCTGTCCCCAGGGAGTGGAACGTGGGGTGGCCCGCAGGTGCGCTTCGTGACCAACATCGATGCGGCCGAGTTCGACGATGCGATCCGCGGCCTCGATCCCGCCTCGACGCTGGTGGTCGTCGCGTCCAAGACGTTCACGACCCAGGAGACGATGGTCAACGCGAAGGCGGCGCGCGACTGGCTCGCAGCGGCGCTGGGCGAGGAGGCGATCGCGAAGCACGTGATTGCGGCCACCGCGAACAACGCGCAGGCGACGGCGTTCGGCTTGCCCGAGTGCAACATCTTCCCGTTCGCCGACTGGGTCGGCGGGCGCTTTTCGCTGTGGTCGTCGGTGGGGCTCCCGGTGGCGATCGCAATTGGGATGCCGCGCTTCGAGCAAATGCTTGCCGGCGCCCACGCCGCCGACCTCGCCTTCCGCTCGACGCCGCTCGAGCAGAACGTGCCCGCGCTCCTCGCCCTGGTGGGCATCTGGAACCGCAACGCGTTCGGCGTGCCCACCCACGCGGTGCTCTCATACGCCTCCCGCCTCGAGAGCCTGCCCGCGTACCTGCAGCAGCTCGAGATGGAATCCAACGGCAAGCGCGTGGACCTCGAGGGCAACCCGGTCGACTTCGCCACCTGCCCGGTCGTCTGGGGCGGCACCGAGACGCCGGGCCAGCATGCGTTCCACCAGTGGCTGCACCAGGGCACCGATGCCGCGTCGTGCGACTTCATCGTCGTCGCCAAGGCGATGGGGACCCACAAGGCCCATCACGAGATCCTGTTGGCGCACGCGTGCGCGCAATCGGAGGCGCTGATGGAGGGCCTGGCCACTCCCCAGACGCAGAAGGCGTGCCCGGGCGACCGCGTGAGCACCACGCTCGTGCTGCCCGCCCTCGACGCCTTCCACCTCGGGGCGCTGCTCGCGATCTACGAGCACAAGGTGTTCGTCCAGGGCGTCGTCTGGGGGATCAACTCGTTCGACCAGTTCGGCGTCGAGCTGGGCAAGACCATCGCGGGCCAGATCCTGCCGGCGGTGCGCGGCACCCAGGCGTCCCTCCACCCGGCTACCCACCACCTGCTCGCGGTGATCCAGAAACTCTCGCGCGCGCCGTAGCCGACTGCCGCCATGGCGACCGACGACTTCAAGCGCATCTTCGAATCGCTCCGCGTCGCGGTGGTGATCGCCGACGCGAAGGGCATCGTGAGCTATGCCAACTCCGCCTTCGCGGAGCTCGCGTCCCACGAGGCCCGCAGCCTCGCCGGCCTCGACCTCGCCGCGCTCTTCGCCGCGGAGGACAGGAAGCGCGTGCAGCAGAACCTCGCGCGGGTCGGCGAGGGAAAGGCGGGCTCGGCGTTCCTCGACGCGATGCTCACGCCGAAGGACAAGACGCCGCACTGGGTCAGCATGGCGCTGCAGCCCGCCCTCGACGCCCGCGACAAGGCCGCGGGCGTGATCGCGATCCTGCAGGACATCGGCACCCAGCGCGAGACCGACGAGGCCCTGAACCTGGTGAGCGCAAGGCTGCTCGCGAGCTCCGAAGCGTCACCGGTGGCGATGATGATCGAGACCGCCCCCGGCGACGTCGAGCTCGCCAACGAGGCTTTCTGCAAGCTCCTCGGGATCGATTCCGCCCCGCAGTCGCTGTCGGGGCTCACGGTGAAGGAGGTGCTGGCGCGCGCGCCCGGCGCGGCGAAGCTCCTCGAGCGCCGCCCGATCGTGGTCGAGGACAGGCCCGCCGGCGCCGTGTGGACGCCGCGCACGTTCGCCGGCGGCGATCACCCCTTCCAGAAGGGCGCCGCCGACCTCGCGCTCATCGAGAAGATCGGCGAGGAGCTCTCGGTGGCGCTCGAAGGCATGTCGGCCATCTCGATCCGCGCGCAGCAGATGGAGTTCGATCCCGCGATCGTCGCGCACTTCCAGAGCATCCGCACGTCCACCGAGACGGCGATGGCGGCCATCGGCGACCTGGTGGATTTCTCCAAGCTTTCGGGCGGGGTGGTGCTGCGCAAGAGCCAGTTTCGCCTGCGCCACTCGCTCGCCGAGCTGATCTCGCGGGTCGCCCCGAACGCCGAGGAGAAGGGCTGCCGGCTGCGCATCAAGGTCGAGCAGGATGTGGCCGATGCGCTCGAAGGCGACGTCGAGCGCCTGCAGCTCGTCCTGAAGAACCTGCTCGACAACGCCTTCGTGTTGATGCCCGGCGCCGAGATCACGCTGCAGATCACGCCCGAGTACGTGACCGAGGCCGGCATCCAGCTCTCGTTCAGCGTCGTGGCCGCCGGCCCCGCCGCGCACGCCTCGGCGTCGAAGGCAGCCGACGCCGGCATGGGTGTGGCGGTCGCGAAATTCATGGTCGCGGCGATGGGCGGCAAGCTCGCCATCGCGATGCGCGCCGGCGCCGATGCGCTCTATGCATTCACCGTCGAGTTCCCGGTGCACCCCACGCCCCCGGCTCCGGCCCGTGCGACGCACGCCTCGCTGGTGACGCTCCCGGTGCTGGTGGTCTCGGGCGACCCCGCCCAGCGCCTGCAGCTGTCGAACCTGCTGCGCGGCTGGCGCATGGTGCCCCTCGAAGCCGACAACACGCCGATGGCGATGGCCCTCCTCGAGCGCCTCGAGGAGGAAGGCAGTCCCATTCCACTGGTCATGCTCTCCAACCGCCTGCCGGTGCAGGACGGCTTCCTCCTCGCCTTCCGCATCAAGCACCACCCCAAGTTCCACGCGACGCTGGTGATGATGCTTGCCACCGACGGCAAGCCCGGCGACGCGATCGCGTGCCGCGAGAACGGCATCTCCGCCTACATGCGCTATCCGATCGGGGACCGCCAGCTGAACGAGGCGATCGTCGCGGTGACCGGCGCCTCGGCGGACTCCGACGAGACACCGACGCTGGTCACGCGGCATTCGCTGCGCGAGCAGCGCAAGGGCGCGACGATCCTGCTGGTCGATCCGAATCGCGACAGCCAGATCCTCGCCGCCCACGTCCTCGGGCGGCACGATTGCAGCATCGTGGTGGCGCAGGACCTCGCCGAGGCGCTCGCCGCCCTCGACCAGGACGTCTACGACATGGCCCTGGTGAACACCTCGCTCGCGGGGCTCGGCGGCGACGACGCGGCGAAGCTCCTGCGCGCACGCATCACGCGCAATCCCGAAGCCACGCGGCTGGTGGCCACGAGCCTCGAGCATTCGCCCGCGTTCCGCGCCGCCAAGCTCGCGCTCGGCTTCGACGCCACGGTGGCGAAGCCCTTCCGCAAGGACGACCTGCTGGCGCTCCTCGCCGCCGTCCACCACGCGCCCGCGCCGGCGACGTAGCGCAAGGTGCGGGTGCGCTGGCGACACGCCTTCTGGCCCGTGATCTTCGCCGCGTGCGTGGTGGCCGCGGGCGTCGCGTCGATCGCGACCGGCAAGGACGCCAACTGGGACCTCAAGAACTACCACTGGTACAACGCGTGGGCGCTCCTTAACGGCCGCCTCGGCTGGGACCTCGCGCCCGCACAGATCCAGACCTACCTCAATCCGGTCGGCGACCTGCCGTTCTACTTCCTCGTGCAGTGGCTGCCGTGGCCGCGCCACGTCGCGTTCTGGATGGCGCTTTCCACGGCGGTGGCGGCATATGTCCTTATACGACTGGGCGCGTCACTCTTTTCTCCCTCCCCCTTGGCTCGCCTTTCTCCCTCCCCCCTGGGGGAGGGCCGGGGAGGGGGTGGCTTTTCTCCCTCCCCCTTGAGGGAGGGCCGGGGAGGGGGTGTGCCGTGGATCGTCCTCGCCACCGCAATCGGCGTGACCGGCGCGGGGGGCCGGGCCACCATCGGCTCGACCATGAACGAGTGGCTCTCCGCGGCACCCTTGATGGCCGCAATCTGGCTGGCGGTTGGCGCCATCGCGGGAGGTAGTGACAGGAATCGGCGGGCCTTTGCGATGGCCGGGTTCCTGGTCGGCTGTGCCGTCGGGCTCAAGCTCACCTACGCGGTGTTTGGCGTGGCCTTCATCGCGGCGCTTGCCTCATGGGGCCCGTGGCGTGGCCGGATGGAACGCGTGGCGATCGCCTCCGCATTCGCGTTCACGGGATTCCTGCTGTTCGGCGGCTACTGGGCGTGGGTGATGTGGCGCGACTTCGGCAATCCCACGTTCCCCTTCTACAACCACGTCTTCCAGTCGCCGTGGTGGGAGCCGACCGCATTCTTCGACCGCAACTGGGGTCCGCGCAACGCCCTCCAGGCAATCTTCTTTCCGCTCTACTTCTCCCACCAGAGCACCCTCGTCTCGGAGGTCGGGTTCCGCGACTACCGCCTCGCGGCCCTGCTCGTGCTGGCACTCATCTGTGCATGCGTCGGGTTCGCGCGACGCTTGGTTCGCCCTTCTCCCTCCCCCTCGGTTCGCCCTTCTCCCTCCCCCTCGGGCCCCTGGGAAGTGGAACGTGGGGTGGGGGAGGGCCGGGGAGGGGGTCCCCCCTGGCGCTTCCTCATCGTCTTCACCCTCGTCTCCTACCTGGCCTGGCTCAAGCTCTTCGGCATCTACCGGTACCTCGTGCCCCTGGAGCTCCTGTCGGGCCCGTTGATCGTCGGCTGCGTGCTCTTCGCGCTTCGTGGGATGAAGGTTCGGTACGCGGCGGTCGCGATCCTCACGGTCCTCCTGATCGGCACCACGCGCCCCATGAGCTGGGGACGCATCCCGTTCGGCCACGGATACTTCGAGGTGAAGGTGCCGGAGCTCGCGCCGAACGCGCTGGTGATCATGGGCTACTCGCATCCCATGGCCTACGTGATCCCGTTCTTCCGCCCCGACGCGCGCTTCGTCACGCCCGCCAGCAACTTCCTCCTGCCGGAGCAGGGCAACCGGCTCGCCGGGCGCGTGGCCGAGGTGATCGGTGCCCATCGCGGCCCGATCTACCTCGTCGAGCACCGCACCCGCGAGGCGCGCGACGCGGCGACGCTGCGGCATTTCGGGCTCGCATTCGAGGCGAGCCCGTGCGAGACGATCCGCACGCCGATGTCGGACAACTTCATCCAGGTGTGCCGGGTCGTTCGCCCAGCAGCGCGTTGACCAGCTCGGCGAACCCGTGCGACCCTGCCGAGGGCGTGACCCACGCCGGCAGGTCCCGCATGAGCTCGGCCATCTCGCGCACGTTCGCCACACCCACCGCGTGGGGAAAGAACTTGAACATCGGCTGGTCGTTGGGCGAGTCGCCGGCGAAGACGAAGGCCGCGCGGCTCGCATCGAGGTCGATGGCGAACTCCTCGCGCATCATGAGTCGCGTGGTCGAGAGCTTGTCGTAGCCGCCGAACCAGCCGTTCACGTGGATCGAGCTCGCCTTCGCGGTGAGCCCCTCGGATTCCATGATCGTCACGATGCGCTGCACGTCGCCCATCGCGAGCGGCGCCACGTCCTCGCGAAAGTCGATGGCGAGGTCGGCCTCGCGGTACGCCTGGTCGGAGGCGATGGCGCATCCCGGGACCTCGGCGAGGATCCGCTCGGCAATCGCGCCGAAGCGCGCGCGGCGCAGCGTGCGCTCCTCCTCGTCGACCACGAAGCGCTTCACCAGCCGGCCCGCCCGCGCGTCGTAGCGGAACCAGAACGCGCCGTTCTCGCCCACGACCGCATCCACGGGCCACATCCGCGCGATGTGGTCGCACCAGCCCGCGGGGCGCCCGGTCACGGGGATCACCATGAGGCCGGCGGCGCGCAGGCGCTCGAGCGCGGCGTACGCGACGGCGGGAAGCTGGCCGTTGAGGGTCAGCGTGTCGTCGATGTCGGTGAGGACGCCGCGGATCGCCTTGCGCGCGGCGAGCGGGAATTCGGCCAGCGGTTTCATCCGAGGTACTGCTCGACGGCCTTGCGCTCGCCCTCGGTCATGTGCAGGCCGCACTTGGTGCGGCGCCAGAGGATGTCATCCGCGTTCACGGCCCATTCCTCGGCGCGCAGGTAGTCGACCTCGCGCTGGGTGAGGCCGGCGCCGAAGTAGCGGCCGAGGTCCTCGAGCCGGGCGGCTTCCCCGAGGAGCTTCGTGGTGCGATTTCCGTGGCGGCGCACGACGCCCTCGATCAGCTCGCGGCCGAGCTTCGAGTACTGGCCCTGCATCTCGTCGCGGAACGCGTTGAAGTGCGCGACGTTGCCGCCCGGCAGCGTCTCGGTGGCGGTCCAGCGGCCCTTGAGGCCGGGGAAGAACGGTGCGAGCTTGTCCATCACCTCCTCGGCCAGGCGCCGGTAGGTGGTGATCTTGCCGCCGAAGAGGGTGACGAGCGGCGCCCGGTCCTCGTCGTGGTCGAGCTTCAGCACGTAGTCGCGCGTCACCTCCGACGGGTTGGGCGACCCATCGTCGTAGAGCGGGCGCACGCCGGAATAGCTCGAGACCACGTCGGCGCGGCCGAGCGGCTTGGCGAGGAAACGGTTCGCCGCGGCCAGCAGGTAGTCGGTCTCCGCCTCGCTGATGGTCGCGGCGGCCTCCACGCTCGGCACCGCGACGTCGGTGGTCCCGATGAGGCTGAACCGGCTCTCGTAGGGGATCACGAAGACCACGCGCTTGTCGGGGTTCTGCAGCAGCAGCGCGTGGCGCTGCGAGTGGACCTTCGGCACGATGATGTGGCTGCCCTTGACCAGGCGCACGCGCCCCTGCGACTCGTGGCCTTCCACGCGACCGATGACGTCCATGACCCAGGGCCCGGCGGCGTTCACCAGCGCATGGGCCCGCAACATCCGCCTGGCTCCCGAGGCATCCGCGATCTCGACTTCCCACTCGCCGTCGATGCGCCGGGCTCGCTCGAAGCGCGTGCGCGTGAGGATCGTGCCACCCTTCTCCCGCGCCGACATCGCATTCACCACGGTGAGGCGCGCGTCGTCCACGCGGCAATCCGAATACACGAACCCGGAGCGGAAATCGCCCTTGAGGCCGGCGCTGAATTCCATGTGCGGGAAGGCGACCGCCTTCGATCCCGGCAGCGTGATCTGCCCGCCGATGTGATCGTAGAGCCACAGCCCCGCGCGGATCATCCAGGTCGGCCGCATGCTCGCGTCGTGGGGCAGGACAAACAGCAGCGGCCGGATGATGTGGGGTGCCAGCCGCAGCAGGACCTCGCGCTCCTGGAGCGCTTCACGCACCAGGCGGAACTCGTACTGCTCGAGGTAGCGAAGGCCGCCGTGGATCAGCTTCGAGCTCCACGAGCTGGTGGCACTCGCGAGGTCGGCCTTCTCGACCAGCGTCACCAACAGGCCGCGGCCGGCCGCATCCCGCGCGATGCCCGCGCCGTTGATGCCACCACCGATGACGAGGATGTCGAGGGTACCCTCTCCCCGGCCCTCTCCCACGCCACGTTCCACTCGCTGGGCGCCCGAGGGAGAGGGAGAGTTTTTGGCACTCATTCCGGAAACTTGCCCCATTTGTCCCACCAGAGAAGCCCGAACGTGGTCTTGGTGTCGGTGATGATGCCATCCCGAACCCATTCGAGGGCATCGGCGATCTTCACCTCGAAAGTTTCGAGGTGCTCGCCCACGTCGAGCTGGGCGCCCACGTGCCGCAAGTCCCGGGCGCCGTACAGGTGGATCACCTCGGTCGAGTAGCCGATCGAGGGGTCGAGCGTGGCGATGTGCCACCACTCGCCCGCCTCGAAGCCGCATTCCTCGATGAGCTCGCGCTTCGCGGTCGAAAGCGGCTCTTCGGCGCCTTCGAGCTTGCCCGCGGGCAGCTCGATGAAGTGGCGGTGCTTCGGGTAGCGGTACTGGCGCTCGAGGAGGATCGTCTCGGGATCGACGAAGGCGAGCATCATCACCGCCCCGGGGTGCATCACGTATTCGCGCCACGCCGGGTGGCCGTCGGGCAGGCGCACCTCGTCGCGCTTCACCTTCAGCAGCCCGCCATCGTAGGCGAGGCGCGAAGAGACCGTCGTTTCGGTGAAGTCGCCCGCCGGTTCCGGCAGCTTGGCCACCTACATCGAGGCCGTGATGGCCCGCATGCACAGGTCCATCAGCGGTCCGGGAAGGATGCCGAGCACCAGGGTCGCAAGCGCGGTGATCGAAAGCACCCAGCGGGTGTCGGCGCGCGGGTCGAGGGTGATCTCGCCCACGGGCTCGTCCATGTACATCAGCTTCACGATGCGCAGGTAGTAGAAGGCGCCGATCACGGAGAGCAGCACCGCGACTACCACCAGCCACGTGTAGCCCGCCTCGAGCACCGCCTGCAGCACCGCGAGCTTGGCGAAGAAGCCCACCGTCGGCGGCAGCCCCGTGAGCGAGAACATCAGCACCAGCATCATGAACGCGTACCACTTCGACTTGCGGTTGAGGCCCTTGAAGTCGTCGAGGTTCTCGGCCTCGAAGCCGGCCCGCGACAGCAGCATGATCATGCCGAAGGAACCCAGCGTCATCAGCACGTAGGCGAGCACGTAGAACATCGCGGAGCTGTAGCCGTTGTCGTTGCCGGCGAGGATGCCGAGCACCAGGAAGCCCATGTGCGAGATGGTCGAGTAGGCGAGCATCCGCTTGATGTTGGCCTGGGCGATGGCGACGATGTTGCCGACCGCCATCGAGGCGAGCGCGAGCACCACCAGCATCTGCTGCCAGTCGACGGTCATGCCCTGCAGGCCGTTGCCGAGGAGCCGCATGACGAAGGCGAAGGCGGCGATCTTGGGGGCCGCGCCCACGAAGAGCGTCGCCGGCGTGGCGGCCCCGTGGTAGACGTCGGGAATCCACATGTGGAACGGTGCGGCGCCGAGCTTGAAGGCGACACCGGCCACCACGAACACCAGCCCGAAGACGCCGAGCAGGTGCTGCGCCTGGCCGTGTTCGATGGAGAATGCGACGCGCGTGAGCTCGAGCGAGCCCGTGGCGCCGTAGATCATCGACATGCCGTAGAGCAGCAGCCCCGAGGAAAGCGCGCCGAGCACGAAATACTTCATCGCCGCCTCGGTCGCCCGGGCCGAGTCGCGCTGCAGCGCAACCATCGCGTACTGCGACAGCGCCATCAGCTCGAGGCCGAGGTAGAGCGTGAGGAAATGGTGCGCCGAGATCATCACCATCATCCCGAGCGTGCCGAAGAGCGCGAGGCACATGAACTCGCCCGTGAGGAGCCCCCGCACCGCGAGGTAGGATCGCCCGAGCACGAGTGTTGCCGCCACGGTGAGCAGTGTCGCGACCTTCAGCACCTGCGACATCAGGTCGGAGACGAACATGCCCGAGAAGGTCACCACCGTGGGGCGCCCGACGGTGGCAGCGGCGAGCACCGCGGTGCCGACCAGCGACAGGATCGTGAGCCAGTAGGTCACGTGGCGGTCCTCGTCGCGCAGCGTCAGATCCACGATCAGCAGCGTGAAGACCAGCAGCGACAGCACGATCTCGGGGATCGCGGGGGCCATCGTGGCGAGTGAGAAGGTGGCGGTGTTCATGGCCTCATCCCAGTTTGCTCTGCGACACGTGGCGCAGCAGCTCCTGGATGGTCGGGTTCATCACGTCGGAGAAAGCCTTCGGGTAGACGCCCATCCACAGCACCAGCACCGCGAGGAGCGCGAGGAAGAAGAGCTCGCGGCGGCCGACGTCCATCAGCGCCGCCACGTGGGCATTGGCCACCTCGCCGAAGACCACGCGCTTCACCATCCACAGCGTGTACGCCGCGCCGAAGACGAGCGTGGTGGCGGCAAGGAACGTGTACCAGAAGCTCACCTTGATGGTGCCCATGATCACCATGAACTCGCCCACGAAGCCGCTGGTGCCCGGCAGGCCCGAGTTGGCCATCGCGAAGAACACGAAGAAGGCGGCGAACACGGGCATGCGGTTCGCCACCCCGCCGTAGTCCGCGATCATGCGCGAGTGCATGCGGTCGTAGAGCACGCCCACGCACAGGAACATGGCCGCCGAGATGAAGCCGTGGGAAACCATCTGGATCAAGCCGCCGAGCATCCCGTCGGAATTGAAGATGAAGAAGCCGAGGGTCACGAACCCCATGTGCGAGATCGACGAGTAGGCGATCAGCTTCTTCATGTCCTGCTGCACCAGTGCCACCAGGCCGATGTAGACCACCGCGATCAGCGACAGCGTGATCATGAACGTGTCGAAGAAGTGCGACGCGTCGGGGGTGATCGGCAGGTTGAACCGCAGGAAGCCGTAGCCGCCGATCTTGAGCGTGATCGCCGCGAGGATCACCGAGCCGCCCGTGGGCGCCTCGACGTGGGCGTCGGGCAGCCACGTGTGCACCGGCCACATCGGCACCTTCACCGCGAAGGACATGAACATCGCGAGGAAGATCAGCTTCTGGGCGGTCTCGCCGATCGGCAGGCGGTGGAAATCGAGGATCTCGAAGCTGCCGTTGGTCTGGTTGTACAGGTAGATGAACGCGGCCAGCATCAAGAGCGAGCCGAGCAGCGTGTAGAGGAAGAACTTCACCGCCGCGTACACCCGGTTGGGCCCGCCCCACACCCCGATGATGAGGAACATCGGGATCAGCATCGCCTCGAAGAACACGTAGAAGAGGATCGCGTCGAGTGAGGCGAACACGCCGTTGATGAGGCCCGACATGATGAGGAACGCCGCGAGGTACTGCGACACCTTGTCGGTGATCACCTCCCAGTGGGCCACCACCACCAGCACCGTCATGAGGCTGTTCAGCAGGATCAGCGGCATCGCGATGCCGTCGACTCCCAGGTGGTAGTTCACGTTGAAACGCGGGATCCACGAGCCCATCTCGACGAACTGCATCTCGGCCGCCGGCTGGAAGCCGGTCCAGAGCGGGATGCAAACGACCAGGCCCAGCACCGAGCCGGCGAGCGCCGTCCAGCGGGCAGGCAGCGGGCTCTGGTCGCGGCCGATGACCAGCACCGCGATGCCGAAGGCGATCGGCACCCAGATCGTGAGCGAGAGGACGTATCCCTGGAACATCGTTGTTGTTGTGTTTTTCCTAGTACTTGTTCAGGAGCAGCAGGAAGGTGAGGAATCCGAAGACGCCCACGATCATGGTGAATGCGTAGTGGTAGATGTAGCCGGTCTGCATGCCGCGCGCGACCCCGGCGAACCAGCCGATCAGCCGCGCGGTCCCGTTGACCATGATGCCGTCGATGATCGTCTTGTCGCCCCACGACCAGAGGCCCGTGCCCAGGCGCCGCGCGCCGCCGGCGAAGAACCAGTCGTTGAAATCGTCGAAGCCGTACTTGCGCTCGAGGATGACCGGGATCACGCCGAGGCGCTTCTTGATCACCGCGGGCAGGTCGGGGCGCAGGATGTAGAGGAACCAGGCTGTGGCCACGCCGGCGATGGCCAGCCAGAACGGCAGCGTCGTGAGGGCGTGGACCATCATGCCGAAGGCGCCGTGCCACTCCTTGGCGAGCGCCTCCATCGTCGCCGAGCGGGCGATCGAGGAGCCGAACCAGTCGCCGTAGAGCATCGGTCCGATGGTCATCGCGCCGATGAAGACCGACGGGATCGCCAGCAGGATCAGCGGCACGGTGACGACCCACGGCGACTCGTGGGGGCGTGTCCATGGCTGTCGAACCGCTCCTTCCCGTGGAAGGCGAAAAAGATGAGTCGGAACGAATACAACCCGCTCACGAACACGCCCGCCACCGCCAGCCAGTAGACATAGCCCGCGCCCGGCGTCTGCGACAGGTGAACCGCCTCGACGATCGTCTCCTTCGAGAAGAACCCGGCGAAGGGCGGCAGGCCCGCGTTGGCGAGCGCGCCGATCACCATCGTCCAGTAGGTGATCGGCATGTACTTGCGAAGCCCCCCCATCTTGCGCATGTCCTGCTCGTGGTGGAGCGCGATGATCACCGAGCCCGCGCCGAGGAAGAGCACCGCCTTGAAGAAGGCGTGCGTCATGAGGTGGAAGATCGCCGCCGAATAGGCCGAGGCGCCGAGGGCCACCGTCATGTAGCCCAGCTGCGAGAGCGTGGAGTAGGCCACCACCCGCTTGATGTCGTACTGCACGAGCGCCACCAGCGCCATGAAGAACATGGTGATCGCGCCGATCACGATCACGAAGGCGAGCGCGGTGCGCGACAGCTCGAAGAGCGGCGACATGCGCGCGACCATGAAGATGCCGGCGGTCACCATCGTCGCCGCGTGGATCAGCGCCGAGATCGGCGTGGGACCCTCCATCGAGTCCGGAAGCCACACGTGCAGCGGAAACTGCGCGCTCTTGCCCATGGCGCCGATGAAGAGGCAGATGCAGATGAGGGTCATGAGCGACCAGCTGAGGCCCGGGATGACCTCGACCATCGCCGAGGCGAGGTGCGGGGCCTCGGCGAACACCGTCGCGTAGTCGAGGGTTCCGAACACCGTGAACACCAGCCCCACCCCCAGCAGGAAGCCGAAGTCGCCGACGCGGTTCACGAGGAATGCCTTGAGGTTCGCGTAGATCGCCGTCGGGCGCGTGAACCAGAATCCGATCAGCAGGTACGAGACCAGGCCCACCGCCTCCCAGCCGAAGAAGAGCTGCAGGAAGTTGTTCGCCATCACCAGCATCAGCATCGAGAAGGTGAAGAGCGAGATGTAGGCGAAGAAGCGCTGGTAGCCGGGGTCGTCGGCCATGTAGCCGATGGTGTAGACGTGGACCATCAGCGAGACGAAGGTCACCACGCACATCATGGTGACCGTGAGCTTGTCCACGAGGAAACCCACCTGCAGCCGGTAGTTCTCCCCCGCGAGCCAGGTGTAGAGCTCGGCATCCAGGCGCGCACCGCCCCAGACCTGCCACATCGCGGCCATCGAGGCTGCGAACGAGATCGCCACCGCTGCGATCGTCACCGTATGCGAGAAGGTGCGCCCCAGCTTCCAGCCGAGGAAGCCCGCGAGGATCGCGCCCACGAGGGGCGTGAACGCGGCGATGCAGGAAAGGGTCATCAAGTCCATGGTTTCTCTTGTCACCCCCGCGCAGGCGGGGGCCCAATCATCCTTTCAATGTCCCCAGGTCGTCGACGTTGATCGAGCGCAGGTTGCGGAAGAGCGCCACCAGGATCGCCAAGCCAATGGCCGACTCGGCGGCGGCCACCGTCAGGATGAAGAACACGAAGACCTGCCCCGACAGGTCGCCGAGGTAATGCGCGAAGGCGATGAAGTTCATGTTCACCGCGAGCAGCATCAGCTCGATCGCCATCAGCAGGATGATCAGGTTCTTGCGGTTCATGAAGATGCCGACCACGCCGATGGCGAACAGGAGAGCGCCGAGGATCAGGAAGTGGTTGAGCGGGATCATGCTGCTCCCTCTCCCTTTCCTTCCGACTTCATCTTCACGACCCGCAGCCGGTCGCCGGGCTTGACCGAAAGCTGCGTGCGCGCATCCTGGTACTTGGTCTCCTTGCGCGTGCGCAGCGTGATGGCGATGGCCGCCACGATCGCGACCAGCAGGATCACCGCGGCGATCTCGAAGGCGAACACGTATTCGGTATAGAGGACCTGGCCCAGCGCCTTGGTGTTGGAGAAGCCCGGCGGCGGCGCGCCCGGGGACATGACGTTCTCCCCCGCGAAGCCGCGCACCAGCAGCAGCACCATCTCGCCCGCCATCAGGATGCCGACGAGCGCGGCCAGCGGCAGGTTGCCCCAGAACCCCTCGCGCAGCTTGTCGATGTTGATGTCGAGCATCATCACCACGAAGAGGAACAGCACCATCACGGCGCCCACGTACACCAGCACCAGCGTCATGGCGAGGAATTCGGCGTAGAGCAGCAGCCAGAGGGCCGAGGCGCTCACGAACCCGAGCACCAGGAAGAGCGCGGCATGCACCGGGTTGCGCACCAGGATCACGGCCAGCGCCGCCCCGAGGAGCACCGCGCCGAAGGCGTAGAAGAGAAGGAGGGGAAAGGTCATTGTGGGTTGTTGTCGGCTCGTTCCTCGACCATGGTCAGCGGAAACGCGCGGCCTCGCCCCGCGCGGCGGCGATCTCGTCCTCGTACCGGTCGCCGATCGCGAGCAGCATCGACTTGGTGTAGGTCGTCTCGCCGCGCGACTCGAAGTGGAACTCGTGCAGGTGGGTCTCGACGATCGAGTCCACCGGGCAGCTCTCCTCGCAGAAGCCGCAGTAGATGCACTTCACCAGGTCGATGTCGTAGCGCGTGGTGCGGCGCGTGCCGTCCTCGCGCTGCTCGCTCTCGATGGTGATCGCCAGCGCCGGGCAGACCGCCTCGCACAACTTGCAGGCGATGCAGCGCTCCTCCCCGTTCGGGTATCGGCGCAGCGCGTGCAGCCCGCGGAAGCGCGCGCTCTTGGGCGTCTTCTCCTCGGGGTACATGACGGTGACCTTCCGCTTGAAGAGGTGCCGGCCGGTGAGGGCGAGGCCCTTCACCAGCTCGGTGAGGAGCAGGCTCGAGGCGAGGTCGCGCACGCGGCTCATCATGGCGATTTCTGGAACCAGATCGAGAACGGGAAGCTGCTGGCGATGGGCTCCATCATCAGCACGCCGACCACTGCGATCCAGATGAGGGTGATGGGGATGAACACCTTCCAGCCCAACCGCATGATCTGGTCGTATCGATAACGCGGGAAGGAGGCGCGCACCCAGAGGAACACGAACATCAGGAACGCGACCTTGGCGAGCAGCCACCAGATGCCCGGGGCGGCGAGCCACGTGAGCGGCGCACCCGCATCGCGCAGGAACGCGAAATTGAAGGGCGAGAGCCAGCCGCCCATGAAGACCAGCGACGAGATGAACGAGATGAGGATCATGTTCGCGTACTCGGCGAGGAAGAACACCGCGAACATCATTCCGGAGTACTCGACGTGGAAGCCGGCCACGATCTCGCTCTCGCCCTCGGCCACGTCGAAGGGATGGCGGTTGGTCTCGGCGAGCCCCGCGATGTAGTGGATGATGAAGAGCGGGAAGAGCGGCAGCCAGAACCACTCGAGGAAACCGTAGTTGCCGTCCTGGCGCGCGACGATCTCCGACAGCCGCATGCTCTGCCCGGCCATGAGCGCTCCGACGAGGGCGAAGCCCATGGCGAGCTCGTAGGACACCATCTGCGCCGTGGCGCGCATGGCGCCGATGAACGCGTACTTCGAGTTCGAGGCCCA
>JANMYH010000013.1:0-6551 GCA_031381925.1 Burkholderiales bacterium | reverse complement strand
GCCGTTCCAGCGCAACCACGAGCGCCTGCAGGTGATGGACATCCGCTCGGCGGAGCTCACCAAGTACGCCGCCAACGCGATGCTGGCCACGCGCATCTCGTTCATGAACGAGCTGGCGCTCCTGGCGGAGAAGCTCGGCGCGGACATCGAGCATGTGCGCGTCGGCATCGGCTCGGACCCGCGCATCGGCTACCACTTCCTGTATCCCGGCGCGGGATTCGGCGGGTCGTGCTTCCCCAAGGACGTGTCGGCGCTGCTGCGCACCGCGCAGGAGAACGGCCTCGACCTCAAGGTCGTCCGCGCGGTCGAGGAGGCCAACGAGCGCCAGAAGGGCGTGGTCGCCGAAAAGGTGGAGCGGCGTTTCGGGAAGGACCTGGCGGGCAAGCGCTTCGCCGTGTGGGGCCTCGCCTTCAAGCCCAACACCGACGACATGCGCGAGGCCCCCAGCCGCGTGGTCATCAAGGCGTTGACCGAGCGTGGCGCCTCCGTGACTGCGTACGATCCCGTCGCCATGCCGGAGGCGCGCCACATCTATGACGGTGACGCGCGCGTGTCCTTCGCCGAAACCGCGATGGACGCCGTCAAGGGCGCGGACGCGCTGGTGATCATGACCGAATGGAAGGCCTTCCGAAGCCCCGACTTCGCGGAGCTCAAGCGCACCTTGAAGGCGCCGGTGATATTCGACGGGCGCAACCTCTACGAGCCCGCGGTGGTCCGTGGCCACGGGCTCGAGTACCACGCCATCGGGCGCGACTCGCGTTGAGATGAAGCTCCCGGACTTCTCTCTCGCGCGCGTGCTCGTGGTGGGCGATGTCATGCTCGATCGCTACTGGTTCGGCGACGTGAACCGCATCTCGCCCGAGGCGCCGGTGCCGGTGGTGCTGGTGCGCAAGACCGAGGAGCGCCCCGGAGGTGCCGCCAACGTGGCCCGCAACATCACGGCGCTGAAGGGCAGGGCCACGCTGCTGTCGGTGATCGGCAACGACGAGGCGGGTGCCTCCCTCGAGCGACTCCTCGAAGGCGAGGGCGTGCAGGCCTCGCTGCACCGCGACGCGGAGCTCTCGACCACGGTCAAGCTGCGCGTGATCGGCCAGCAGCAGCAGCTCCTGCGCATCGATTTCGAGCGCGCCCCGAGCCACGAGGCACTCGCGGCCAAGCTGGACGATTTCGAGCGCCAGATCGATGGCGTCGACGCGGTGGTTCTGTCGGATTACGGCAAGGGGGGGCTCGCGCACGTGAGCCGCATGATCGAGGTCGCGCGCCGCCGCGGCAAGCCGGTGCTGGTCGATCCGAAGGGCCACGAGTACGAGCGTTATCGCGGGGCGACGCTCCTCACGCCCAACCGCGCCGAGTTCCGCGAGGTCGCGGGCCGCTGGAGCGACGCAGCGGACCTGGTGCGCCGGGCGCAGAAGCTGCGCTCCGATCTCGAGCTCGATGGCCTCATCGTGACCCGCAGCGAGGAGGGCATGTCGCTCTTCACGGCGAAGGAGACCTGGCACGAGCCGACGCGGGCGCGCGAGGTTTTCGACGTGAGTGGAGCGGGAGACACCGTGATCGGGGTGCTCGCGCTGATGGTGGCCGCGGGCTCCGACCTGCACGCGGCGATGCGCGTGGCGAACCACGCCGCCGGGATCGTCGTCGGCAAACTCGGCACCGCGGTGGCTCGCCGCGAGGAGCTCGAGGCGAGCCTCTCAACCAGCCCCTGAAGAAGCCCATGGCCCTCATCGTGACCGGCGCCGCCGGGTTCATCGGTTCCAACCTCGTGAAGGCGCTGAACGCGCGCGGCGAGACCGATATCGTCGCGGTCGACAACCTATCGCGCGCCGACAAGGTCGCGAACCTGGCCGACCTCGAGATCGCCGACTACATCGACAAGCGCGACTTCATCGACATGCTGCGCGGCGGCCTCGAGGGCGGGTTCTCCGCGGTTCTCCACCAGGGCGCGTGCTCCGACACGATGGAGACCGACGGGCGCTACATGATGGAGAACAACTACCGCTATTCGCTCGACCTCCTCGACTGGTGCCAGGAGCGCGCCATCCCGTTCATCTACGCATCCTCCGCCTCGGTTTACGGTGCGGGCCGCGTGTTCACCGAGTCACGCAGCCACGAGGCCCCGCTCAACGTGTACGGGTACTCGAAATTCCTGTTCGACCAGGTGGTGCGCCGCCGCCTGCCTTCGGCCACCGCGCAGGTCGCGGGCTTCCGCTATTTCAACGTCTACGGCCCGCGCGAGGCCCACAAGGCGCGCATGGCGTCGGTGGCGTTTCACTTCCTCAACCAGTACCGGGCGCAGGGAAAGGTCCGTCTTTTCGAGGGCAGCGACGGGTTCGGCCCGGGCGAGCAGGCGCGCGACTTCGTGTCCGTGGACGACGTCGTGGCGGTGAACCTCTTCTTCCTCGACCATCCGGAATCGTCCGGCGTCTTCAACGTCGGCACCGGCCGCGCCGAGACTTTCAACGACGTCGCGTGTGCCACGATCAACGCGGTGCGGCGAACGCGGGGCGAGGGCGAGATGACGCTTGCGCAGCTCAAGGACGCCGGCGTGATCGAGTACATCGCCTTCCCGCCGGGATTGATCGGCAAATACCAGAGCTACACCGAGGCTGACATGACCCAGCTGCGCGCCGCGGGATACCGCGATCCCTTTCTCACCGTGTCCGAAGGTGTCGGGCGTTATGTGGAGCACCAGTTGAAGGCCGGGGGAACCCCATGACTCGAATCGCGGGGCCGGCGATTGCCGTGGCCTTGATCGTGTCGGGCTGCGCCGCGCCCGCAGAAGCGCCCGTCGCAAGGCCCGCGCCGCCGGTTGCACAGGCGGCGCCTCCCGCTCCTCCCAAATTCCCCGCGCTTCGCAACCCCGGATTCGAGCTCGAGGCGGTGCGCGGGGCGCGGTGCGCCGCCGGTTGGAACTGCACCACGCACAACGACCCGGATTCGTTTCGATTCTTCGTCGACGTCTCCGAGGGTCGCCGCAGCTTCTGCGTGGAGGCGGTGAAGAGGGAGCCGTGGGCTCTCGTGACCCAGGGCAGCTTCGAGCGGTCGCTGCACGGCGCGCGCCTGCGTTTCTCTGTCGATTTGCGCCTGACCGGCGTGGTCGGGGCGGGCGCGGGGCCGTGGGCGCAGGTGCGGCGCACCGACGCGCCGCTGCAGACGCACCAGAAGCTCGTGAAGGGATCCACGTCGTGGGAATCCCAATCGGTCGAGTTCGAGGTTCCGGAGAACGCGCAAACTGTCGAGGTCGGGGTGTTCCTGCGTGGAACCGGCCGCGCGTGTTTCGACGATGCCCGCCTCGAAGTTCTGCGGCCTGGCAAAAACCCCGTATAATCAACGCTGTTTTGACGGACCGGGAAGGGCCCTCGAAGCTGTCTTGCAGTACCCGACGAACAACCAACGCTGCACACAAAAGGGAGAACCATGAAACGAATCGCATTGCTGTTCGCGGCGCTGATGGCCTATGCCGGCCTCTCGCTCGCCGCGGTGAACATCAATTCCGGCACCAAGGAAATGCTCGAGGCCCTAGACGGCATCGGGCCGGTGAAGGCCCAGGCCATCATCGACTATCGGAAGAAGAACGGCTCGTTCAAGCGCCTCGAGGAAATCAAGAACGTCGATGGCATCGGCGAGGCGACGTACGAGAAGATCCGCAAGGACATCGCATTGACCGGGTCGTCGACGATGCCCAAGCCCGCCGATCCCGCGCCTGCTGCCGCGCCGAAGGCGGCTGCCGCCCCGAAGGCCGATGCGAAGCCCGCACCCGCCCCGAAGGCCGACGCCAAGATGAAGGCCGAAGACAAGAAGGCCGATGCCAAGGCCAAGGTCGACGACAAGAAATCCAGCGCCATGACCAGCGCCGAGGAGAAGAAAGCCAAGGCGAAGGCCGACGCCGACGAGAAGAAGGCCAAGGCGAAGGCCGACGCCGACGAGAAGAAGGCCAAGGCGAAAGCCGCCGCCGACGAGAAGAAGGCGAAAGCCAAGGCCGATGCCGACGCGAAGAAGGCGAAGGCTGACGCGGCCGCGGATGCCAAGAAGGCGAAACTGGATGCTGGCGCGAAGGCCGACATGAAGGACGCCAAGCTCGACGAGAAAAAGGCGAAAGCCAAGGCCGAAGCAGACGCCAAGAAGGAAGTTGAAAAGAAGAAGTAAGCTTCATCTTCGCCGTCCAGGAAGCCCCGCCGCGCGCGGGGCTTTTGTTTACACCATGAACCTGACACTCGGACACTTCGTCGGCAACACCCCCCTCGTCCGGCTGCAGCGCATCCCCGGGAAGACGAACAATGCGCTGCTCGCCAAGCTCGAGGGCAACAACCCCGCGGGCTCGGTGAAGGACCGTCCGGCGCTCTCGATGGTGATGGGCGCGGAGCGCCGGGGCGAGATCCGCCCTGGCGACTGCCTGATCGAGGCCACCAGCGGCAACACCGGCATCGCGCTCGCGATGGCGGCCGCGATGCGTGGCTACCGCATGGTGCTGGTGATGCCCGAGCACCTGTCGATCGAGCGTCGCCAGACCATGGCCGCGTTCGGTGCGCGCTTCGTCCTGACCCCGGAGAAGGGCGGCATGGAGCTCGCGCGCGATACCGCGGAGCGCATGCGCGACGGCGGCGAGGGCACGATCCTCGACCAGTTCGCCAATCCCGACAATCCGCTCGCGCACTACGTCGGCACCGCGCCGGAAATCTGGCGCGACACCGGCGGCAAGGTCACGCACTTCGTGGCCACCATGGGCACCACCGGCACGATCATGGGGTGCTCGCGCTTCTTCAAGGAGAAGAATCCCGCGATCCAGGTGATCGGCGTGCAGCCGAAGGACGGCGCCTCGGTGCCCGGCATCCGGAAATGGCCCGAGGCGTACCTGCCGAAGATCTTCGAGCGCACGCGCGTGGACCGGGTGATCGAGGTTTCGCAGGAGGAGAGCGAGGACTGCACCCGGCGCCTCGCGCGCGAGGAAGGCATCTTCGCGGGAATCTCCTCGGGCGGCGGGCTAGCGGCGGCGCTCCGGGTATCCGCCGAGGTGAAGGACGCGGTCATCGTGCACATCGTGTGCGACCGCGGCGACCGCTACCTCTCCACCGGCGTCTTCCCCGCCTGAGCGAGCCTTGACTCCGATCCTGGTGTTCGACATCGAGACGATCCCCGACGTCGAGGGGTTGAGGCGCGTGTGGGAGCTCGGTGCCGAGGTGAGCGACGGGGCGGTGGTGGACCTCGCGTCACAACGCAGGCGCCAGGCCACGGGCAACGACTTCCTGCCCGCGCACCTGCAGCGCGTCGTGGCGATCTCGTGCGTGCTGCGCAGCAACGACGGCGTGCGCGTGTGGTCCCTCGGCGCGACCCAGGACGGCGAGCGCGAGATCGTGCAGCGATTCTTCGACGGCCTCGAGAAGTACACGCCCCAGCTCGTGTCGTGGAACGGCAGCGGGTTCGACCTGCCGGTGCTGCACTATCGCGCGCTTTTCCACGGGATTCCCGGCTGTTGCTACTGGGACACCGGCGACAACAACAAGGACTTCAAGTGGAACAACTACCTGAGCCGGTTCCACGCGCGCCACACCGACCTGATGGACGTGCTCGCCGGCTACCAGAACCGCGCCTGGGCACCGCTCGACGACATCGCGCAACTCTGCGGGCTGCCCGGCAAGCTCGGCATGGACGGCTCGCAGGTGTATGGCGCATGGAAGCGCGGGGAGATCGCGGCGATCCGCGACTATTGCGAGACCGACGTTGCCAATACGTATCTCGTCTTCCAGCGCTTCCAGCTGATCCGTGGCCTCCTAGATCCCGCGGCCTACGACAAGGAGGTCGCGCTCTTCCGCGCCTGGCTCGCGGAGCAGCAATCGCCGCACTGGACGCAATTCGCCGCCGCCTGGAAGTAAAACCGGGGACAGACCACGATTACCGCTGGTGGCGGGGAGCCGATCCCGCTCGGAAATCGTGGTCTGTCCCCGGTTTTATTTCTTGAAGGGCGAGCGGTCGTTCAGCTCGTCCACATAGGCGGCGATGTTTTCGCCCTCGCGCCCCAGGTACTCGTCGACGGCCTTGTTGAAGGCGGGATGGGCGAGCCAGTGGAAGGAGCGCGTCGTCTCGGGCAGGAAACCGCGGGCGTGCTTGTGCTCGCCCTGCGCGCCACCCTCGAAGAGGGCGATGCCGCGCTCGATGCAGAATTCGAGCCCCTGGTAATAGCACGCCTCGAAGTGGAGCCCGGGCACGTACTCGGTGGAGCCCCAGTAGCGCCCGTAGAGCACGCCGCCGCCGAAGAGGTCGAGGGCGGCAGCGATCGGCGTGCCGTCGCGCTCGGCGATCACCAGCAGCACGTTGTCGGGCATCCGCTCGGCGATCATTCCGAAGAAAGCGCGCGTGAGGTAGGGCGTCGAGCGGTGCTCGCGGTAGGTGCGCCGGTAGCACGCGGTGAAGAAGTCCCAATCGGCGGCGGTGGCTTCACGCCCGGTGGCGCGCCGCAGGCTCACGCCCGCATCGGCCACGCGCTTCCTTTCCTGGCGGATCTTCTTGCGCTTGTCGTGGGAGAGCGCGGCGAGGAAATCCTCGAACGAGCCGTA
>JANMYH010000011.1:0-6783 GCA_031381925.1 Burkholderiales bacterium | reverse complement strand
TCGCTGCCCACGTCGCCGATGAAAAGGATCATCGGCGTGGAATCCTGGAACGCGGTGTGCACGCCCACCGACGCTTGCGTGGCACCGGGCCCGCGCGTGACGAAGCACAGGCCCGGGCGATTGGTGAGCTTGCCGTAGGCTTCGGCCATGTTGGCGGCGCCCGCTTCGTGGCGGCAGACGATGAGCTTGAGCTTGTCCTGCACGTCGTAAAATGCGTCGAGCACCGGCAGGAAGCTCTCGCCGGGCACGGTGAAGGCGCAGTCCGCGCCGTGCACCAGGAGCTGCTCGACCAGCAGGCGCCCGCCGGCGCGCGGGATGGCGGGGGTCACCGCTGCCTCACGATGTAGCCGCGCTTGCGCAGCACCTCGACCAGGCCCCTCGGTCCCGCCAGGTGCAGGCTTCCCACCGCGATGAAGTGGCGATCCCTGGTGTCGTTCATGTAGCCCTCGATCTTCTGCGCCATCGCCTCGTGGCGCGACCAGACGAACTTCTCCTCGAACTCCTTCGCGCCGGGCACGTTCTCGTTGTAGCGCTGCGCGATCTCGAGCATGAGGCCCGGCTCGCCCGACTGCCAGGCGTTCACCATCCCGGTGATCTGCTCGCTGGTGATCCCCGCCTCGAGCGCCTTCAGCGTCCCAGCGAAGATCTGGCGGTGGTCGGCCTCGGTGAGCGAGTCCATGAGCCTCACCTGCGTGTCGACCCCTTCGATCTCGACCACGCTCTTGAATTCCGCGCGAGCCTTGCGAATCAGGTACGAGTCGACCCCGAACTGGGCCACGTATCCCTGGCGCGCCCACTCGCTGAAGACCAGCACCGAGACCGCCATGAAGGGCTTGAGCTGCGCGATCTGGTCCTCGGGGATCCGGTGGCGCACGAGCTGCTTGCGGAAGCGCTCGTAGTCCTCGGGCGGCACGTGCTTGCCGAGCGAGTCGGGCGGCGCATAGGTCATCGCGGGCGTGGTTTTCTCCATCGCCGCCACGTTGGTCACATCGGCTTCCACCACCAGCACCTTGGAATCGGCGAAGGCGTCCTCCACGATCTGGGGGAGCGGATACCAGTCCTTCTTGCCGGCGTGCACGGTACCGAAGAGGTAGGCGCGGTTGGACATCGAGGCGACTTCCCAGAGGAAATGCCGGGGCGAGGATTGCGACTGGGCCGGGGCCGCAAGCGATGCGCCGGCGCAGGCCGCGCAGAGCAGCGCGCGAGCGACGAATGCGAGGGGAAGCTTCATGGGTCCATTGTACAATCGCCCGAAAACGCGCCCGCCGCCCATTCAAGGAGGAACTTTCCATGAGAACGATCTTCAACCGGGCGTTCGCGCTCGCCGCGGCGGGGCTCGCCACCGCCGCCCTCGCCCAGGACTGCCGCAACCGCGGCGACCTCGACGCGATGTACTGCGACGACAACGGCGACATGGTCGCCGACACACCCAAGGACGCGAAGAAGCTGAAGAACCCCTCCACCCTGGTATTCACGTACACGCCGGTGGAGGATCCTGCGGTATACGAGAAGATCTTCAAGCCGTTCACCGACCACCTCGCGCAGTGCACCGGCAAGCGCGTGGTGTTCTACCAGGTCCAGTCCAACGCCGCGGAAATCGAGGCGATGCGATCGGGGCGCCTGCACGTGGGGGGCTTTTCCACCGGGCCCACGGCATTCGCCGTCAACATCGCCGGCGCCGTGCCCTTCGGCATCAAGGGCTTCGAGAAGGACTACCAGGGCTACAACCTCATCGTGGTGGTCAAGGCCTCGAGCCCGTTCCAGAAGCTCTCGGACCTGAAGGGCAGGAAAGTCGCGCACACGGCCCCGTCCTCCAATTCCGGCCACATGGCCCCGATGGCGCTCTTCCCGAAGGAAGGCCTCACCCCTGACAAGGACTACAAGATCATCTTCTCCGGCAAGCACGACCAGTCGATCCTGGGCGTGGGCACCGGCGACTACGACGCCGGCGCCGTGGCCTCCGACGTCTTTCACCGCATGGGGGTGCGGGGCCAGATCAAGGAGAGCGACTACCGCGTGATCTATCGCAGCGCCAAGTTCCCGACGTCGTCCTTCGCCTACGCGCACGACCTCGAACCGGCGCTCCGCGACAGGATGCTCAAGTGCTTCTACGACTACCGCTTCAACGACGAGATGAAGAAAGCCTTCGACGGCGCCGACCGCTTCTTCCCGATCAACTACAAGGAGCATTGGGCCGTGGTGCGCGACGTCGCCGAGGCCGGCGGGGACAAGTTCAACAAGGCCGCCTACGAGAAGGAGACCCGGCGCGAGGAGGAAGCGAAGAAAAAGGCCGCCGAAGGGAAGAAGTAGCATGGCTCCCGCGCGCCTTCGAGTCGTGCTCGCCACTGCGTTGCTCGCGGCATGGCCCGCGGCCGCGCAGGATGCCTGCCGCAGCCGCGGCGACCTGGACACGCTCTTCTGCGACGAGGACGGCGACCTGCTCGCCGACACGCCCCGGGACGCGAGGCGGCTGAAGGATCCGGAGACCCTGTTCTTCACCAACTCGCCGCTCGACGACCCGGCGGTGTTCAACAAGCTGATGCAGCCCTACGTCGACCACCTTGCCCAATGCACCGGCCGCAAGGTGCGCTACTACGATGTGTACTCGAGCGCCGCCGCCATCGAGGCGATGCGCTCCGGGCGGATGCACATCGGCACCATGTCCTCGGGCGACACCGCGTTCGCGGTCAACGTGGCCGGCGCGCTTCCCTTCGGCATCCGCGGCGACGCCTCGGGGCCCCAGGGTTACCAGCTCTGGATGATCGTGAAGAAGGCGAGCCCGTACCAGAAGCTCGCGGACCTGAAAGGCAGGAAGGTCGCGCACACCTCGCCCTCGTCGAACTCTGGAAACCTCGCGCCGCGCGCGCTCTTCCCCGCCGAAGGCCTCGTTCCCGAGAAGGATTACAACGTGGTGTTCTCGGGCAAGCACGAGAATTCCATCATGGGCGTGGCGAACGGGGACTACGACGCGGCGCCGATCGCCCACGACCTGCTGGTTCGCATGGCCGAGCGCGGCGTGGTGAAGATGGACGACTTCCGCATCATCTGGAAGAGCCCCAACTTCGCGCCGGGGGGGCTGTCGATGGCCCACGACCTGGCGCCGGCGTTGCAGCAGAAGATCCGCGAGTGCACCTATGCGTTCCGCTATCCCGCCGACATGCAGAAGGGGTTCCAGGGCGCGGACCGGTGGCTGCCGATCGACTTCAAGCGCGACTGGGAGATCGTGCGGCGCGTGGCTTCCGAAAGCGGCCAGGCGTACAACCGGGCGGCATTCGACAGGGAAAAGGCGCGCGCAGAGGCCGCGAAGAAATGACCCACGCCCCGGCCCCCTGATGTCGAGACTGGCCCCAGAGGGGACCCCGGGGGGAGGGAGCGCCCTCGCCGTCCGGGGGCTGGTCAAGGAATACGTGCGCGGCAAGCGCGTCCTCGACGGCATCGACCTCGAGTTCGCGCCGGCCGGCCTGACCGCGGTGATCGGCCCGTCGGGCACCGGCAAGTCGACGCTGCTGCGCTGCGTGAACCGCCTGGTGGATCCGACCGCGGGCGAGATCCTCTTCGGGGGTCGCGACATCGCGCGGCTGCACGGGCGCGAGCTTCGCGAGGCGCGGCGCGAGATCGGCATGGTATTCCAGGAGTACAACCTCGTGGAACGCCTCACGGTGATGGAGAACCTGCTGTCGGGGCGGCTCGGATACGTGCCCGCGTTCAAGGCGTGGCTGCGCCGTTTCCCGCCCGCCGATATCGACCGCGCCTTTGAGCTCCTCGACCAGGTGGGCCTCGCGGGATTCGCCAACCAGCGCGCCGATGCCCTGTCCGGAGGGCAGCGCCAGCGGGTGGGCATCGCCCGCGCGGTGATGCAGCAGCCGCGGTTGCTGCTCGCCGACGAGCCCACGTCGTCTCTCGACCCCAAGACGTCGGTGGAGATCATGGAGCTCATGCGCAACGTCGGGCGCGAGCACCGGCTTGCAGTCATCGTGAACATGCACGACGTCGAGCTCGCGCGGCGCTTTGCCGACCGGATCGTCGGGATGTCCCTCGGGAAGGTCGTCTACGACGGCCCGCCGGCGGGCCTGACCGACCCGCAGCTGCGCTCGATCTACGGGGGAGAGTCCTGGCTCGCGTGATCGCGCCCCGGTGGGGCTTCCGCCTGGGGTGGGTCGCGCTCGCGGCCTACGTTGCGTACGCCCTGGCGCGGCTCGACTTCAGCTGGCCGCGCTTCGTGACGGGCCTGGATAACGGCGCGCGCTTCATCGCACGGATGATCCCGCCGCGGATCGCCCAACCCGACTCGCTGGCCAACGGGCTCCTCGAGTCGCTGCAGATCGCGGTGCTCGCCTCGTTCATCGGCATCCTGATCGCGCTGCCCATCGGGCTCCTCGCCGCGCGCAACCTGATGCCACCGTGGGTGAGCTGGCCGGCGCGAGCGCTGATAGCGCTGGCCCGCTCCTTCCACCCCGTGATCGTCGCCATCGTGTTCGTGAAGGCGGTGGGTTTCGGGGCGATCGCGGGAATCTGCGCGCTGGTCGTGGGCTCGGTGGGCTTCATCGGCAAGCTCTTCGCCGAGGCGATCGAAGAGATCTCGCTGAAGCAGGTGGAGGCGGTGCGTGCCACCGGCGCCTCGTTCCTGAACGTGATCACCTTTGGCGTGATGCCGCAGGTGTTCGGGCGCTTCATCGGCTTCGCCACCTACCAGCTCGATTCGAACCTGCGCAATTCCACCATGGTCGGGATCGTCGGGGCGGGCGGCATCGGCGGAACGCTCTTCTCGGCATTCCAGCGCTTCGACTACGACTTCGTGGCGGCGATCCTGCTGTCGATCATCGGCCTCATCTTCGCCGGCGAGGTGCTCGCGGCCTGGGTGCGGGGCGTGTTCCTCGCGCGCGGCAAGGTGGAGGAGGAATGAGCATGGTGTTCGATGGGGCCGGCACGCGCACCTGGAAGCGCTTCACCCCCCGCCAGCGAATCGCGCGCTTCGCCATCTATCTCGCGCTGGTGGCCGGGATCGTCGCCTCGGCGCGCTCGGTGGAGGTGATTCCCGAGTTCCTCATCGACGCGCCGGCGCAGATGCAGGACCTCTTCAAGCGCATGTGGCCCATCGCCTGGGCGCATTACCCGCGCGGCGTACACGACTCGCTGGTGGAGACGCTGCACATCGCGACCCTGGGAACGATCCTCGCAGTGGCGATGGCGCTGCCGGTGGGGGTGATGGCAGCCCACAACGTGGTGCCGTTCAAGCCGCTCAACTACCTCGCCAAGCTGATCCTGGTGGCGAGCCGCTCGGTGAATTCGCTCGTCTGGGCGCTGCTTTTCGTGGCGATCTTCGGCCCCGGCGCGCTGGCCGGCACGCTCGCGATCGCGTTCCGCTCGATCGGTTTCGTCGGCAAGCTCTTCGGGGAGGCGCTCGAGGAGTCCCACCGCGGCACGATCGAAGCGCTCGAGGCGAGCGGAGCGCCGTGGCGATCGCGCTTCGCCTGGGGCTACTGGCCGCAGGTCGAACCCGCATTCTGGTCGATCGCCCTCTTCCGCTGGGATATCAACGTGCGGGAATCGGCAGTGCTGGGGCTCGTGGGCGCCGGGGGCATCGGCATGGCCCTCGACACCGCGATGAATCTCTTCCAGTGGGACCGGGTGGCGATGGTCCTCTTCGCCATCTTCGCCGTCGTGGTCATCGCCGAAATCGCCGTCACCCAGATCCGCAAGCGAATCCTCTAGAAAAACTGGGGTCTGGCACCTATTTCGCGTTGGGCGTCCAGCCGTTCTGCGGCTTCTCGAACGCAGCCATGGGGATGGCTTCGTAGCGCACCTCGAGGATCTCGAGCTCCTCGGAGCCGCCCGGCGTGTGCAGCGTGACGGTGTCGCCCTCGCGCGCCTTGATGAGCGCGCGGGCGATCGGCGAGATCCAGCTCACGTGGTGCTGGCTCGCGTCCATCTCGTCGATGCCCACGATGCGCACCGTCTGCTCGCGCCCATCCGACATCGCATAGCTGACCGTGGCGCCGAAGAACACCTGGTCGGTCTCCTCGCGCGTGGCGGGATCGACGACTTCCGCCGCCTCGAGGCGCTTGGTGAGGTAGCGGATGCGGCGATCGATCTCGCGCAGCCGCTTCTTGCCGTACTGGTAGTCGGCATTCTCCGAGCGATCGCCGAGCTTCGCGGCCCACGACACGACGGAGGTCACCTGCGGGCGCTCGGTCTTCACCAGCCACGAGACCTCGTCGCGCATGCGCCGCCAGCCGTCCGGGGTCCTGTAGTTCTTCGAACCGGGAGGGATCGGGTTCTGCTCTTCGTCGTCGAATTCCTCTTCGGGGGCGTCGTCGTTCTCGCGCGTGAAGGCCTTGCTCATTTCAACCCCTCCACGAACTCCCGGATCCCGCCGAGCAGCATCTCGACCGCGATCGCGGTGAGCACCAGCCCCATCAAGCGCTCGATCGCCTGCATCGCGCGATCGCCGAGCCAGCGCTGCAGCTTGTCGCCCACGAGCAGGATCATCGCGGCGAGCACCATGGTGGAGGTGATCGCCACCGCCCACATGCCGAGCTTGCCCGGCTCGCGCGTGGCGAGCAGCATCACGGTGGCGAGCGCCGACGGGCCCGCGATCAGCGGGACGGCGAGCGGCACGATCAGCGGCTCGCCCACCGCCTGCGGGCCGAAAGCGCCCTCGGGATGGGCGAACACCATGCGGATCGCGATCATGAAAAGGATGACTCCACCCGCGATGGACAGCGCCGTTTCGGAAAGGTGCATCAGCTCGAGCACCTTGCGGCCCGCGACCATGAACGCCAT
>JANMYH010000457.1:0-12160 GCA_031381925.1 Burkholderiales bacterium | reverse complement strand
CCATTCCGGATCGGATGCAAGGAACACGACGCCGCTCGCATCGACGACGAGCGCTATGTCACCACTACCGGCCCATGCCTGTTCGACATGGTCGAGGCTCACTTTCACCGCCGCGACGCCGATCACCTCGCCATGATCGCGGATGGCTTGCGAATAGTAGAAACCGGGCTTGCCGCTGGTCGTGCCGATACCATAGAAGCGTCCCGTTCCGCGCTCGACGGCGTCTTGAAAGTAGGGCCGATAGGAGAGGTCCATCCCGACAAAGCTCGCCTCCTCGTTCCAGTTGCTCGCGGCAAGCGTGAGGCCGTGGGTATCGAGCACGTAGAGCACGGCGCTGCGGGCCGTGGTGTTCACCTCGGACAGGTACCGATTCACACTCTGCCGCAGGCCTGGGGCGGCGGGCGTTCGCAGGAGCCCAACGACCTCCTGCCGGAGCGCAACAACGCCGGGCAGGTAATCGTACTTCGCCAACGCACTCTCGAGGCTTGCCGCATAGAGATCGAGCTTGTGGGCACCGGCGTCATGCAGCCGCTCGATTCCGATCCGCTCGGCGGAGGTCCAGGCGATACCGAGACCGGCCACGACAGCACACAGCACCGCGACCCACGCCCAAGGAGGAAGGTGCGGCTGACCAAGCAGCATGCCGGGTGAAATGGACTTGATGCCGCCGCCTCCTGGCTTTTGCGCCTGCGCTGCGAAACACGCTGCGGTCGGTCGATACTATGTTCTCTCCCCAGAAGGCACAACCCCCGCGGTCGGCGAACCACTCGCGGCTTCACGGCATGTGCTGCCCTATCTCTCGACGGCTAGTGCGACACCCATCCCCCCACCGATGCACAGGCTGGCAAGACCGCGCTTCGCGTCGCGGCGAATCATTTCGTGCAACAGCGTCACCAGGATCCGGCAACCCGACGCACCGATGGGGTGGCCGATGGCAATGGCGCCGCCGTTGACGTTGATCTTCGCGGTGTCCCAACCCATCTGCTTGTTGACGCCGATGGCCTGCGCCGCGAAGGCTTCGTTGATTTCCATGAGTTCGAGATCCTGGGGTGTCCAGCCGGCCTTCTTGAGGCACAGCTGGCTGGCCGGCACGGGCCCCATGCCCATGATCTTGGGATCGATCCCTGCGGACGAATATGCCTTGATCCTGGCAAGCGGCTTCAGGCCGAGTTCGCTCGCCTTCCTGGCCGACATCATGACGACGGCCGCCGCACCGTCGTTCAAACCCGACGCGTTGCCGGCGGTGACGGTGCCGTCCTTGCTGAACGCGGGCCTCAATCCAGCGAGCGATTCGACGGTGGTGCCGTGCTTGATGAATTCATCCGCATCGAAGACCGTCGTACCCTTCTTGGATACGATCTCGAATGGCACGATCTCGTCCTTGAACTTGCCGGCTTTTTGCGCGGCTTCCGCCTTCTGCTGCGAGGCGGCGGCGAATTCGTCCTGCTCGCGGCGGGAAACCTCGTACTTTTTCGCGACGTTCTCGGCGGTGGTCCCCATGTGATACTGGTTGTACACGTCCCACAACCCGTCGACGATCATCGTGTCGATCAACTTCGCGTCACCCATGCGAAACCCGTCGCGCGATCCCGGCAACACGTGCGCCGACGCGCTCATGTTTTCCTGCCCGCCCGCGATCACGATTTCCGCGTCGCCGCATTTGATCGCCTGTGCCGCGAGATGCGTGGCCTTGAGGCCGCTTCCGCACACCTTGCCGATGGTCATCGCAGGCACCGTGTCGGCAACGCCAGCGCGAATGGAGGCCTGTCGCGCGGGATTCTGCCCGCACCCCGCGGTGAGCACCTGACCCATGATGACCTCGGAGACCTGGTCGGGCTTGATCCCGGTCTTCGCGAGCAAGGCCTTGATGACATGCGCACCCAGGTCCGAGGCGGGAGTTTTCGCGAGCGTCCCGCCGAATCTTCCTACACCGGTCCTCAGCGCAGCTACGATGACAACGTCGTCCATGGCCATTTCTCTCCTGTTGTGGATGGGCTGCTCCTGCATGTCTCTTGTTCACCTCGCTCCGCGGAACGCCGTTCAGTGAAGCTTTACGTGCGGCTCGGTGCGCCGGGTGATGATTCTCGCCGCAGTATCGAGCGTCACCTTCCAGAATCCGTGCAACGCCAGCTCATGCATCTTGTACAGCGACAGATACATCATCCGTGCGAACCAACCCTCGATCCAAAGACTGCGGCCAGCGAGACCGCCCATCAGGTTTCCCACGACGGAGTACTCGCCGAGTGAAACGAGCGATCCGAAGTCGCGGTAGCGCCACGGTCGCAGAGGTTTGTGATGCAGTCGGTTCTGGATCTGTTTCACCATGTGCGATGCTTGCTGGTGGGCGGACTGCGCACGAGGCGGTACCTGGGCGCCTTCCTTGCCGAGCCACGGGCAGGCGGCGCAATCGCCGATGGCGAAAATATTCTCGTCGCGCGTCGTTTGCAGCGTCGGCAGCACCACCAGCTGATTGATGCGATTGGTCTCCAGCCCGTCGATGTCCTTGAGGAAGTCGGGTGCCTTTACCCCGGCGGCCCAGACGACCAGCTCGGCCGGAATGATCTCTCCAGTCGCGAGCCGCACACCGTCGGGCATGACCTCGGCCACGCGCGCGGAGGTGCGCACGTTCACGTTGAGCTTTGCGAGCAGCTTGGTCGCTGCATCCGACAGGCGCGGCGGCAACGCCGGCAGGATCCGGTCGGCGGCCTCGATCAAGATCAGCTTCATGTCCTTTTCCGGATCGATGCGGTCGAGGCCATACGACACCAACGTGCGCGTCGTGTTGTGAAGCTCCGCGGCGAGCTCGACGCCTGTGGCGCCTGCGCCGATGATCGCGACCTGCAGCTGTTCCGGACGCAGCGACCCCGGCTGCGCATGGGCACGGATGTACGCGTTCACCAGCCGCCGATGGAACCGTTCCGCCTGGACCGGCGTCTCGAGCGAGATCGCGTGCTCCTTCGCACCCGGAGTACCGAAATCGTTGGTCAGGCTGCCGACGGCCATGACCAACGTGTCGTAGGAGAACTGGCGTTGGGGCGTCACCTGGTCGCCATCCTCGTCGACAAACGGCGCAACCGTGACCAGGCGCTGCTTCCGGTCCAGACCGACCATCTCACCGACGCGGTATCGGAAGTAGTGCCAATGCGACTGCGCCAGGTAGTTGGTCTCGTAGACGCCAATATCCATGCTGCCAGCGGCAACTTCGTGCAGATGCGGCTTCCAGAAATGCGTTCGCGCCTTTTCGACCAGCGTGACGTGCGCCCTGCTGCGCTTGCCGAGCCGGTCGCCCAGGCGCGTGGCAAGTTCGAGGCCACCAGCGCCCCCGCCGACGACCACGATCCGATGCAGGGTCCCGGGGCGCGGCACGGTCGCGGTTGCATCGTCGGTCGATTGCACCGAATGCTCTTCGCTCGCCGCGCCTTGGCTTCCCAGTGAAGCCTTGGGGTACTCCACGGGCTACGCTGCCTTGGTGGCCATGTGCTGTTCCACCGCATCCAGGATCTTCTCCGGGTCTTCCGCGTCTTCCTCGGTTTCGTTGTCGAGCACACGCCGCATCCGGGCCTGGTCGAGGTCGCCGCACCATTTGCCCACGACCACCGTCGCGACGCCATTGCCGATCAGGTTCGTCAACGCCCGCGCCTCCGACATGAAGCGATCGATCCCGAGGATCAGGGCCAGGCCCGCGACGGGTACGTTGCCCACCGCCGACAGCGTGGCCGCGAGCACGATGAACCCGCTGCCAGTGACCCCTGCCGCGCCCTTGGACGTCAACAGCAGGACGAACAGCAGCGTGAGCTGCTGCGTGAGCGTCATCGGCGTGTTGGTCGCCTGCGCGATGAATACCGCCGCCATCGTGAGGTAGATCGACGTCCCGTCCAGGTTGAACGAGTATCCGGTCGGGATGACAAGGCCCACGGTCGATTTCTTCACGCCGAGATTCTCCATCTTCGCCATCATTCGCGGCAGCACGGTTTCCGATGAGGACGTTCCCAGCACGATCAGCAGCTCCTCCTTGATGTAACGAATGAATTTCAGGATGTTGAAGCCATGCATCTTCGCGATCAGGCCCAGCACGACCAGGATGAACAGCAGGCAGGTCACGTAGAACGTGCCCATCAGCTTGCCGAGCGCGACCAGCGATCCGACTCCATACTTGCCGATGGTGAACGCCATTGCCCCAAACGCACCGATCGGGGCCACTTTCATGATGACGCCGACGATCGCGAACAGTACGTGGGAGAGTTTTTCGATGAGGTCGAACACCAGCGTTCCTCTGCCGCCGAAATTGTGCAGGCAGAAGCCGAACAGGACCGCGATCAGCAGCACCTGGAGGATCTCCCCCTTCGCGAACGCATCCACGATCGTGCTGGGAATGACATTCAGCAGGAAATCCGTCGTGCTCTGCATCTGTCCTGGCTTGGTGTACGCCGCGATTCCCTTTGTATCGAGCGACGCTGGATCGATGTTCATGCCGGATCCCGGCTGCATGATATTCACGATCGTGAGCCCGACGACGAGCGCGATGGTGCTGACAACCTCGAAATAGAGCAGCGCGTAGCCCCCGGTCTTGCCGACCTTTTTCATGTCCTCCATGCCGGCAATGCCGACGACGACCGTGCAGAAGATGATCGGCGCGATGATCATCTTGATCAGCTTGATGAAGGCGTCGCCCAGGGGTTTCATCGCCGAACCCGTCTCGGGGTAGAAGTGGCCGAGCAGGACGCCGAGCACGATGGCGACGATCACCTGGAAATAAAGCGACTTGTAGAGCGGCTTGTGTGCGGCTTCCATTTGCGTCCTCCTCTGAAATCCGGTTAGCGGTTCCCTTGCGACGGCTGCGCGGCGCCGGCCGCCAGCGCCTGGCGATCAGCGTGATAGCTGGAACGGACCAGCGGACCACAAGCCACGTGCGCAAACCCCATTTGGCGTGCAATGGCTTCGAGCGCTCCGAAGGCGGCTGGTGGCACGTAACGGCGCACCGGCAGGTTGCCCGCGCGCGGTTGCAGGTATTGGCCGACCGTGATCATCTCCACGGCGTGGTCACGCAGATCGCGCATCACCTTGATGACCTCGTCATCGGTTTCACCCAGCCCCAGCATGAGTCCGGATTTCGTCAGCACCTCGGGTCGTCGCGCCTTGAAAGCGCGCAGCAACTCGAGCGAATGTGCGTAGTCCGCACCCGGCCGCGCCTCGCGATAAAGGCGCGGCACGGTTTCGAGGTTGTGATTCAGCACGTCGGGCGGCGTGGCCGCAAGAATCTCGAGCGCGACCGGGAGCCGGCCGCGGAAGTCGGGCACCAGCACCTCGATCCGCGTGCCCGGCGCGCGCTTGCGCACGGCATCGATGCAGGCAGCGAAATGCGCGGCACCGCCATCGCGCAAATCGTCGCGATCGACGCTGGTGATTACGACATGGTTCAGGGCGAGCATGGCAACGGTGTGCGCGAGATGCGCGGGTTCATCGGCATCGGGAGGCTTGGGCCGCCCGTGCGCCACGTCGCAGAACGGGCACCGCCGCGTGCACAGATCGCCGAGGATCATGAATGTCGCAGTGCCGCTGCCGAAGCACTCGCCGATATTCGGGCAGGAGGCCTCCTCGCACACGGTGTGCAGTTTCTGCTCGCGCAACACCTGCTTCACCTCGCGGAACCGGCGGCTGTCGGAGAGTTGCACGCGAATCCACTGAGGCTTCGCGAGCGTCGATGCGGGCTTGATCCCGATCACCCGGCGCGCGGGCAAGGGGCCGGTCTTCGCGTCACCGCGTTCGCGTCGAGGCACGGGGTTCGTGGCGTCCATGAGGATTTGTCCCATGCGCCGAGTCAATCGGCCGTCCATTGCTTTTCGCGTTGCGCACCGGCGCCGGCCACGGCGACGGCGGTCATGTTGACAATGCGTCGCACCGTCGACGACGGCGTCATGATGTGCACCGGCTTGGCCGCCCCAAGCAGGATGCCGCCGACCGTGATGCCTCCGCCTGAGGTCACCCGCAGTGCGTTGTAGGTGATGTTGGCGGCATCGACGTTGGGCATGATCAACAGATTGGCATCCGTCGCGAGACGTGAGTCCGGGAATTCGGTGTCGCGAATCGTTTTGGACAGCGCCGCGTCCGCGCGCATTTCGCCCTCGACCGCCAGGCCGGGCGCCTTGGCGAGAATGATCGCCAACGCGTCGCGCATCTTCTGTGCTGCGGGTGAGTCCGAGCTGCCGAAGCTCGAGTGCGACAGCAACGCGACGGAGGGCTTCAATCCGAAGCGCTGGACTTCTTCGGCCGCCCGCAGCGTCATCTCGGCGATCTCTTCCGCATTCGGGTCCCGGTTCACGTGCGTGTCGCAGATGAAGAGCTGGCGCCCGGGCAGGATCAGCATCTGCATCGCCGCCAGCGTCTTGACACCTTCGCGCATGCCGATGACGTTGCGGACATGCTTGAGGTGGTCCGCATAGTTGCCGCGTGTTCCGCATAGCATCGCGTCCGCATCTCCGCGGCGAACCAGCATGGCACCCATCGCCGTGGGCCGGCTGCGCATCGCTTCCATCGCCTCCGGGCGCGAGACGCCCTTGCGGCGCACCAGTTGGTAGAATTCCTGCCCGTAATCGCGATAGCGCGGGTCATCGAGGATGTTCACGCCGTCGCAGTTGTCGCCGAGCTTGAGCCGCAGGCCGAGCTTCTGGATGCGCGCGGCGATGACATCGGCGCGGCCCACAAGCAGCGGGCGCGCGATGCCCTCGTCGACCGCGGCCTGCGCGGCCCGGAGCACGCGCTCGTCCTCGCCTTCCGCATACACGACGCGCTTGGGAGCGCGTTTGGCGGCCGCAAAGACCGGTTCCATCGGCGACCCGGACTGGTATACGAACCGGCTCAACTGGTCGCGATACGCGTCGAAATCCTTGATCGGCCTGCTCGCAACACCGCTGTCCATTGCCGCCTTTGCTACGGCAGGCGCCAGGTTGGTGATGAGGCGCGGATCGAAGGCGCGCGGAATCAGATAATCCGGGCCGAACGGGGGTGTCTGTTCGCCGTAGGCCAGCGCCACCAGTTCGGAGGGCTCGGCGCGCGCGAGCTCGGCCAAGCCGCGTACGGCCGCAAGCTTCATTTCCTCGTTGATGGTCGAGGCACCGCAATCGAGCGCGCCACGGAAGATGAAGGGGAAACACAGCGAGTTGTTCACCTGGTTCGGATAGTCCGACCGGCCGGTACCGATCAGGCAGTCCGGCCGCGCCGCCTTGGCGATCTCGGGCCGGATCTCCGGCTCGGGGTTGGCCATGGCCAGGATGATGGGTTTGTCCGCCATCTTCTTGACCATCTCGGCGGTCAGGACACCGCCAGCGGACAGGCCCAGGAAGATGTCGGCACCGTCGATGATCTCGTCCAGCGTCCGCGCTCGGATGTCCTGCGCGTAGCGCTCCTTGTCGGGATCCATCTGCTCCTTGCGTCCCTTGTAGACGACCCCCTTGATATCGGCGACGAAGATATTGCCGCGGTCGAGTCCGAGACTCACCTGCAGATTGAGGCACGCCAGCGCCGCAGCGCCCGCCCCCGAACAGACCAGCTTGACCTTGCTGATGTCCTTGCCGACGATCTTCAATCCGTTCAGCACGGCGGCCGCGGCGACGATGGCGGTCCCATGTTGATCGTCGTGAAAGACCGGGATCTTCATCCGCTCGCGCAGCTTCTTCTCGATGTAGAAGCATTCCGGCGCCTTGATATCCTCGAGGTTGATGCCGCCGAAGGTCGGCTCGAGCGCCGCCACGATCTCGACGATCTTGTCGGGATCCATTTCGTTGATCTCGATGTCGAACACGTCGATGCCGGCAAACTTCTTGAACAGGCAGCCTTTTCCTTCCATCACCGGCTTGCCGGCAAGCGCGCCGATGTTGCCCAGCCCCAGCACCGCAGTGCCGTTGGTGATTACCGCAACCAGGTTCGCCCGCGCCGTGTAGCGCGCAGCGAGTTCCGGATTTTCCTGGATCGCGGTGCACGCGTAGGCCACGCCCGGCGAATACGCGAGCGACAGGTCTCGCTGATTCGCCAGCGCCTTGGTGGGTGCGATCGATATCTTTCCGGGTGTCGGAAACTCGTGATATTCGAGGGCGTCGATGCGCAGTTGCTCTTCAGACATGTGCGGCTCCGTTCAGGAATCGTGGATCAGGGGATCAGAAACCGATCGCCTGCGCGCACCGCTTCATTTCTTCTTGGCCGGCGGCAGGTCGGTACAGACGCCCTCGAACACCTCGGCCGCCATGCCGACTGACTCGCCCAGAGTCGGATGCGGATGGATGGTCTTGCCGATGTCGGTCGGATCGCAGCCCATTTCCACCGCGAGACAGACTTCGCCGATCAGGTCGCCGGCGTGGGTACCCACGATCCCCCCGCCGATGCAGCGGTGCGTCGCCTCGTCGAACAACAGCTTGGTGAAGCCTTCGTCGCGACCGTTGGCAATCGCACGACCGGAGGCGGCCCACGGAAAGACCGCCTTGCCATACTTGATGCCCTGCGCCATGCACTGCTCTTCGGTGAGCCCGGCCCAGGCCACTTCCGGATCGGTGTAGGCGACCGACGGAATCTGGCGCGCATCGAAGAACGATTTGCGTCCCGCGGCGACCTCGGCAGCGACGTGCGCCTCGTGCACGGCCTTGTGCGCGAGCATCGGTTGACCGACGATGTCCCCGATCGCAAAGATGTGCGGGACGTTGGTGCGCATTTGCTTGTCGGCCGGAACGAAGCCGCGGTCGGTGACAACCACTCCCGCCTTCGCCGCCTCGATCGCCTTGCCGTTGGGACTGCGTCCGACGGCGACGAGCACCAGATCGTAAAGCTGCGGTTCGGCCGGCGCTCTGGCGCCTTCGAAGCCCACCTTGATGCCCGCCGGCGTGGCCTCGGCGGAGACTGTCTTCGTCTTGAGCATGACGTTGTCGAAGCGTGGCGTGTTCTTCTTCTCCCACACCTTGACGAGGTCGCGGTCGGCGCCGGCCATCATGCCGTCCAGCATTTCCACGACGTCGATGCGGGTGCCGAGCGTCGAGTAAACCGTCGCCATTTCGAGCCCGATGATGCCGCCGCCGATGACCAGCATGCGCTTCGGAATCGACTTCAACTCCAGCGCCCCGGTCGAGTCGACGACCCGCGGATCGTCCGGGATGAACGGCAGCTTTACCGCCTGGCTGCCAGCCGCGATGATCGCTTTCTGGAATTTCACGACCTTCTTCTCGCCGGTCTTGTCGTGGCCGGTGCCGGAGGTCAGTTCCACTTCCACGTGGTAGGAATCGAGGAAGCGCCCGATACCGCGCACGGTCTCGACCTTGCGCGCCTTGGCCATGCCAGCCAGGCCGCCGGTGAGCTTCCTGATCACGCCTTCCTTGAAGCCACGCAGTGCGTCGATGTCGATCTGCGGTGGCGCGTACTTGATACCGTGGCCACCCAGTTCCTTCGCTTCGTCCATCACCGAGGCTGTGTGCAGCAGCGCCTTCGACGGAATGCAGCCGACGTTGAGACAGACGCCGCCGAGCGTCGGGTAGCGTTCGACCAGCACCGTCTTCATGCCGAGATCGGCGGAGCGGAACGCGGCCGAGTAGCCGCCCGGGCCCGCGCCCAGCACCAGCATTTCGCATTCCATCACGGCACCGCCGGCACAGGACGCGGCGGTTGGGACAGGTGCGGCCGGCGCGCCGGTCGGCGATCCAGTATCGCGGGCAGGCGGCGCGGCCGACGCGGCGCCGGCTACACCTGTCGACAGAGTGAGGATGAGGCTGCCTTCCGAGACCTTGTCGCCCAGCTTGACCTTGAGGTCCTTCACCACGCCATCGACGGGTGAGGGCACATCCATCGTGGCCTTGTCTGATTCGAGCGAGATCAGCGGGTCTTCGGCCTTGACCGTGTCGCCCGCCTTCACGAACACCTCGATGATCGGGATATCCTTGAAGTCGCCGATGTCGGGGACTTTGACTTCGACTATCGTTGCCACGGTCGGGTCCCTTTCAGATCAGCACGCGGCGCATGTCCGCGAGCAGGCTGGCGAAGTGGCTGTTGAACCGCGCTGCCGACGCGCCGTCGATGACGCGGTGATCCCACGACAACGACAATGGCAGCACGAAGCGCCACGACGATGTCTTGCCGTCGTGGGAGACCTGTTTCCAGAACGAGCGGCACACACCCATGATCGCGACTTCGGGGGCGTTGATGATCGGCGTGAAGTAGATGCCGCCGATGCCACCCAGGCTGGAGATCGTGAAGCAGCCGCCCTGCATCTGGTCGGGTTTGAGCTTGCCGTCGCGGGCGAGCTTGGCGAGTTCACCCATTTCCCTTGCGATGTCGACCACGCCCTTCTTGTCGGCATCGCGGATCACCGGCACCATCAATCCTTGCGGCGTGTCCGCGGCAAAGCCGATGTGGTAGTACTTCTTGAGGATCAGGTTGTCGCCATCGAGCGAGGCATTGAAGTCGGGGAATTTCTTCAGGGTGGCCACCGCTGCCTTGATCATGAACGACAGCATGCTGACCTTGACGCCGCTCTTCTCGTTCTCCTTGTTCAACTGCACCCGAAACGCTTCGAGGTCGGTGATGTCGGCATCGTCGTGATTGGTGACGTGCGGGATCATCACCCAGTTGCGATGCAGGTTCGCCCCGGAGATCTTCTTGATCCGCGCCAGCGGCTTCGCCTCGATGGGGCCGAATTTCGTGAAATCGACTTTCGGCCAAGGCAAGAGCTCCACGCCGACGCCGGACCCAGCGGCCGCCGGCGCTGGCCTGGTCGCCGCCGGTGCACCCTTGGCTGCGGCCTCCACATCTTCCTTCCCTATGCGGCCCTTGTTGCCGCTGCCCTTCACCCGACCGAGATCGACCCCCATCTCGCGCGCGAGCTTGCGCACCCCTGGACCCGCATAGGCGAGCCCGAATGCGACCTCATCGATGGCGCCGTTCGCAGCGCCAGCTGCCGGCGCAGCGGCCGCGGCGGGCTTCGACGCGGAAGCGGAGGGTGCAGCGGCCGGCGCCGCTGCCGTAGCCGCACTGCCGGTCGACAGCGTCAGCACCAACGCCCCTTCGGACACCTTGTCGCCGGCCTTGACCTTGATCTCCTGCACCGTGCCGCCGAACGGCGAGGGCACGTCCATCGTCGCCTTGTCCGACTCCAGTGTGATCAACGCATCTTCCGCCTTCACCGTATCGCCGGCCTTCACCAGCACTTCGATCACCGGGATGTCCTTGAAGTCGCCGATGTCCGGGACGCGCACTTCCGCGATGCCCCCGGGCGCGCTGGTGGGTGCCGGAGGCGGCGATATCGCGCTCTTCGGCGCCCCGGCCGGTGCCGCAGCGGATGACGCGGCCGCTCCCGCCGCGCCTGCGTCCAGCAGGAGGATCACGCTCCCCTCGCTCACCTTGTCGCCGAGCTTGACCTTCACCTCCTTCACCGTCCCCGCGGCGGGCGAAGGTACCTCCATCGTCGCCTTGTCCGATTCGAGCGAGATCAGCGGGTCCTCGGCCTTCACCACATCCCCCGCCTTGATCATGATCTCGATGATCGGAATGTCGGCGAAGTCGCCGATGTCCGGCACCTTCACTTCGGTCATTGCTCCCATGTCACCCCCAACAATGGCGTTGCGTCAGATCGTGGGCCCGAGTGCGCAGGCGGCTTCAGACCGTCCACGGGTCCGCTCGCTCGGTATCGAGTCCGTATTTCTTGATCGCCTGTTCGACGACCTCCGCCTTGATCTCGCCGTCGTCGGCCAGCGCCTTCAGCGCCGCCACGGTGACGTAGTAGCGGTTCACCTCGAAGAACTTGCGCAGCTTCACCCGATAGTCGCTACGGCCGAAGCCGTCGGTGCCGAGCACGCTATAGCGTCGCGGAATCTGGCTGCGCACTTGCTCCGCGAATGCCCGCATGTAGTCGGTCGCCGCGACGACCGGCCCGGGGTGCCCTTCGAGACTGGCTTCGAGGTAACTCTTGCGGCGCGGCTTGCCGGGGTGCAGCAGGCTCCAGCGTTCGGCGCTCATGCCATCGCGGCGCAGTTCGTTGTAGCTGGTCGCGCTCCAGAGATCGGCGTTTACCTTGAAGTCGTCGCGCAGCAGGTCGGCAGCTGCCATGACCTCGCGCAGGATGGTGCCGCAGCCCATCAATTGCACCCGCGGGCCCTTGCCCTTGGGACCCTCCTTCAGCAGGTAGAGGCCC
>JANMYH010000062.1:0-2534 GCA_031381925.1 Burkholderiales bacterium | reverse complement strand
GTTGTGGGAGCTACCCTGGGCGCGGTTCCCCCGACCCCCGGCTACTTCCAGCGCATCCGCGAGGTGTGCGATCGCCACGGCGTGCTCTTCATCGCCGACGAGGTGATGTGCGGCATGGGCCGCACCGGTACCCTGCACGCGATCGAGCAGGAAGGCATCGCGCCCGACCTCATGACCATCGCCAAGGGGCTGGGCGGCGGCTACCAGCCGGTGGGCGCGGTGCTGGTCTCCGGAAAGATCGTGGATTCATTCAAGCGCGGCAGCGGCATGTTCCAGCACGGCCACACCTACATCGGCCATCCGGTGGGCGCCGCGGCGGCGCTCGCGGTGCAGCGCGTCATCAAGCGCGACAAGCTGCTCGACAAGGTGAAGGCCGACGGCGCCTACCTCGCCAGCGCCCTGCGCAAGGCGCTGGGATCGCACCCGCACGTGGGCGACATCCGCGGGCGCGGCCTCTTCATGGGTGTCGAGCTGGTGGAGGACCGCACCACCAAGCGCACCTTCGATCCCGCACTCAAGCTGCACGCCAGGCTCAAGGCCGAGGCGATGCAGCGCGGCCTCATGGTCTACCCCATGGGCGGCACCATCGACGGCGAGCGCGGCGACCACGTGCTCATCGCACCCCCGTTCATCGCGACCGGCGCCGAGCTCGACCAGATCGTCGAGCGGCTCGCCGCGTCCATCGACTCAGGAACCGCGGCGCTCAAGCGCGCCGCCTAACATGCGGTATCCACCAGAGGAGATTCGGACATGACACGACTTGGACTCACCCTGTGCGCCGCGGTCACGGCGGCGCTGCTCGCCCCTGCCGCGATCGCGCAGCAAAAATACATGACCATCGGCACGGGCGGCGTCACCGGGGTGTATTACGCCGCGGGCGGCGCCATCTGCCGCCTGGTGAACAAGGACCGCGCCAAGCACGGCATCCGCTGCTCCGTCGAATCCACCGGCGGCTCGGTGTTCAACGTGAATACCATCAAGGCGGGCGAGCTCGACCTGGGAGTCGCGCAGTCCGACGTCCAGTACAACGCCGGCAAGGGGCTCGGCCAGTTCAAGGACGCGGGCGCCTATGGCGACCTGCGCGCCGTCATGTCGCTGCACCCGGAGCCGTTCACGGTGGCCGCGCGCAAGGACCTCAACGCCAGGAATTTCAGCGACCTGAAGGGCAAGAAGGTCAACGTCGGCAACCCCGGCTCGGGCACGCGCGCCTCCCTCGAGGAGTTGATCGCGGCCATGGGCTGGACGCTCTCGGACTTCGCGCTCGCCTCCGAGCTCAAGGCCGACGAGCACGGAGCGGCGCTCTGCGACGGGAAGATCGACGCGTTCTTCTACGGGGTCGGCCATCCGTCGGCAAACATCCAGGACCCGACCACCAGCTGCGGCGCGAAGCTGGTGCCGATCACCGGGGCGGCGGTGGACAAGCTGGTCAAGGAAAAGCCCTACTACGGATACGCGACGATTCCCGCGGGCCTCTATCCCAACAACCCGCAGGAAACGAAGACCTACGGCGTGCTTGCCACGCTCGTCTCGTCGTCCAAGGTGCCGGCCGACACCATCTATACGACCGTGAAGGCGGTGTTCGACAACTTCGAGGAATTCAAGAAGCTGCACCCGGCGCTCGCCAACCTCAAGCCCGAGGAGATGGTCGCCAACGGCAACTCCGTGCCGTTGCACGAGGGCGCGGCGCGCTACTACAGGGAAAAGGGCTGGCTCAAGTAGTCCCCATCGCGTAGAACGAAAAGGGCGAAGCGCGCGCTTCGCCCTTTTCGCATCCGGGGAGAACCATGGCCGAAACCGCCGCACCTGCTTCATCGCAGGAGCTCGACCAGCTCGTCAAGGAAGCCGACATCGGCGGACGCGAGCCCGCGGGAAAGGTCGGCACGTTCCTGGCTATCCTCGCCGCCGCCTGGTCGCTCTTCCAGGTCTGGTACGCCTCTCCCCTGCCGTTCGTCTTCAAGTTCGCGATATTCAACGACACCGAAGCGCGCGCCATCCACCTGGCGTTCGCGGTGTTTCTCGCGTTCATGGCTTTCCCGGCGTTCAAGCGCTCGTCGCGCGCCGTGGTGCCGCTGGTCGATTGGGTACTCGCGGCGATCGGTGCCTTCTGCGCCGCCTACCTGTGGCTCTTCTACAACCAGCTCGCCACCCGCCCCGGCCAGCCCACGACGATGGACATGGTGGTCGGCATCACCGGCGTGCTCATCATGCTCGAGGCCACGCGGCGCGCCATGGGCTTCGGCATGCTGATCACGACGGGCCTTTTCCTGCTCTACGTGTTCGGCGGCGCCTACATGCCCGAGGTGATCCAGCACAAGGGCGTCTCGCTGCAGCGCTTCGTGTCGCACTTCTGGCTCACCACGGAGGGCGTCTACGGCGTGGCGATCGGCGTCTCCGTGCAATTCATCTTCCTCTTCGTGCTGTTCGGCACGCTGCTGGATCTTGCGGGCGCCGGTAACTACATGCTGCAGGTCTCGCTCGCCCTCCTCGGCCACCTGCGCGGCGGGCCCGCCAAGGTTGCGGTGGTCTCGTCGGCG
>JANMYH010000418.1:0-2623 GCA_031381925.1 Burkholderiales bacterium | reverse complement strand
ACGCGCACCGGCGGCGCAGGGCGCACCTGGCGGACGATCTGGATGCCGCCGCGGGCAAAGCTCGCGGCGTTGAGTTGCAGCGCGTCTTCGAGGAGGCGCTCGGGCGGCACGTCTTCGAGCACGCCGGTCACGCGCGCGTAGCTCTGTTGCATGGCGACGATTTCCTTGATGTGGCCGACGTTTTTCCCGAGCTGCTCGAGTTCGCTCTGCGCCGTGGTGTTTTCATCCGTGAGGATGCCGGCGAGCTTGCGCAGGTAGCCGGGAAGCCGCCGGCCTTGTTCGTCGGCGGTGAGGAAAGTGGCGAGGTCCGGCTCGTGTTCCGCGAGGAGTGCGGCGGCGCGGGCGAGACCGCTTACTTTCGACGCGCGCAACTTTTCGAGCGTGAGGGTCGCGGAGACGTTCACGCTGTTGAGCACGTTGCCGACATTGTGCAGCACGCCGGTGGCGACTTCGGCCATGCCGGCCATGCGCGAAGTATCGAGCAAGCGGGTGTGGAGTTCGCGCAACTCGGCGTCGGCCCGGCGGCGCGCCTCGATGTCCGCGGCGATGCCGATGAATCCGGCCAGCGCGCCCGCGCCGTCGCGCATCGCGGTGACGGTGAGCGTGACGGGAAAACGCGAGCCGTCCTTGCGGAGATACGTCCACTCGCGCGTCTCCGCTTCGCCGCGGCGCGCGGCGGCGACGAAGACTTCGAAGCCCGGCGCCATCCCGAGTTCCGTGGCGCGCGCGGCGACTTCGGCGGGATCGTGAATCACCTCGGGCGTGCGCTGGCCGATCATCTCGTCCGCGCGCCAGCCGAGCATTCGTTCCGCGCCGAGATTGAAGACGGTGATCGTTCCGTCGGGCGTCGTTCCGATGATGGAATTCTCGGTGGCCGCGCGGAGCACGGCGGCGAAGAGTTCGGCGGTCGCGCGCTCTTCGCGCCGGGCGCGCTCGAAGTCCTCGCGCAGCCGCGTCTCGGTCACGCGCAACTCGGCGAGTAGGGTGCGATCCTGCGCGAGCTTGGCGCCCACGCCGCCGAGCACCGCGAGCATCGCGAGGATGCCGCCCATGCGCAGGAGCGAGCGTTGGAAGGAGGCATCGACTTCACGCAGGAGCTGGTCCGCGGCTTTTTTGAGGAGCTCCTTGATCTTCTCGAGATCGACGCGCAGCGCGTTGAAGGCGGGCACACCGGCTCGCAGGTCGCGAGCGACCGCTGCCTTCGGATCGCCTTCGAGCATCGCGGCGATGAGTTCGTCGCGCACGGCGAGATATTTCATCCAATCCTCCGCGAGCCGTGCGGCGGTCGCGCCGTCTTTGCGCGCGAGCGCGAGCTGGCCGTATTCGGTGAGACGCTGCGCGACCTGCGCTTCGGCGGCGCGCGATTGATCGGCGTAACCGACCTGCAGGTTGCTGTCCGTGGTGCTCAGCGCGTAGAGCAGCGTGCGCCGCGCTTCCTGCGCCTGGTATTGCAGCTCGCCGATGAGATCGAGCCCGCGCACCGCGCCGGCGTAGTTGCGTCGCGAGTCCTGTTGCGAGCGGTAGAGATCGAGAAAGAGGAAGGCGCCCACGCCGCCGGCCACCAGCGCGATGGCGAGCATCGTGCCGGTGAAGCGATTGAGGCGCGGGAGTTTCATCCTAGCGACGGAGTGAGAACCACAGATGGACACCGATGAACACAGCTGGGGAACGGATCGCGCCCACCTCGCAGTTCACGCACCCGTTGAGTGCCGCCCATCTGGGTCCATCGGTGTCCATCTGTGGTTTCCCCTCTGCTTTCGACGGAATCGGATTCATCGGCTCGCGAGACGGAGCGGGGACTGCGGGTCGCCGGGCGCGAAGCCGTTCACTTTCAGAATCTTCACCGTCGCGTCCGCTTCCGCGGGGCGCACGAAGCCGATCGCGCCGGGCACATTGAAGATGAAGCGCCGTACGCCGACGCCCGTGGACAGATGCTTTGGCGCCGCTTGCACCTCGCCGGTGAATTCGCCCTGGAGGAAGTGGCGCGCGAAATCGCTCTCGCCCATCCGGTAGATGAGTTGCAGCACGGCGGAACGTTCGGCCTGGCCCGGATCGCGCAGCACGACGGTCACGCGCTTGTTGTCGCTCCAAAATTTGCGCTCGACCGTGCAGAACTTTCGCAGCTCCTCGAGGCTCACATTTTCGACGGGGTTGCTTTTGTTCACGATCACCGCCAGCGCCTCCTCGCCGCGAACGCGCGGTGCAATCAGCGCAGTGATCCCGGAGAGCACGATGAGGAAAATGCGGCTGCAGAGTGGCCCTCCGGGCCACTCCCCCGCGTTGTGTAGTGATTGCAACATGTTGTCAAAAGGTGAACGCGACCTGGAGCGTGAGTTCGTTGCGCGGGCGGTCGTCGTCGGTGGCGCCGAGCGCGCGGTCCCATTGCAGTTTGAGCGCGGCGAGTTCCGCGAAGTCGTAGCGCACGCCGAGCGAGAGCGTCTGCTGGAGCCCGGGCTCACCGGCGGCGAGCACGATGAGATCGTGCTGGCTCTCGTCGAGATACTGGTAGCGCACGTAGGGCCGGAACGGTCCGAAGCGCCGCGCGATCTGCGTGTAGAAGCCGACAGTGTTGAAGCTGCCGCGGTCGCTCGTGTGGTGGAGGAGCACGCCTTCATTGAGCCAC
>JANMYH010000058.1:0-13244 GCA_031381925.1 Burkholderiales bacterium | reverse complement strand
GAGGACTGCATCGCGGTGGGCTCGGTGCACGCCGACCAGCCGCACCTCTATGGCGTGTCGTCGTTCTCCTCGCGCGGACCCACCGCCGACGGCCGCGCAAAGCCCGACGTCATCGCGCCGGGCGAGCGCATCAGCTCGTGCAACTCGCGCTTCCGCAATGCGGCCAACCTCTACTACGAGGAAAGCGGCACCAGCATGGCGGCGCCGCACGTCTCGGGGCTCCTTGCCGCGTTCCTGTCGGTGAGGAAGGAATTCCGGGGGCGTCCCGACGAGGTGAAGAAGATCCTGCTGGCGAGCGCCACCGACATCGGCCGGGACCGCTACCACCAGGGTAGCGGGATCCCGAACCTGATGCAGATGCTGCTCGCGGTCTAGTTGCTCAGCTGCGCGCGGATCTCGCCGCCGGGGTTCTTCGCGCTGTGGACGTTCAGGTAGGTGCGCCCCGCCTTGTAGGCCGCGAGCTGGCTCTCGGTCATCTTGGCGCCCGGCGCAGCGATGAACATGTCGTCTCCCTGCTTGTTGAGGGGCACGATCACGGGCCCATTGGAGCCGGCCGCGCCTTCGTGGATGTGTGCCGCCGTCGCGGTCATGCCGGAGACCCTGACCGTAACGCTGACCATTCCGTCCGGGGTCACCGACACCGTGCCGGACCCCGAGGCACCGGTGGAGACCGCCGGCACTTCATTGGCGCCCGACAGTGACACCTTATGGGTATGGGCACCGTCGCCGCGCATCATCGCGCAGCCGCCCGCCAGGCCCATCACGCCCGCCAATACCGCTACACCCAGCCATTTCCGCTTGATCGTGTCCATTTGCCCTCCAGAGAGTTTTTTGCCCGAAAAAATGCCGGGCGTTCATCGGATACCGCCGCCTGCTCAAAGTTCATAAACAGGGACCGAACCGGCCCTATTCCCGGCTCAGTGGCCGAGGATCTTGGACAGGAAGTCCCGGGTGCGCTCGCTTTTGGGATGGTCGAAGAAGTCGTGGGGATTGTTCTCCTCGACGATCTGGCCCTGGTCCATGAAGATGACGCGGTTGGCCACGGCCTTGGCGAACCCCATTTCGTGGGTCACGCACAGCATGGTGATCCCCTGGCTCGCGAGCTCCACGATCACGTCGAGCACCTCCTTGATCATCTCGGGGTCGAGCGCCGAGGTGGGCTCGTCGAAGAGCATGATCTTGGGCTTCAGGCACAGGGCCCGCGCGATCGCCACGCGCTGCTGCTGGCCGCCGGAGAGCTGGAGCGGGAACTTGTTCGCCTGCTCCGCGATGCGCACGCGCTTGAGCTGCTCCATGGCGCGCTCCTCGGCTTCCTTCTTCGGCATCTTGCCGACCCACATGGGCGACAGCGTCAGGTTGTCGATCACGCTCAGGTGCGGGAAAAGGTTGAACTGCTGGAACACCATGCCGACCTGCTTGCGGACCCGCTCGATCGCCTTCACGTCGTCGGCGAGCTCGATGCCGTCCACGACGACGCGACCCTGCTGGTGTTCTTCCAGCCGGTTGATGCAGCGGATGAGCGTCGACTTGCCCGAGCCCGACGGCCCGCAGATGACGATGCGCTCGCCCGGCGGCACCTGCAGGTCGATGTCGCGCAGCACGTGGAAGTCGTCCCCGTACCACTTGTTGACCTTGTCGAAGACAATGATCGGATCGGGCATTTCCTTTTCCTATCTCTGCCGGCTCGCGCCCAGGCGGCGCTCGATCCAGAGGCTGTAGCGCGACATCGCGAAGCAGAAGGCGAAGTACACCAGCACGATGAAGAAGTAGCCCTCGATCTTGAACGGGCGCCAGTTGGCGTCGGAGTTGAGGGCGAGGTTGAGCGCCCCGGTGAGCTCGTAGAGGCTCACGATCGTCACGAGCGAGGTGTCCTTGAAGATCGCGATGAAGCTGTTCATGATCCCCGGCACCACCAGCGCGAGCGCCTGGGGAAGCACGACCTTCCTCTGCGTCTGCCAGTAGCCGAGCCCGAGGGTGCGCGCCGCCTCCACTTGGCCCGTGGGAATGGCCTGCAGGCCGCCGCGCACGATCTCGGCGAGGTACGCCCCGGCGAAGAGCGTGATGCCGACCAGCACGCGCACCAGCACGTCGGGCGACTTGCCCACGGGCAGGAAGAGCGGGAACAGGAACGAGGCCATGAACAGCACCGAGATCAGCGGCACGCCCCGGATCAGCTCGACGTAGACGATGCACAGGCTGCGGATCGCGGGCAGGTGCGAGCGCCGCCCAAGGGCCACGAGGACCGCGAGCGGGAATGCGAAGGCGATGCCGAAGGTCGCGAGCATCACCGTGAGTGGCAAGCCGCCCCACAGGTCGGTCGGCACTTTGTCGAGCCCCAGGTAGCCCCCGCCCATGAGCACGAAGAACGCCGGGATCACCGCGACCCAGATCACCGCGAGCCATGGCTTCCAGAACGCACGGATGCAGCTCACCACCACCAGTCCCAGCAACAGGAGGGTTGCCACCTCGGGGCGCCACTGGCTCTCGAAGGGGTAGCGGCCGAAGACGATGAAGCGCCACTTCTCGGTGATCACGCCCCAGCAGGCGCCAGTGCCGCGCGCCGCCTGGCAGGCATCGGCATCGGGGCGCAGCACGGCGTGGACCACCGCCCAGCTCGCGAGCGGCGGGACCAGCCAGAGGGCGAGCGCCAGGAAGGCGAGGGTTGCGACGGTGCTCGCCTTGTTGGCGAAGAGGTTCGCGCGCACCCACGCGACCGGCCCCGAAGTGCGCACCGGCGCGGGTCGGGGATGGATCGGCGTGAAGACGGCGGCCACGGCTTCAGCGTTCCTTGATCGCCGCGCGGCGGTTGTACCAGTTCATCACCGCCGAGGTCGACAGGGACGTCGTCAGATACACCAGCATGATGATGGCGATGCATTCGACCGCACGCCCGGTCTGGTTGAGCGCGGTGTTCGCGATCGAGACCACGTCGGGATAACCGATGGCGACCGCGAGCGACGAGTTCTTGGTGAGGTTCAGGTACTGGTTGGTGAGCGGCGGGATGATCACGCGCAGCGCCTGCGGCAGGATCACGAGGCGCATCGCGTGGGTGCGCGACAGCCCCAGGCTTCCGGCCGCCTCGACCTGGCCGTGCGCCACCGAGGCGATGCCCGCGCGCACGACCTCCGAGATGAAGGCCGCGGTGTAGAAGACGAGGCCCAGCAGCACCGCGACGAACTCCGGTGTGGCCGACGCGCCGCCTTCCATCACGAAACCCTGGGGCTTCGGGATGCTCCATGCCGTGGGCGCGCCGCCCGCGAGCCATCCGAGGACGGCGAAGCCGATCACGATGCCGATGGGTGCGAGGATCAGGCTGCGCACCTGGCCGGTCGCCTCGAACCGGCGCCTCGCCCAGCGCCGGTACGCGAACGCCGCGGCGATCCCGATCACCAGCCCGATTCCAGCCAGTGCGTGGGCGTGGGTCCAGACCGGAACCGGAAACGAGAAGCCCGCCTTGCTCACGTAGAAGAGCCCGGCGAGCGAGGGCGCATCGAGCATCGGCGGCAGCCAGTCGGTGAAGAACAGGTACCACATCAGCAACTGGATCAGCACCGGGACGTTGCGGAAGAGCTCCACATAGGCGTAGCAGAGGCCGCGGACGATGGCGTTGCGCGAGAAGCGCCCGATGCCGATCGCTGCGCCCAGCAATGTGGCGACGATCACCCCCACGATCGCGACCCGGAGGGTATTGGCGACACCCACCAGGAACGCCTTCCAGTAGGGGTCGAGCGCGTCGTAGTGGAAGAGCGTCTCGCCGATGTCGAAGCCGGCGGGCTGCTTCATGAAATCGAAGCCGCTCTGGATCCCGCGCGCGTGCATGTTGGCGAGCGTGTTCTGCGCGAGATACCAGACGCCGAATCCGATCAGCGCGACGGCGACAACCTGGAAGACCAGGCCGCGAAACGCCTCGCTTCGCCATGACCACACCCGCCGGCGCGGCGGCAGGGACGGACCCCGATTCATGCGCGCCGCGCTGGGTTCAGCCACGGTGCCTCACGCTTGGGGACAGACCCTGGTTCATGCTTCTTCTGGGTTCAGGGTCTGTCCGCCGGTGTTTGCTATCGAATCGGAGGTGCGTACTGCAGGCCGCCCTTGTTCCAGAGGTTGTTCAGCCCGCGCGGGAGCGCGAGCGGCGTCTTGGCGCCGACGTTGCGATCGAAGATCTCGCCGTAGTTGCCGGTGGTCTTGATTACCCGCACCATCCAGTCCTTGTCGAGGCCCAGCAGCTTGCCGGTGTCCTCGGAGGTGCCGAGGACGCGCATCACCACCGGATCCTGGCTCGTCTTCATCTGCTCGACATTGCCCTGGTTGATGCCGTACTCCTCCGCCTCGAGGAGGCCGAACCAGACCCACTTCGCGATGGCGTAGAACTCGTCGTCGCCGCGGCGCACGGCCGGGCCGAGCGGCTCCTTGGAGATGAGCTCCGGCAGGATCACGTGCTCCTTCGGATCCTTGGCGTCCTTGTTGCGGATCGAGGCGAGGCCGGAGGCGTCGGTGGTGAACGCCACGCAGCGCCCGGAGAAGTACGCGCCGGTGGCCGCCTCCTGTTTCTCGAACACGATCGGCTTCAGGTCGAGCTTGTTGGCGCGCGAGTAGTCGGTGAGGTTCTTTTCCGTGGTGGTGCCCGACTGCACGCAGACCGAGGCGCCCTTCATGTTCTTGGCGCTCGTCACCTTCGACTTGACCGGGACCATGAAGCCCTGGCCGTCATAGTAAGTGGTGCCGATGAAGCTCAGGCCGAGCGACGCGTCGCGGGTGAGCGTCCAGGTGGTGTTGCGCGACAGGATGTCGATCTCGCCCGACTGCAACGCGGTGAAGCGCTGCTGCGCGGTGAGGGGAACCCACTTGACCTTGGTGCCGTCGCCGAGGATCGCCGCGGCGATCGCGCGGCAGACGTCGACGTCGAGCCCGGTCCAGGCGCCCTGGCTGTCGGCCTGGGAGAATCCCGCCAGGCCGGTATTCACGCCGCAGACGAGCTGGCCGCGACTCTTGATCGCATCGAGCGTCTTGCCCGCGTACGCGGAGCCGGCGATGAACGCGCTGGCCACGGCCAACGCGGAAATCGAAATCTTCAGGGCTTTCATGGAATCTCCTCGGGGGAATTTGGGGCCGGAACTCAGGCGGCCTCAATTTAACACCAAAGGCTCAGCCGGCGCTGCGCCAGACGCTCGCGAGCCACGGCTGCTGCTCGCGCGGCAGGCCCGGCGGCCGGTAGTAGTGCTCGAGCTCGGTGAAGCCCGCCGCGATGGCGAAGCCGCGCCACGCATCGAGGTCGTGGTATGCCCCGTAGCGCCCGCGATTCCATCCTTCCTGGTTCTCGCCGCGCGGGTTGGAACTGAAGAGCACGCCGCGCGGCTTGAGCGTCGCATGCAACTCGCCGAGGACGCGTGGCAGCTCGCGGGCGGGAACGTGGAAGAGCGATGCATTGGCGAACACGCCGTCGAAACGCGCAGCGGGAAGGTCGAGCGCGAGGAAATCCTGCTCCCACACCTCGCAGCCGCTGTATTCGCGCGCCATCGTCGCGAGCCGCTCCGCGCCCTCGAGTCCAATGGCGACGTGCCCCAGCTCCGTGAACGCCTTCAGGTCGCGTCCCGGGCCGCATCCGAAATCCAGTACGGTGAACGGCGCCGCGCCCTCGACGTGCCGCAACAATGCCCCGATGTTCTGCGTCACATCGTGGCCGCGCGTGCCCTCCCAGAACGCGCTGGCGCTCTGGTTGTAGTGCTCGAGGGTCCCTCGGGAGATGTCGCTCATGAAACGGGTGTCAGAGACCATTTTCCGCTCGGCGGGAATGGTCTCTGACATCGGTTCATCCGGAGTTGCGAAGGCCCGCGGCGAGGCCGTTGATGGAGAGGTGGATGCCGCTCTTCACGCGCTCCTCGGCATCCCCGGCCCGGTGGCGCTTGAGGAGCTCGAGCTGCAAATGGTTGAGCGGATCGAGGTAGGGGAAGCGGTTGCGGATCGAGCGCGCGAGGCTGGGGTTCGAGGCGAGGAACGCGCTGGTGCCGGTAATCTCGAAGAGAGCCTTCACGGTGGAATCGAATTCGCCGCGGATGCGCCCGAAGACCGCCTCGGCGAGCGAGGTGTCCGCCAGCAACTCCTTGTAGCGCGCCGCCACCGAGAGGTCGGTCTTGGCGAGCAGCATGTCGAGGTTCGAGAGCATCGCGCGGAAGAACGGCCATTCGCGCCACATGCGGGCGAGGAGCCGCTGTCCCTGGGGGCCGTGGCGCGCCCCGAAGGCGGCGGCCCCCGCCCCAAAGCCATACCAGCCGGGCAACATCACGCGGCACTGCGCCCACGAGAATACCCACGGGATCGCGCGCAGGTCCTCGATCGCCACCGATTTCTTGCGCGACGCGGGGCGCGAGCCGATGTTGAGCTCGGAAATCTCGACGATCGGCGTGGTCGCGCGGAAATACTCGACGAATCCCGGGGTGCCGTAGACCAGGTCGCGATAGGCGGCCATGGCGTCGCGCGAAAGCTCCTCCATCGCGGCGTGGAAATCCTCGTGGCCGGCGTGGGGCGCCTCGTCGAGCGTCGCGCGGACCGTCGCGGCGAAGAGCGCCTCGAGGTTGCGCCGCCCGATTTCGCGGTTCGCGTACTTGCTCGCGATCACCTCGCCCTGCTCGGTGAGCCGCAGCTCCCCCTGCACGCTGCCCGGGGGCTGGGCGAGGATCGCGTCGAAGCTCGGTCCCCCGCCGCGCCCGACCGTGCCGCCACGCCCGTGAAAGAACCGGAGCCGCACGCCGGCCTCGCTGAAGACCGTCACCAGCGCCGTCTCCGCCTTGTAGAGCTCCCAGTTCGAGGTGACGTAGCCGCCGTCCTTGTTGCTGTCCGAGTAGCCGAGCATGACTTCCTGGACGTCGCCCAGGGAGCGCACCAGCCCACGCGCCGCGGGCAGCGCGAACCAGCGGCGCATCGTGTCAGGGGCCCGGCGCAGGTCGTCGATGGTCTCGAAGAGCGGCACGATCTGCAGCCGCGATGCGAGCGCGGCTCCGGGCGTCACCAGGCCCACTTCCTTCAGGAGCACCGCAACCTCGAGCAGGTCCGACACGCTTCCCGCCTTCGAGATCACGTACTGGCGAATCGACTCGGGCCCGAGGCGCCGATGCACCGCCGCCGCGGTCTCGAAAATTGCGAGCTCGCCCACGGCGAGCTCCGAGTACTTCGCGAACGCCGATCGGAGCGCGCGCGGCGATGCAAGCTCCGCGAGGAGGATGCGGCTGCGCTCCGCCTCGGGCAGCGCGCGGTAGTCGGCCACCACCCCCGCCTCGCGCAGCAGCTCGTCGATCACCGCTTCGTGCACGTCGGAGTTCTGTCGCAGGTCGAGGGTCGCAAGGTGGAAGCCGAACGCCGCTACGGCATTGCGCAACTGCCGCAGCCGCCCGTCGGCGAGCAATCCGCTGCCTCCCGAGCGCAGGCTCGCATCGATCACGCCCAGCGCGTCGGCGAACTCGACCGGGGACCCGTAGGGCAGCGCCGTGCCCACGGCGCTGCGATGCTGTTGTCGCAGCCCGAACCCCTCGGCGGTCGCCGCGAGCCGCGCATAGATTCCGGTGAGTGCACGGCGGTAGGGCTCGTCCTGCCGGTGCGGCGACCGGTCCGGGGACTCGTCCGCGAGCGCCGTGAGCTGCGCGGTGGTGCGCGTGAGCAGGCCCGAGAGCGGCAGCTCCGCCCCGAGGGCGTGCACCTGGGCGAGGTAGTGGTCGAAGATGAGCTCGCTCTGCCGGCGAAACGCCACCTCGAGCATCTCCGCGGTCACGAACGGGTTGCCGTCGCGATCGCCACCGACCCAGCTTCCCACGGCGATCAGCGGCGGCAGGTGCGGCCGCGCGCCTTTTCCCGGGAGCGCCGCGATGCAATCCTCGACATCGGCGATCACGGCAGGCACCGCGTCGATGAACGTGTAGGTGAAATAGGCGAGCGCGTTCTCGATCTCGTCGCGCACGCCAAGCTTGACCGCCCGCAACATGCGCGTCTGCCAGAGGGTGGCGATGAGGCGGCGCAGCTCGGTGGTCGCGGCGTCGATGTCGGCGGGCAAGGCGTCGGCGGAATCGATGCGGCCGAGCCACTCGGCGATCGCGAGCTGGCAGTCGAGCGTGCTCTTGCGCTGCACTTCGGTCGGGTGCGCGGTCAGCACCGGGTGCACCCGGATGCGGGCGAGCCGCTCGGCCGCGACCTCGCGCGCCACTCCGCGCTCGCGCGCCTCGGCGAAGAGGCCACGGACCGTCGAGGGCAAGGGTGGTGCGCCTTCCCGCCGGTTGTCTCGCTGGCGGCGGATGTGATGCCGGTCCTCCGCGATGTTCGCCAGCAGGGAAAAGTAGCTGAACGCCCGCACCACCGCGACCGCCTGCTCGGTGGTCAGGCCATCGAGGGTGCGCGCGAGCGTGGTGCGCGAGGCGGTGTCCTCGAGCTTCCGGTTCGCCACGGCCAGGCGGCGAATGTCCTCGATCAACGTGAAAGCGCCTTCGCCCTCGTAGTCCCGGATCGTGTCGCCCAGGAGCCGCCCGAGGAGGCGAATGTCCTCGGTGAGGCGGGCGTCCTTGTCGGGGCGGTCGTTCATCAAGGGAGGATACCCGGCGTTAGTCAGCGCCGTCTGACAGGAGTCTCGGGATCGTCCTACTGCCAGACCCCACATCTTGTGGCCTGATGGCTCCAGCGCACTATATCTTCGCTCACCCTTAATAAAGGGACGGACATGGACTGCTGGCACAGCAAGCTGGACCAGGCGAGCACCGAAGCGGAAGTCGCGAAACATGCCAGCGACTACCTGGCACTTTGGGCGCCGCGCGAACTCGAACCCCTCACTCTCGGCTGGCGCGAGGTCCGGGTCGAGAGCGCTAACGATGTGGAGACCCTGAAGACCTGGCTGCTCGACAGCCCCGGAATCAGCGATCCCTCCACCGAGCTTCACGGCCTCGCGGGGTACTTCTGGCACGCGGCCGAACGCATCGAGAGGATCCGCCGCGCGCCTCTTTGAGGGGCCGCGTGAACCTGCGTGAGAATGTCAGCCTTGCGAAAGCAGCCTTCAAGGGCTGGTCCGACGACGAAGCGGCGAGCATGGGCGCGGCGCTCGCCTTCTACACGCTCTTCTCGATGGCGCCGCTTCTCCTCCTCGTCATCTCCCTTGCCGGGCTGGTCATCGGCACCGACACCGCCCGCGACCTGATCAACAACCAGCTGACCACGCTCCTGGGTGACAAGGGGGCCAGCGCCGTCCAGCAAGTGCTCCAGGCCGCCGACGACCGCGCCGAGGGGCTCTTTGCCGCGACCGTGAGCTTCCTCACCCTGATCCTGGGTGCCACTACTGTCTTTGCCGAGCTGCGGCGCGACCTCGACAAGATCTGGAAGACCCAGAAGAAGGAAGAGCGCGGCCTCTGGAAGCTGATCGGGGCTCGCGTCTGGTCGTTCGGGCTCGTGCTCACCATCGGGTTCCTTCTGATGGTGTCGCTCGCCCTGAGCGCCACGGTGACCGCGCTGGGCGCGTATTTCGCAGCCTACCTGCCGGGCGCGCCGATCATCCTGCGCGCCCTCGAGTTCCTCGTGTCGTTCGTGGTGATCACCGGCCTCTTCGCGATGATCTACAAGATCCTGCCGACCGCCCGCATCGAATGGCGCGATGTGTGGGTCGGGGCGGGGGTGACCTCGCTCCTCTTCTGGATCGGGAAGTACCTGATCGGGCTCTACATCGCGAAAAGTGCCGTCGCTTCCCCCTTCGGCGCGGCCGGGACGCTGGTGGTGGTGATCGTGTGGGTCTACTACTCGGCCCAGATTTTCTTCCTGGGCGCGGAATTCACCCGGGCGTACGCGCTCCGGGAGGGGTCGAGTTCTCGCCACGCAAGAAATCCACCGCCAGGGCGTTAGTTCCAAGCCCTCCGCCCGGTCCTGTCTTCATGTTCCTCTCCGTGCACAGCGCCGGATTCGAGACCGTGGTCCGCGCCTATGCGAACGACGTGTTTCGATACCTGTACTGGCTGTGCCGCGACCGCAACGTGGCTGAAGATCTCTCGCAGGAAACGTTCGCCCGCGCCTGGGCCGCCTGGGAAGACCAGCGCGACGAAAAGGCCCTCAAGGCGTGGCTGTTCACCATCGCGCGCAACGAGCACGCGCGCCTGTACGAAAGGAAGCGCCTCGACGTGGATCCCGAGGCCGACCTCGATGCGATCATGTCCCGCAACGACTCGGACCCGGCCCTCGCCATCGACATCCGCCGCGCTTTTGCCCTGCTGCCCGAAGCCTATCGCGAGCCCCTGCTCCTGCAAGTGTTGGGCGGCCTCACCAGCGCGGAGATCGCAGCGGCCACGCACAGCACCGAGGATGCGGTGAACATGAGGCTGTCGCGTGCGCGCAAATCGCTGCGCCAGCTGCTCGAGGGGGCGCCCGCGCCGAGCGCGCGCGCGCGGGAGCGAAACCGATGAACTGCATCGACTTCCGCCGCGCCATCTTCACCAACCCGCGCCAGCCGGACGAGAGCGCCCGCGCGCATTCGCGCGAGTGCGCCGCGTGCCGCGACTTCCTCGAGAAGCAGCGCGAGATGGATGCCGAGCTCTTCGCCGCACTCCAGGTGCCGCCTCCCGACGGCCTTGCCGATCGCATCCTGGTCGCACGTGGACTGCGGCCCGGCCGCCGGCCCTGGGCGTGGGCGGTCGCAGCCACGTTCGTGCTCGCCGCGGGCATCGCCTGGGTCGGCGGCTCGCTCACCGGGGGCGACCCGCTCGGGCGCGAGGCGATCGCGCACGTCGTGCACGAGCCGCAATCCCTCACGACGACCCATGCGGTTTCCAATGACATGCTGCCGGCGATGCTCGCCGATCAGGGCATGAAGGCGGTCCGCGCGCTGGGACAGGTCACTTACGCGCGCTTCTGCCCGATGGACGGGCGCATCGCGCGGCACGTCGTGGTGCGCACCGCCGAGGGCCCCGTCACCTTGCTGCTGATGCCCGAAGACCCGGCAGGCCGGCGCCGCGCACTGACGCACGTCGACGGCATGTCCGCCGTGACGATACCGGCGGCGCGCGGCTCGATCGCGATCGTGGCGGCGACTGCCTCCCAGGTGCTGGCGGTGGAAAAGGCGCTGATCGTGTCGTGAGTGGCGCGTTAGGTTCGGCCGTCCAGCCCGGTCTCTATCGGCATGGACACCCATGAAGCCGAGCGCGACGCGGTTCTCGCTACCCGGATTGCCGAGCACTCGGAATTCCTCATGCGCGTGGCGCGCTCGCGAGTGCGCGACCCGCACCGCGCCGAGGAGGCGGTCCAGGAGACGCTGCTGGCTGCCCTCGAATGCGCCCACTCGTTCGGTGGGCGCGCGACGCTCCGCACCTGGCTTACCGGAATCCTGCTGCACAAGATCCACGACGGCTTTCGCCGCGGCGCGCGGGAGACTCCCATGGGCGACGATCCCCTGCCCGAGATCGCCGACTGGAACACGCCCGACCGCGCCCTCCACGGCAAGCGCCATTGGAATGCGTTCCTGCGCGCGCTCGCCGCGCTGCCCGGGCGCCAGGCCGAAGCGCTGGTGATGCGCGAGATCGAAGGACGCGAGACCGAGGACGTGTGCCGCGCACTCGGCGTGAGCCCGGGCAACCTGTGGGTCCTGCTGCATCGTGCCAAGGCGGGGGCCCGCGTGGCGCTGGCGCGCGAGGGCTTCGCGGCCTAGATCGCTCCCGCCTTCTTCAGGACCTTCTCGACCGCCTCCGCGATGCGCGCGTACCCGCTGCCATTCGGATGCACCATGTCCGACTTCAGGCTGTTGTCGAACAGCACGGTGCGTATCACGCCCTCTTCGAACGGCACGGCGAGCTCGGTGGCGATTTCTCCATAGAAGGCGGGGATCGAGGGCGGCAATCCGGGCTTCGGCGTGGCCAGCAGCACCACCGGGATGCCCTTGCCCCGCGCGAGCCGGATCATCTCGCGCACGTTCGATGCGGCCGTCGCATCGTCGAGGCGCCGCAGGAAGTCGTTGCCGCCGTGGCAGAGGATGAGGAGCTTCGGCTTCACCTCGTCGAGCAGCTCGGGCAGGCGTTCGAGGCCCTGCCCGCTCGTCTCGCCGGGTACGCCGGCGTTCACGACTTTCCGGCCGATGCTGCGCTCGAGGACCGCGGGATACGACTCGGCGGGCGAAGCGCCTGTGCCAAAGGTGAGGCTATCGCCGAAAGCCAGGATGACGGCGCCGCTGTCGAGCTTCTCGAGCCGGGTCTTCGACCCGCCGCAGCCCGCCAGGAACGCGGCCGCGAACAGGAACACGAATAGCCTCTTCATGGGCGGCGATTCTAACGCGCCCGGATAGGGGGCCTGGCCTATTCCTTCAGGTACGGGTAGGGGTTGATCGCGGTTCCCTTCCACCACTTCTTGTCGGGGCCGAGCTCGAAGATGGTGAAGTGCAGGTGGGGTGCATGGGCCGGGGCGTTTCCGGTGCTGCCGACAAAGCCGACCAGGTCGCCGGGCTTCAGGAGCATGCCTTCGGCCAGGCCCTGCGCGTACGAATCGAGGTGCGCGTAGTAGTAGATGTATTTCTCGTCGCGATCGAACTGGTAGACGGTAATTCCTCCCGCGGCGCTCTTGAAGAGCTTGGCGACGCGCCCCTCGTCCACGGCCACGACCCGCGTGCCGCGAGGGGCCATGATGTCGAGCGCGTCGTGCCGGCGCTTGCCGCGGCTGTCTTCGAAGTTGTCGCGCAGGCTCGCCCGACTGAAGTCCTTCAGCGGGAAGAGCAGCTTGCGGTCGAAGGACGCACGGGGGACTTCCTGCGTCGTGCCGGCCTTCACCGGAACGACACTCACGCTGCTCGCAGGGCGGATCGGGGAATCGGAAACGGCGACGACGGAGCGGGTCGGCGGGGCGCGCAGCATGTCGAGGACCGCGATGAAGGTGACCACGACCAGGGTCGAGACTGCGAGAACGAGCCCGGCTTGCTTCTCCGGCGACATGACTACGACTCGACTTTGACCGTCAGGCCCGGGGAGGCGAGGGCCGCGAGCTTGAGGGCGTCCCAGTTGGTAAGGTGGATGCAACCGTGCGTTTCGCGCCGCCCCACGAGCTCGGGTTGCGGCGTGCCGTGCAGGCCGTAGTGCGGCTTGCTGAGCCCCATCCAGACGACGCCCACCGGATTGTTCGGGCCGGCAGCGATCTTCGCCTTGGCGTGGTGCTTCTTCGCATCCCACATGAGGGCGGGATCGTAGTTGAACACGGGATCCTTCACCTCGCTCACGATCTTGAGGGTGCCCACGGGGAGCTCGTCGCGCTTG
>JANMYH010000350.1:0-4129 GCA_031381925.1 Burkholderiales bacterium | reverse complement strand
TCGACCCACGGCGCGCGCAAGGGCCTGGCCGACACGGCGTTGAAGACCGCCAACTCCGGCTATCTCACCCGCCGCCTGGTCGATGTCACGCAGGACCTGGTGGTGATCGAGGAGGATTGCGGCACCACCACCGGCATGGCGCTGAAGGCGCTGGTCGAGGGCGGCGAGGTGGTCGAGGCCCTGCGCGAGCGGATCCTCGGGCGCGTCGTCGCCGCCGACGTCTTCAACACCGAGAACCAGGAAGTCCTGTTTCCGGCCGGGGCGCTCCTCGACGAGGATGCCGTCGAACGCATCGAGAAGGCGGGCATCGACGAGGTCAAGGTTCGCACCCCGCTTACCTGCGATACGCGCTATGGAATCTGCGCGTCGTGCTACGGCCGCGACCTGGGGCGGGGCACCCGTGTGAACGTGGGCGAGGCGGTGGGCGTCATCGCCGCGCAGTCGATCGGCGAGCCGGGAACCCAGCTCACGATGCGCACGTTCCACATCGGGGGTGCGGCTTCACGCACCGCGGTGGCGAGCTCGATCGAGGCCAAGTCGAACGGCATCGTGCATTTCGCCAACACCATGCGCTACGTGACCAACGCCCGGGGCGAGATGGTCGCCATCTCGCGCAACGGCGAGATCATCATCTCCGACGAGAATGGCCGCGAGCGCGAACGCCACAAGGTGCCGTATGGCGCCACCCTCGCGGTGGCCGACGGAGCCAAGGGCAAGGCCGGCCAGGTGCTGGCCAACTGGGATCCCCTCACGCGTCCGATCATCACCGAGTACGCGGGCGAGATCCGCTTCGAGAACGTGGAAGAGGGAGTTACCGTCGCCAAGCAGATCGACGAGACCACGGGCTTGTCCAGCCTGGTCGTGATCGATCCGAAGCGCCGCGGCACCTCCGCCACCAAGGGCTTGAGGCCTGCCGTGAAGCTGATCGGCGACAAGGGCAAGGAAGTGAAGCTCTCCACCGGTACGGGCGACACGCCGGTGAACTACACCTTCCAGATCGGCGCGATCATCACCGTGAAGAACGGCGCGCAGGTGAACGTGGGAGACGTGCTCGCGCGCATCCCGCAGGAATCGTCCAAGACGCGTGACATCACGGGGGGGCTACCGCGCGTGGCGGAGCTCTTCGAGGCACGTTCCCCGAAGGATGCGGGCCTGCTCGCGGAAGTGACGGGCACCACGTCGTTCGGCAAGGACACCAAGGGCAAGCAGCGCCTGATCATCACCGACTTCGACGGCATCGCCCACGAGTACCTGATCCCGAAGGACAAGCATGTCACCGTGCACGACGGACAGGTGGTCAACAAGGGCGAGACGATCGTCGACGGCCCGGCGGATCCGCACGACATCCTGCGCCTCCAGGGGATGGAAGCGCTCGCGCGCTACATCATCGACGAGGTCCAGGACGTGTACCGGCTCCAGGGCGTGAAGATCAACGACAAGCACATCGAGGTGATCGTGCGGCAGATGCTGCGCCGCGTGTCTATCGTGGACCAGGGCGAGACCCGCTTCATCATCGGTGAGCAGGTCGAGCGTGCCGAGGTGCTGGCGGAGAACGACCGCGCCAAGGCCAACGGCAACAAGAAGCCGGCGCACTTCGAGTACATGCTCCTCGGCATCACCAAGGCGTCGCTTTCCACGGACTCCTTCATCTCGGCGGCCTCCTTCCAGGAGACCACCCGGGTGCTGACGGAAGCCGCGATCATGGGCAAGAAGGACGACCTGAGGGGCCTGAAGGAGAACGTCATCGTGGGGCGCCTGATCCCCGCGGGAACGGGCCTGGCCTACCACTCCACCCGCAAGAAGAAGGACGTGGAGCCGGGCTCGAGCGCCTCCTTCGGTTTCTCCCTCGACGAGGCCGATGTCAGCAGCGAGCAGGTTGCTTGACGGTCATGCCATAACCCCCTAAAATTGAGAGCTTTTTCCCCGCCAGGAGCCCCGACAGGGGCCCTGGCGGACGGCTCTTAAGGGGCCTCAAACCAACGCATCGAGAAAACATGCCGACGATCAATCAGTTGCTGCGCAAGGGGCGCAAGAAAATCGTGACCAAGAGCAAGGTACCCGCCCTTGGTGGTAGCCCGCAGAAGCGCGGAGTGTGCACGCGCGTCTACACCACGACCCCGAAGAAGCCGAACTCGGCGCTGCGCAAGGTGGCCAAGGTTCGCCTCACCAACGGCTATGAGGTGATCAGCTACATCGGCGGCGAGGGCCACAACCTCCAGGAGCACTCGGTGGTGTTGATTCGCGGCGGCCGCGTGAAGGACCTTCCGGGCGTGCGCTACCACATGGTGCGCGGCAGCCTGGACACCGCCGGCGTGAAGGATCGCAAGCAGTCGCGCTCGAAGTACGGCGCGAAGCGCCCCAAGGCGCCTTGATTCCGGGACGCCGTCCCGACAAACGCAACTTTTTTACACGGATAGACCCTTATGCCGCGCCGCAGAGAAGTCCCGAAACGCGAGATCCTTCCCGATCCGAAGCACAAGAGCGAGGAAGTCGCCAAGTTCATGAACGTTCTCATGACGCGCGGCAAGAAGTCGGTTGCCGAGCGGATCATGTACGGCGCCCTCGATGCGATCGCGAAGAAGTCCGGCAAGGACGCGTTCGAGATCTTCAACGCGGCGATCAACAACGTGAAGCCGATGGTGGAGGTGAAGAGCCGCCGCGTCGGCGGGGCCAACTACCAGGTTCCGGTCGAGGTGCGCCCGGTGCGCCGCACGGCGCTGTCGATGCGCTGGATTCGCGAGGCTGCACGCAAGCGCGGCGAGAAGAGCATGGCCCAGCGCCTGGCCAACGAGCTGATGGAGGCCGCGGAGGGCCGTGGCGGCGCGGTGAAGAAGAAGGAAGAAGTGCATCGCATGGCCGAGGCCAACAAGGCCTTCGCCCACTACCGCTTCTAAGGACCCAAACCGCTCGCGTGCCGCTTCAAGGCAAGCGGCACAGACGAAGAGAGAATCATCGTGCCCCGCAAGACACCTATCGAACGCTACCGCAACATCGGGATCTCGGCGCATATCGACGCCGGCAAGACCACGACCACGGAGCGCATCCTTTTCTACACCGGGGTGTCCCACAAGATGGGCGAGGTCCACGATGGCGCCACGGTGATGGACTGGATGGAGCAGGAGCGCGAGCGCGGCATCACCATCACCTCAGCGGCGACCACCTGCTTCTGGAAGGGGATGGACAAGAGCTATCCCGAGCACCACATCAACATCATCGACACCCCCGGCCACGTCGACTTCACCATCGAGGTGGAGCGCTCGATGCGGGTGCTGGATGGCGCCTGCATGGTGTTCGACTCCGTGGGCGGCGTGCAGCCCCAGTCCGAGACCGTGTGGCGGCAGGCCAACAAGTACAAGGTGCCGCGCCTGGCTTTCGTGAACAAGATGGACCGCACCGGCGCCGATTTCTTCAAGGTCTTCCGCCAGATGAAGGAGCGCCTGCGCGGCAATCCCGTGCCGATCCAGATTCCGATCGGCGCCGAGGACAAGTTCGAGGGCGTCGTCGACCTGGTGAAGATGAAGGCGATCTACTGGGACGACGCGAGCCAGGGCATGAAGTTCGAGTTCCGCGAGGTCCCGGCCGAGCTCCTCGAAGAGGCGAAGGAGTGGCGCGAGAAGATGCTCGAGGCCGCCGCCGAGGCCGACGAAGCCACCATGAACAAGTACCTCGAGACTGGCGACCTGTCGATCGACGAGGTGAAGAAGGCGCTGCGCCACCGCACCATCCAGAACGAGATCGTGCCGATGCTGTGCGGCACCGCGTTCAAGAACAAGGGTGTGCAGGCGATGCTCGACGCCGTGATCGACTACATGCCGGCGCCCACCGACATTCCGCCGGTGAAGGGCGAGCTCGACAACGGCAAGGAAGGCGAGCGGGCGGCCTCCGACGAGGAGCCGTTCGCGGGCCTCGCGTTCAAGATCATGACCGACCCCTACGTGGGCCAGCTGATCTTCTTCCGCGTCTATTCGGGCGTGATCCAGTCGGGTGACTCGATCTACAACCCGATCAAGGACAAGAAGGAGCGCATCGGCCGGCTGCTGCAGATGCACGCCAACCAGCGCGAGGAGATCAAGGAAGTGCGCGCCGGCGACATCGCCGCGGCCGTGGGGCTGCGCGAGGCGACCACCGG
>JANMYH010000346.1:0-7406 GCA_031381925.1 Burkholderiales bacterium | reverse complement strand
CATCTACGGACGCGTGGTGCCGGCGCGTACCGACGGTGTGCGCCAGATGGTGCTGAAGGAGCCTATCGGCGTCGTGGCCGCGTTCTCGCCATGGAATTTCCCGTACAACCAGGCGATCCGCAAGATCGTTTCCGCCCTGGGTGCCGGCTGCACGATCATCATCAAGGGGCCAGAGGATGCGCCCAGTGCCGTGGTGGCGATCGCGCGCATGTTCCATGAGGCGGGCCTGCCTCCGGGATGCCTGAACGTGGTGTGGGGCGTGCCCTCCGAAGTATCGACGTACCTGATCAACTCACCGATCGTGCGCAAGATCTCGTTCACCGGCTCGGTGCCCGTGGGCAAGCAGCTCGCGGCGATGGCGGGCGGGCTCATGAAGCCCTGCACGATGGAGCTGGGCGGCCACTCGCCCGTGATCGTCTGCGACGACGCCGACGTGGAGGCCGCGGCCGACATCATGGCGGGCGCCAAATTCCGCAACGCCGGCCAGGTGTGCGTCTCGCCCACGCGCTTCTACGTGCAGGAGGGCGCGTACGACAAGTTCGTCTCGCGATTCCTCGACAAGATCTCGAAGCTCAAGGTGGGGCCAGGGCTCGATGCGGACACCAAGATGGGGCCGCTCGCGCACAAGCGGCGCGTGCCCGCGATTGCCGGCTTCGTCGAAGACGCCGATGCCCGCGGCGCCAAGATCCTCGCGGGCGGGCACCAGATCGGCGACAAGGGCAATTTCTTCGAGGCCACCGTCATCGAGGAAGCGCCCGACGATTCCAAGCTCATGACCCAGGAGCCCTTTGGGCCGATCATGGGATTGAAGCGATTCAAGACGGTCGACGAGGCAATCGAGAAGGCGAACTCCCTGCCGTTCGGCCTCGCTGCTTACGCGTTCACGACGTCAACCAGGAACGCCGCGAAGATCGGGGACGGCCTGGAGAGCGGGATGGTCACCATCAACCATCTTGGGTTCGCTCTTGCGGAGGTGCCGTTTGGGGGCGTGAAGGACAGCGGCTACGGCAGCGAGGGTGGGACGGAGACTTTCGAGGGGTATCTGGTTACGAAGTTTGTGACGCAGAAGGGGTGAGTCCTATCGGACGGGACCCCACGAATCGCGCAAAGCCAGTGCCCGGTTGAATACCGGCGCACCGGAATCGGAGTCCTTGCTGTCCACGACAAAGTAGCCGTGCCGTTCGAACTGAAACCGTTCCCCTGCCGTCGCGTCCCTCAGTGAAGGCTCGAGGTATGCGCTAACCACCGTCTTCGCTTTCGGATTCATGTCATCCAGGTACGTATGCGTCCCAGTCCCCGGGTGCGGCTCGCGGAACAATCGGTCGTACAACCGGACTTCGCACCCGTAGGCGCGCGCCGCAGACAGCCAGTGAATCACGCCCTTCGTCTTGATCCTGTCCGCCCCCGGGGTGCCTGACTTCGAGTCTTCGACGAAATCGCAATGCACCTCAGTGATTTGGCCCGTGGTCGTGTCCTTCGAGAATCCGGTGCAGCGCACCACCCATCCGTACTTGAGTCGCACGGTGTTCCCGGGAAAGAGTCGGAAGTAGCCCTTCGACGGAATCTCCATGAAATCCTCGCGCTCGATCCAGAGTTCGCCGGAAAACGGAATCGGCCGCTTCCCCCAGTCGGCTTTCTGCGGATGGTTGGGGGCGAAGCACTCGTCCACCTGGTCCTTCGGCCAGTTGTCGATCACAAGCTTGAGCGGGTCGAGCACCGCGATGCGCCGGGGCGCGATCTCGTTCAGCACCTCCCGCTGGCAGTCCTCCATCACCGAGTAGTCGATGTGCGAGTCGCTCTTGGAAACGCCCACGCGCTCCACGAACAGGCGAATTCCCTCGGGCGTGTAGCCGCGGCGGCGAACACCCACGAGCGTGGGCATGCGCGGATCGTCCCAGCCGTCGACGTGCTTCTCCTCGACCAGCTGCTTGAGGAACCGCTTGCTCATCACGGTGTAAGTGAGGTTGAGCCGCGAGAACTCGATCTGCTGCGGGAGGGGCCGCTGCAGCCCGCCGAGCGAAGCGATCTTGTCGAGCAACCAGTCGTAGAACGGCCGCTGGTCCTCGAACTCCAGCGTGCAGAGCGAATGCGTGATGTTCTCGAGCGCGTCCTCGATCGGGTGCGCGTAGGTGTACATCGGGTAGATGTGCCACTTGTCGCCAGTGCGATGGTGCTCGGCGTTCTTGATGCGGTAGATCGCCGGGTCGCGCATGTTGATGTTGGGCGACTTCATGTCGATCTTCGCGCGCAGCACGTGGGCGCCGTCCGCGTGCTTGCCGTCGCGCATCTCCTCGAAGAGCTTCAGGTTCTCGGCAGCCGAGCGCGTGCGATGCGGGGACTCGATGCCGTGCTCGGTGAGCGAGCCGCGCGTGGCGCGCAGCTCGTCCGCGGTCTGCGAGTCCACGTACGCATCGCCGTGGCCGATCAGCTTCACCGCGAAGTCGTACATCCAATCGAAATAATCCGACGCGTGGTACAGGTTCTCGTCGTTCCTGCCCCAGTGGTAGCCGAGCCAGTGGACCGAATCGAGGATCGCGTCGACGAACTCCTGCTCTTCCTTCTCGGGATTGGTGTCGTCGAAGCGCATGTGGCAGACGCCGTCGAAGTCCTCGGCCAACCCGAAATTCAGGCAGATCGATTTCGCGTGCCCGATATGCAGATATCCGTTGGGCTCCGGGGGGAAACGCGTGCGGATCTTCGCGGGATCGGCGGGGGCCGCGGCGTGCTTGGACGCGGGCCCGGGCTCGCCACCCCATTTGCGGCTGGCGTACTTGCCCTGCGCCAGGTCGCGCTCGATGTGCTGGCGGATGAAGTTGGTGACGTGGGCGCCTTCGGGAGGCGTCTTGGTGTCGTTCATGTGACGTATTTTGCCCGAATGTAGGCGCCAGCCGATTGCCCCGTCAACGCCCCCGTGGGACGATGCGTTAAGGCCCAATTGCCGGACGTCCGTTCCATGACCACTCGCCTGCTCCTGGCACTGCTTGCTTCGCTCCTCGCATTCGCCTCGGCGCCGGCCGTGGCGGCGACCAGCGCGCAGGCCCTTACGCCCATGTACACCAGCGTCCTGGGTGGCGAGCGCCAGGTCTACTCGGTTCGGTTCTTCGACGCGTTCGGCAATCCGGCGATCGGCGAGTCGGTTCGTTTTTCCAACGACGTGTGTGGGTTCTTTCAGAACGGACTGCTGGGCGTCACGGTGCTCACCGACTCGACCGGAGTGGCGACGGCCACCTTCACCGCGCGCAACCAGGGCGTCGGATGCTGGGTGATTGCGAACGCGGGCGTGAGTGTGCGTTTCAACGTCTTCACCTACACCGCGGGCCAGGTGTACATCGCGGGCGAGCTTTCGCCGGCCGAGCCGCGCCCGGGCGAGGACTTCACGCTGACCGCGGGCGTGTATCAGGGGGTCTATCCGATCTACGGAGGCGACGTCACCGCGCGCGTGATCCCGGGCAGCATCACCGCGACGCTCTCGCCGGGCGAGGGCAACATGGGCCAGTCGAGCCGCGGCGTGGATTTCTCGATCACACCGGAGGATCGCATCGGCGATTTCGAAGTCGAGGTCGCCCATCGCGGCGTGACCAAGCGCTTCGCCTTCGCCGCGCCGCCCTCGCCGATGCAGGACATGTGGTGGGCGGGTGCGGCCGAGAACGGCTGGGGGATGAGTGTCGTGCAGCATGGAGACACGCTCTTCTCGGTGATCTACGCCTACGACGCCGCCGGCAAGCCCATCTGGTACGTGATGCCCGGAGGCGCGTGGAACGAGGCGAAGACGGCGTTCATTGGCGCGCTCTACGTGCCCACCGGAACTCCTTATTCCGCCTACGACGCGAGCAAGCTCGTCGTGAATTCTTCCGTCGGAACCGCGACGCTCACGTTCACGACCGCGAGCCGGGGCGCGCTCGACTACACCATCAACGGCGTCTCCGGCCGCAAGACGATTTCCCGCCAGCTCTTCGGGCCGGTGGACGAGGGTGCGCCGCTGAAGGGCCTGGGCGACATGTGGTGGGGTGGCGAGCAGCAGAACGGCTGGGGCATCGCGCTGCTGCAACAGTACAAGACGCTCTTCGGCGTGTGGTTCACCTACGATGCCGCCGGCGCGCCCACGTGGTTCGTGATGCCCTCGGGCCGCTGGGCCACGCTCGACTCCTACGAAGGGCGCATCTATCGCACCACCGGCTCGCCGTGGCTCGGGCAGGCCTACGACGCGAACCTGTTGAAGCCCGTCGATGTCGGCTCGTTCCGATTCAAGTTCACCGGGGATGCCGCCGCGTTCGAATACACGATCGATGCCAGGCCCGGGACGATTCCGCTGGTGAGGCAGGAGTTTTGATGAGTGGACTTGAGAAATTGGGCACCCGCCTTCGCGGGTGTGACACCTCTTCCAATTTGTCACACCCGCGTAGGCGGGTGCCCAATTTCCTCTCGTTTCTCTTCCTCCTCTTCCTGTCGTGGAGCGCTGCTGCCGGCCCCCTCGACGGCGACTTCGACCGCCTCGAGCGCGCGCTGCGCCTGAAGCCGATGCAAAAGGAGCAGTTCGATGTCGCCGTCGCAGCCACCCGCCGTTCGCTGCTCGCGGTCGCGATGGCCGGCCTGCAGGTGAAGGAACGCATCTCGCGGGAGCTCGCCAAACCGCTCCCCGACCTGAACGCGCTCTACGACATCCACGAGCAGGTGATCGAGCAGAACAAGCCCCTCTTTCGCGAGACGCGCAACGAGTGGCAGAAGCTCTACGCGCTCCTGGACGACGAGCAGATCGCGCTCGTCAAGCGGTACCTCGAGGACCGGCTGAACATCCTCGTTCCGAAGTGAGGCGCTGGCCACCGGCGTCACGCACGGTAACTCCGCGCGCTTGCGGTTCTGGCAGGGTGGGGGCCATGGTGCGCTTCCTCTTCACGGTGATCCTCGCCTGCTGTAGCACGCTCGCCCACGCGACTTTCAGCGGCTCGGTGGTCGATGCGGCGTTCGTCGCGAAGGCGATGGCGCGGGGCGCGATCGTCTGGGACGTGCGACCGACCGCAGCCTACTTCGATGGCCACCTTCCGGGTGCGGTCAACATCGACCACGTCGCGAAGGCGCTCCTCGACGAGAAAGGCGCGCAGTTCCTGCCGATCGAGACGATCGCGGCGCGGCTGGGCGGTGCGGGCATCGACCTCAAGCGCGAGATCGTGGTGTACGGCTCTCCCGGCAGCAGCTACGCGTACTTCGCGCAGTTCGCCCTCGAGTATTTCGGCGCCACCCGCGTGCACGTCTTCCACATGGGCGTCGATGGGTGGAAGGCGTCGAAGCGTGCTGTCTCGACCGCCGCGGTGACGCGCAAGCCGGTGAAAATCCGCCCGTTCGCCAATCCCGCGATGCTCGCGACGACGGGCGAGGTCGTCGCCCGGATCGGCAATCCGAATGTGCAGATGGTCGATGTGCGGCGGCTGGGTGAATTCAACGGCGACGAGTCCGAGACGCTGCACGGCGGCCATATCCCGGGCGCGATCCACATTCCGTACAACGACCAGCTGGTCGATCCCGATGCGCCGCACAAGATCATGGCGAAGGAGATCACCACCACTTCGGGCATGGCGCTCAAGAACCGCGGCGCGTTGAAGAGGCTCTACGCCGGCCTCGACCCGCGGAAGGAAACGATCGTCTACTGCCACACCGGCATCCGCGCCTCGATGACCGCCGCAACCCTCGCCCGCCTCGGCTTCCACAGCGTGCGGGTCTACCACGCCTCCTGGCTCGAATACGGCAACCAGGCCGACCCCCCGCTAGAGAAGTAGTAACGGGTGTCAGACACCATTTTCTGAGCGGTCGCCCCCGCGTAGTCGGGGGCCCAATTCCGTGGAACAATGGCGGCGGGCGAAAAGACCCACGGAGGAGAAAAAGCATGGAAGCCCTGAAGACGTCCTCGGACGTCCTGTTCATCCTGCTCGGCGCGATCATGGTGCTCGCGATGCACGCCGGCTTCGCGTTTCTCGAGCTCGGCACGGTTCGCAAGAAGAACCAGGTGAACGCGCTGATGAAGATCCTCGTGGACTTCTCGGTGTCCACGGTGGCCTACTTCTTCATCGGATACTCGATCGCGTACGGGGTCAATTTCTTCTCCGGCGCCGAGACGCTCGTGGCGAAGAGCGGCTACGAGCTGGTGAAGTTCTTCTTCCTGCTCACGTTCGCCGCGGCGATTCCCGCGATCGTGTCGGGCGGCATCGCCGAGCGCTTCCGCTTCAACCCGCAGATCGCCGCGACCTTCTTGCTGGTGGGTTTCCTCTACCCGTTCTTCGAATCGATCGCGTGGAACCAGGGGTACGGGATCCAGGCGTGGATCAAGGGCGCGTTCGGCGAGGAGTTCCACGACTTCGCGGGCTCCGTCGTCGTGCACGCGGTCGGCGGGTGGGTGGCGCTCGCGGCCGTGATCCTCCTCGGGCCGCGGATCGGACGCTATGCCAAGGATGGGCGCGTGATCGCGTTCCCCCCGTCGAGCATCCCGTTCCTCGCGCTCGGCGCGTGGGTGCTGTCGGTCGGCTGGTTCGGCTTCAACGTGATGAGCGCGCAGACGATCGACAAGATCTCCGGGCTGGTTGCGATGAACTCGCTCATGGCCATGGCGGGCGGCACGATCGCGGGCCTCGTCGTGGGCCGCAACGACCCGGGCTTCGTCCACAACGGGCCGCTCGCGGGTTTGGTGGCGATTTGCGCGGGCTCCGACGTGATGCATCCGCTGGGCGCGCTCACGACGGGGGCGGTGGCCGGCGCGATCTTCGTCTGGATGTTCAATTTCACCCAGGACCGCTGGAAGATCGACGACGTGCTCGGCGTGTGGCCCCTGCACGGCCTCTGCGGCACGTGGGGCGGGCTTGCGTGCGGGATCTTCGGCACCAAGGCGCTCGGGGGTATCGGCGGGGTGACGTTCATGAGCCAGCTCGTGGGGACCGCGATCGGCATCGCGATCGCGCTCGGCGGCGGCTTCGTGATCTACGGCCTGCTGAAGAAGATCGTCGGAATTCGGCTCGATCCCGAGGAGGAGTACAACGGCGCCGACATCTCCATCCACCGCATCAGCGCCACCCCCGAGCGGGATGACTAGGTTTTAGCTTTGGGCCTGGCTTTGTCCGCGGCGGGGGCCGCGGCTTTCGAGGGCACGAAGGCATCCCCCGAGAAGGCGATCTCGGGTTTGGCCTGCTCGATGATCTGCGGGGTAAACCCGGGGATCTTCGCGAGCTCCTCGAAACCGCCGATCGTGCCGAACTGCGCGCGGTACTCGATGATCGCCTTGGCCTTGTACTTGTCGAGGCCCTTGGCGAGCTGCAGGTCGCTTTGCTGGGCGGAATTCACGTTCACGATGGCCAGCGCCGAGACGGGCAGGGCGGCAACCAGCAGGGCGGCGTATCGGAGCATAGGAATCCTCCTACAAATCT
>JANMYH010000324.1:0-2230 GCA_031381925.1 Burkholderiales bacterium | reverse complement strand
CCCTTGTTTCGGTCGCGGGCGGGCTCTTATCCACATTGGGAAGTTTATTTGTCCGGGCCGCCCATCCCCGATCGGACACGCGTAAAATTTTTCGATGCCGTTGAAGACGACTGCCGGAAACCACGGGGAAGCCGCCAAGGGACGCGGTGCGACCATCAATCCTGAAGGCAGGTTCGAGGAGTGGGCGCGCGATTCCGCCGATGACGGCTGGTTCCAGGAACCCGGCGAGGAGCCGAGCCGGCCGAAGACTGTGATCGCCATCGAGCGCGCGAAGAGTGTGATCTCGCGCCACGATTCTCCCGACGTCGGGTTCTCGCAGTCGATCAATCCGTACCGAGGATGCGCCCATGGTTGCATTTACTGTTTTGCCCGTCCCAGCCATGCGTATCTCGGATTGTCTCCGGGCATCGACTTCGAGACACGCCTGTCGGCGAAGACCAACGCTGCTGAAGTGCTGCGCGTGGAAATCGCCAAGCCCGGCTACCGCTGCGAGCCGCTCACCATCGGCGTGAACACCGACGCCTACCAGCCGATCGAGCGTGAGTACCGGATCACGCGGTCGGTGCTCGAGCTCTGCCACGAGCACAAGCATCCCGTCTCCCTGATCACAAAGTCGGCCCTCATCGAGCGCGACCTCGATCTCCTTGCGCCCATGGCAAGGGACAAGCTCGTCAACGTGACGCTCTCGGTAACGACGCTCGACCACAACATCTCGCGGCACATGGAGCCGCGCACCAGCGCCCCGGCAAGACGCCTGTTGGCCATCAAACGCCTTTCCGAGGCCGGCATCCCGGTCAACGTGAACGTGGCCCCGGTCATCCCGTTTCTCACCGATTCCGAGCTGGAGCCGATCATGGAGGCTGCCGCGAAGAACGGCGCCAGCAGCGCAGGCTACGTCCTCATGAGGCTCCCTTGGGAAGTGAAGGACATCTTCCGCGCCTGGCTGGAAGAGCATTTCCCCCTCAAGGCCGCCCACGTCATGTCGCGCATTCATGAGATGCGCGGCGGCCGGGACAACGACCCCAATTTCGGCACCCGAATGACGGGGCAGGGCTTGTTTGCAGAGCTGCTCGCCCAGAGGTTCCAGAAGGCAAGGACACGTTTTGGCCTGACCGACGACGCGGTCTTCGAGATGGATACCTCGAAGTTCGTCCCCCAGGCCCCAAAGGGCAGGCAACCCTCTTCTAGCCCCGGCAACTGGGGTGGCTCCGGAGGGTCCAACCCTCTATAATTTGTGGGTTTTGCCGCTCCCGGACACAATCTGGGAACCGGCCCGTAGCGCCCCCAAGCCAAAAGATTTGAGGAGCACCCGAATGTCCGCACTGCCCGTCTCGCTGGAGGACAAGTACACCCTCGCCTCCGGCCGCGTGTATCTAAACGGCACCCAGGCGCTGGTACGCCTCGCGATGATGCAGCGCGAGCGCGACCTCGCCGCCGGCCTGAACACGGCGGGATTCATCTCCGGCTATCGCGGCTCCCCCCTCGGCGGGTTCGACCAGGCGCTCTGGAAGGCGAAGAAGCACCTCAAGGAGCACCACATCCACTTCACGCCCGGCGTGAACGAGGAGCTCGCGGCCACGGCCGTATGGGGCTCGCAGCAGGTGGGTCTCTTCGACGGCGCCAAGTACGACGGCGTCTTCGCCATGTGGTACGGCAAGGGGCCGGGCGTGGACCGCAGCGGCGACGTCTTCAAGCACGCCAATGCGGCGGGTACGGCCAAGCACGGCGGGGTGCTGCTCCTCGCCGGCGACGACCATGCGTGCAAGTCCTCGACGCTCCCGCACCAGAGCGAGCACGCCTTCGACGCGGCGATGATCCCGGTGCTCTATCCCACCGGCGTGCAGGAGATGATCGAGATGGGCCTGCACGGGTTCGCGATGTCGCGCTACTCGGGCCTCTACGTCGCGTTCAAGGTGGTCTCGGAGACGATGGACTCGTCGGCGTCGATCTACCTGAGCCCCGATAGCCCGACGATCGTCCTGCCCCCGGATTTCGAGCTGCCTGCGGCGGGCGTGAACATCCGCTGGCCCGACGCTCCGATGGAGCAGGAGCTGCGCCTGCAGCACGACAAGATCTACGCCGCGCTCGCGTACGCGCGCGCGAACAAGCTCAACCGCGTCACGGTCGACTCGCCCCGCCCGCGCCTGGGGATCATCGCCTCGGGCAAGAGCTACCTCGACGTGCTGCAGGCCCTCGAGGACCTCGGCATCGACGAGGCCCATGCCGCGGA
>JANMYH010000321.1:0-1971 GCA_031381925.1 Burkholderiales bacterium | reverse complement strand
GTCGCCGATGAATTCCTTCTGCTTGTCCGGAAGCGCCCCGGTCATCCCGGTGAGCATCACCTCGGAGAAGCCGATGATCGCGTTCAGCGGCGTGCGCAGCTCGTGCGACATGTTGGCGAGGAACTCGCTCTTGTGCTTGTTCGCCATCTCGAGCTGGCGGCTCTTGTCCTGGATCTCGTTGAAGAGCCGCACGTTCTCGATCGCGATTACCGCTTGGGCGGCGAAGGTCTCCAGCACGCGGATGAATTTCTCCGGTACCGCGCCAGGCTCAAGCCAGCAGACCGTGAGCACGCCAATGGGCCGCCCGTCCCGCAGCATCGGCACGCCGAGGAGGCTGCGCTCCTCGCCTATGGGTCCCTGATGCTTCAGGTACTCCTCGTCATGGCGCATGTCCTCTATCTGCAGCGTCTTGCGCGCGAGGATCACGCGGCCCGACATGGTGGTCGTATCGGGAACCCACGAAACGGGCTTTTCAATGCGATCTTTCCATTCGGGGCGGGCGTCGGTGCCCGTCACGTAATGGACGCGCTCGCCGTCGAAGCGGAATGCGTAGGCGTTGAACGCTTCGCCGAGGACCTTCGCCGACTCCACGATCGCCTGGAACACGGGCAGCGAATCCGTTGGCGAGCCGCTGATCACCTTGAGCACGTCCGCCGTCGCCGTCTGCTGCTGCAGCGATTCGCCCAGGTCGCGGTTGCGCTCCTGCAGCTCGTTGAAGAGTCGCACGTTCTCGATCGCGATCACCGCCTGGTCGGCGAAGGTCTGCAGCACGCGCGTGAATTTCTCCGGGATCGGCCCCGGCTCCCGCCATCCGACCGTGATGGCGCCGACGGGCGACCCTTCGCGCATCAGCGGAACTCCCATCAGACGCCGGTTGGCGGGCGACGCCGCACGGGCGACCTCGCTGTCGTAGTCCGGGTCGGCGAGCAGGTCCTCGATATGCCCGATCTGGCGCGAGAGGATTACGCGGCCGGAGAGTGTCGAGCGGTCGGGAAGCCATGTGCCCTTGGCCTTGGTCGACTCGACCCACTCGGCAATCATCCCGTGGCTCGTCACGTAGTGAATGCGCTCGCCGTCGTAACGGAAGACCTGTGCCGATTGCGCCTCTCCAAGCTCCGCGGCCGCCTTGACGATCGCCTCGAAGACCGGCATCACGTCGGTGGGCGAGCTGCTGATGACCTTCAGCACGTCGGCGGTCGCAGTCTGCTGCTCGACGGTCTCGCGCAGCTCCGCGGTGCGCTCCTCGACCTTGCGCTCGAGGTCGGCGTAGGACTCACGCAACTGCGCCGTCATGGTGTTGAAGCGCTCCGCCAGGTCCTCGAGCTCGTCGCCCGTCCTGATCTCGATGCGTTTCGTGAGGTCGCCCGCCCCGATGCGGTCTGCGCCCTGCTGCAGGGCGCGCACCGGCTGCACCATCCGCCGCGCGAGGAAGACGCTCGCCATGATCGACAGGAACACCCCGGCGAGGAGAAGCAGCACGGTCCGCAGGATCGCGTCGTACAGGGGCGCGAACACCGCGCTCGCGGGCTCCTCGACGAATACGCGCCAGCCGGTGGGCTCGACGCCCGAATAGGCCGACAGCACGCGCTCGCCCTCGATGTCGCGCGCTTCGGGAGACTCGTGCCATTCGGCGCCCGATCCCGCCGCCAGGGCTTGCTTCACCTGCGGCAGCTGCGACAGGTTTACTTTCTTCAGCACCAGGCTGATTTCGGGGTGCGCGACCAGGTAACCCTTGTCGTCGACCACGTACGCGATCCCCTTCTGGCCGATGCGAATGCGCGAGACCACCTCCCAGATGAACTTGAGGTTCACTTCGACGACCGTCGCGCCCGGGCGGTCGCGCGCCTCCGGAATGGCGATCGACATGTAGGGCTCGGTCTCCTTGCGGAAATACACCGGGCCGAACCACGTCTTGCCTTTGCGGGCCTCGACGAACCGCGGGTCGGAGGAGAAATCCAGGTTGCTGCCGGC
>JANMYH010000320.1:0-3075 GCA_031381925.1 Burkholderiales bacterium | reverse complement strand
GTCGCCGATGAATTCCTTCTGCTTGTCCGGAAGCGCCCCGGTCATCCCGGTGAGCATCACCTCGGAGAAGCCGATGATCGCGTTCAGCGGCGTGCGCAGCTCGTGCGACATGTTGGCGAGGAACTCGCTCTTGTGCTTGTTGGCCGTCTCGAGCTGGCGGCTCTTGTCCTGGATCTCGTTGAAGAGGCGCACGTTCTCGACGGCGATGACGGCTTGCGCGGCGAAGGTCTCCAGCAGCCGCACGAATTTCTCCGGGACTTTGCCCGCGTCTTTCCAGCTGACCGTCAGCACTCCGATGGGTTGGCCGTCACGCAGCAACGGGACGCCGAGAAGCGCTCGCTCGTCCCCGATGATCGGACCCCCCGAGGTGTACTCCGCGTCGTTACCCATGTCCGTAATCTGGACCGTGGCCCTGGCAATCACGACCCGCCCCGTCATCGTCGCCCGGTCGGGCAGCCACGATCCCCGCTCTTGACGGCTCTCGACCCACTGGGGCCGCTCGTCGGTGCTCGTTACGTAGGAGATTCGCTCGCCGTCGTAGCGGAAGGCATACGCGTTGAAAGCCTGGCCGATGCTCTTGGCCGACGTCACGATTGCCTCGAACACCGGCAGGACGTCCGTCGTGGAGCTGCTGATCACCTTCAGCACCTCGGCGGTCGCTGTCTGCTGCTGCAGGGACTCGCCCAGGTCGCGGTTGCGCGCTTCCAGCTCGTTGAAGAGTCGCACGTTCTCCATCGCGATGACCGCCTGGCGAGCGAAGGTCTCGGCAAGCTCCAACTGGCGCGCGGAGAAGGGGGCGGCCTCGCGGCGCCATAGCGCTATGCCTCCGATCGCAGCGCCTTCGAGCATCAGCGGCGTCCCGATCAACGAGCGCGAATGATCCACCTCCGCCTGGGCCTTCCCGCGCGGGAAGTCGTCGCCCTCGGTTTCCAGGTCGGCGACGGAGATCGTCCGCCCCTCCGTGATCGCGCGTCCTATCACCGATCCGCGGTCGAGGGGGAACGGCGCCAGCAGTTCAGCGTTGAAGTTGTTCGCCATCGGCACCAACATGTCGCCGCGCCGAAGTACGACCGCCCCGTTGTCGGCGCCGCAGATCCGGCTTGCGTTCTCGGCGACCGCGTCGAGGACGGGCTGCACATCGGTCGGCGATGACGAGATCACCCGCAGGATCTCGCTCACCGCCGTTTGCTGGTCGAGCGACTCTCGCAACTCGGCGGTGCGATCCTGGACCTTCTGCTCCAGGCCGGCATAGGACTCGCGCAGCTGTGCGGTCATGGTGTTGAATCGTCCGGCCAGGTCCTCGAGCTCGTCGCCGGTACGTACTTCGATCTGGCTGTCGAGGTCGCCCGCACCGATCCGGTCCGCGCCCTGCTGCAGCGCGCGCACCGGTTGGACCATGCGCCGCGCGAGGAAGACGCTCGCCATGATCGACAGGACCACGCCGGCGAGAAGCAGCAAGGCGGTCCTCAAAATCGCATCGTAGAGAGGCGCGAACACGGCGCTCGCGGGCTCCTCGACGAACACTCGCCAGCCGGTAGGCTCAACGACCGAATAGGCTGAGAGCACCCGATCGCCCTCGATGTCGCGAGCCTCGGGAGTCTCGCGCCATTCGGCGGCGGGTCCCGCCGCCAGGGCCTGCTTCACCTGCGGCAGCTCCGACAGGTTCACCTTCTTCAGCACCAGGCTGATGTCGGGGTGCGCGACCAGGAAACCCTTGTCGTCGACCACGTACGCAATGCCCTTCTGGCCGATGCGAATGCGCGAAACCACGTCCCAGATGAACTTGAGGTTCACCTCGACGACCGTCGCGCCCGGGCGGTCGCGCGCCTCCGGAATGGCGATCGACATGTACGGCTCGGTCTCCTTGCGGAAATACACCGGGCCGAACCACGTCTTTCCCTTGCGCGCTTCGACGAACCGCGGGTCGGCGGAGAAATCCAGGTTGCTGCGGGCGGTGTCCATCGCAAGCCGCGAGACCTTAAGCTGCTCGCGTCCCAGGCCGTCGAGGTGGCTCACCTCGGTGACCGCGGGCAGCTGGCGCAGGACTTTCAGGAAGTCGAGGCGGCGGCTTTCCATCTCGTTTTGCGTGGGCGCCACCAGAGGCAGCGTGGTCCACCCGAGCTGGCTTTCGATGTCGCGCAGGAAGTGCTCGATCCGTACCGCCGCGGTGAGCGCCTTCTCCCGCTGCAGGCTCACCAGCGAGTTGCGGGTTTCCTGGTACGAGAAATACAGCCCGATCGCACCGCTCGCGACCAGGCCCACGCTCACCAAAAGGCCGATGAACGCGAAGTACTTGAGGAACAGTCCCGCTCGCCGGCCGCGCAGGTCCATGGGCGCCTTGTTGGTCTTGTCCGCCAGCCTATCTCCCCGGGGGCGGTCCAGTCGGTGAATTATTCACCTCCCCCTGGAAAGGCGGAAGCCGGGGCCCGGCCCCGGCTTGGCAGCATGGACGCTAGGCCGCTTGCAGGACGGTGTCGTCGTTGGCGGGCTCAAAACAGTTCGCATGCACGGGTTTGGTGCCGGGAAGGTCGGCAAGCGCCTCCGTCGTGCCGGTGGGGTAGGGGCGCAGGGCCGGTAGGAGCAGGGTGTCCCGCTCGCCCTGGAGCGCCAAGCAGACGTTGATCACGGCAATCATGAGAACCGGGGCCGCGGCCGCGAGGAGCGGGGCGAATTCGGCAATGGCGTTCATTTTGGCGTCTCCCTGGTGGTCTGGAACTGGAACCAGACTACTCAGGCGACGCATTGCAGTCCCCGCACGAATGCGGCTTTCCGGGCCGACCTATCGGACGGCAACGGCGTGAATTATGCACACGCCCCATGCGTAGGACTCGTCTGACGCGTGTATCAGACGACTCCTAAAGCGGTTCCCTGTCCGTCCGACTCCCCCGCTACCCCCGCCTCTTCAATATGGACGGACGGACTTAAGGGGAACTGGCCATGAACAAATTGATCGCAATAGGCCTCGCTTGCTGCCTGCCGACCGGCCTTGCTGCCGAAGACCCTGCAGAAGCAGAAGCCGCGGTTGGCATGGTGAGCGTCCTCGTGATCGAGGAGTCCGTGCCGATCGCCCGGGAC
>JANMYH010000039.1:0-12334 GCA_031381925.1 Burkholderiales bacterium | reverse complement strand
CGGGCGCCTGTCGGACACCATCGCCGCGCACCTGCCGCTCAAGCTCGAGCAGAAGCAGCAGATCCTCGAGATGTTCCACGTGGGCCGGCGCCTCGAGCAGCTGCTGCAGCTGCTGGAGACCGAGATCGACATCATGCAGGTCGAGAAGCGCATCCGCGGGCGCGTGAAGCGCCAGATGGAGAAGAGCCAGCGCGAGTACTACTTGAATGAGCAGGTGAAGGCGATCCAGAAGGAGCTCGGCGACTCGGAAGAGGGCGCCGACCTGGACGAGCTCGAGAAGAAGATCAAGGCCGCGCACATGCCGAAGGAAGCGCGCGTCAAGGCCGAAACGGAGCTCAAGAAACTCAAGCTCATGTCGCCGATGAGCGCGGAAGCGACCGTCGTGCGCAACTACATCGACACGATCGTGGGCCTGCCGTGGAAGAAGAAGTCCAAGGTGTCCACGGACCTCAAGAATTCCGAGAAGATCCTCGACGCCGACCATTACGGCCTGGAGAAGATCAAGGAACGGATCGTCGAGTACCTCGCGGTGCAGCAGCGCGTCGAGAAGCTGAAGGCGCCGATCCTCTGCCTCGTGGGTCCTCCCGGCGTGGGCAAGACCTCGCTCGGCCAGTCGATCGCGCGCGCGACGAACCGCAAATTCGTGCGCATGTCGCTGGGCGGCGTGCGCGACGAGGCCGAGATCCGCGGCCACCGTCGCACCTACATCGGCTCGATGCCCGGCAAGATCCTGCAGAACATGACCAAGGTCGGCGTGCGCAACCCGCTCTTCCTGCTGGACGAGGTCGACAAGATGGGCATGGACTTCCGCGGCGACCCGTCTTCGGCGCTGCTGGAGGTGCTCGACCCCGAGCAGAACCACACCTTCACCGACCACTACGTCGAGGTCGAGTACGACCTGTCGGACGTGATGTTCGTCGCCACCGCCAACACGCTGAACATCCCGGCCCCGCTCCTCGACCGGATGGAGGTCATCCGCCTGTCGGGCTACACCGAGGACGAGAAGGTGCACATCGCCAAGCAGTACCTGCTGCCCAAGCAGTTCAAGGCGAACGGCATCAAGCCGGGCGAGCTCACGGTCACCGATTCGGCGCTGAAGGACATCACGCGCTTCTATACGCGCGAGGCGGGCGTGCGCAGCCTCGACCGCGAGCTGGCCAAGATCTCGCGCAAGGTGATCAAGGCGGTCCTCACCAAGAAGAAGGACAGCGCGCACGTCACCGTCAACGCGAAGAACCTCGACAAGTACCTGGGCGTGCGCAAGTACACCTACGGCATCGCCGAGAAGGAGAACCAGATCGGCCAGGTCACGGGCCTCGCCTGGACCGAAGTCGGCGGCGAGTTGCTCACCATCGAGGCGGTGAAGCTGCCTGGCAAGGGCAACACCGTCACGACCGGCAAGCTGGGCGACGTGATGCAGGAGTCGATCAAGGCGGCGATCTCGGTGGTGCGTGCGCGCGCCAAGCGCCTGGGTGTCGCCGAGGATTTCTGGCAAACGCTCGGCCTGCACGTTCACCTGCCCGAAGGCGCGACGCCGAAGGACGGTCCGTCGGCGGGCATCTCGATCGCCACCGCGATCACCTCGGTGCTCACCGGAATCCCGGTGCGCTGCGACGTGGCGATGACGGGCGAGATCACGCTCCGCGGCGAGGTGTTGCCGATCGGCGGCCTGAAGGAGAAGCTGCTGGCCGCGCATCGCGGCGGCATCAAGCACGTGCTGATCCCGAAGGAAAACGTGAAGGACCTCCAGGAGATCCCCGAAGAGGTCAAGAACGCGATCGAGATCACGCCGGTGCAGTGGTTCGACGAGGTGCTCGAGCGCGCGCTCGAGCGCAAGCCCGAGCCGCTCGCCGACACTCCCGTCGTGCCCCCGCCGGCCCTGCCTGAAGTCCGGCCGGTGGTGACGAAACACTGAGGATTGCGCGCAGGGGGCGCGCTGCACGCTCAGTGCCCCCGCGAAGGCGGGGGGCCCAATGGGGACCCAATTCCCCTCGGCTCGCGATGCATTTGACCCCCGTCTACACGGGGGCGACGATTTAGCGTTGAAAGAGAGGGTCTCTTTCGCGTAAAATCGTCGTTTTCCGGGTGCTTAGCTCAGCTGGTAGAGCGTCGCCTTTACACGGCGAATGTCGGGGGTTCGATCCCCTCAGCACCCACCACCGGAGTAACCCTTTTCGAAATCTGGAGTGGTAGTTCAGTTGGTTAGAATACCGGCCTGTCACGCCGGGGGTCGCGGGTTCGAGTCCCGTCCACTCCGCCAGCTTTTGTCCCGAGGGCGAACCCGAGCGGTTCGCCCTTTTCGTATCCAGGAAAGCCCATGCTCGAGCAATTCCGAACGTTCGCCCAAAACCGATTCGTCCGCTGGATCTTCATCCTGTTCCTGGTGATTCCGTTCGGCCTCTTCGGCATCGATGCGTACATCAACCGGGTGGGTTCGGGCGAGGCGATGGCGAGCGTCGGTCCCGCGCGCATCTCGTCGTACGAGTTCGAGCAGGCGATGCGCAAGCAGGCCGACATCTACCGCCAGCAGTTCCGCGGCAATTTCGACGCGGCGCTGATGGAGAACCCCGAAATCAAGCGCGCGGTCCTCGACCAGTTGGTCTCCGAGAAGCTGGTCGACATCGGCGCGCAGCGCGCCGGCATCCGCATCCCCGACAAGGCGCTCGCGGACCGCATCGCCTCCGAGCCCTTCTTCCAGGACAACGGCAAATTCTCGAAGCAGCGCTACGAGGAGCTCGCCAAGAGCCAGGGCTTGACCCCGCCCGCGCTCGACGAGCGCCTGCGCCAGGATTTCCGCGCGCAGCAGTTCCGCGGCTCGATCGCGGAGACCGCCTTCGTTCCGAAAGCCACGCTCGACAGCTTCATCCGCCTGGCCGAGCAGACGCGCGAGGTGAGCGTGGTCAACCTCGCCCCCGACGCGTACTTCGCCAAGGTCACGGTCACGCCCGAGCAGGTGAAGGCGTATTACGACAGCCACGCCGCCGAGTTCACCACGCCCGAGCGCGCGCGCGTGGAGTTCGTCGAGCTGTCGGTCGATGCGCTTGCGGCGAAAGCCGAGGTTCCCGCGGACGAAGTGAAGAAAATGTACGACGACGGCACGCTTCGCAACCAGTGGGGCAAGCCCGAGGAGCGCCGCGCGAGCCATGTGCTGGTCACGGTCGCCCCCGATGCGAAAGACCCCGACCGGAAGGCCGCCCAGGCGCGCGCGCAGGCGATCGCCGACAAGCTGCGCAAGGCGCCGAGGACGTTCGCCGAAGTCGCGAAGAAGGAATCCCAGGATCCGGGCTCGGCCACGCAGGGCGGCGACCTCGGTTTCTTCGCGCGCGGCTCGATGGTCAAGCCCTTCGAGGATGCGGCCTATGCCGCGAAGAAGGGCGAGATCGTGGGACCGGTGGCTTCGGACTTCGGCTTCCACGTGATCCAGGTGACCGACATCAAGGGTGCGAACGTGAAGTCGCTCGCGGATGCGACGCCGGAGATCGAGGCGAGCCTCAAGAAGCAGGTCGCGGCGCGCAGGTTCGCCGAGTCCGCGGAGGCATTCTCGAACATGGTGTACGAGCAGTCGTCGAGCCTGAAGCCCGCCGCCGACGCGCTGAAAGTCCCGGTGCTGACCTCGCCGTGGATCTCGAAGGGCCAGCCCGCGCCGGTTCCCGCCCTCAACAACCCGAAGCTCGCCGCCGAGATCTTCGCTCCCGACGCGGTGAAGGCGAAGCGCAACACCTCCGCCGTGGAGGTTGCGCCGAATACGCTGGTGGCCGCGCGCGTGATCGAGCACAAGCCCGCGGAGCTTCGCCCCCTCGACACGGTCCAGGGCGACATCGAACGCCGGCTGCAGCGCCAGGAAGGGCTCAAGCTCGCCAAGGCCGACGGGGAAGCGAAGCTGAAGGTCGCGCAGGAAGGCCAGGACCCGGGCGTCAAATGGCCCGCGCCGCTCGCCGTGAACCGCAACAAGCAGGGCGGGCTGCCCCCGCCGGTGCTCGACAAGGTCTTCCGCGCCGATGGCAAGAAGCTGCCCGCCTACGTGGGCGTGGAAACGCCCGGCGGCTACTCGCTCGCGCGCGTGAGCAAGGTGATCGAGCTCGACAAGGTGGACGACGCCCAGCGGACCGCGCTCGGCAACCAGCTGCGAAACGCAGTCGCGGTCCAGGACCTCGAATCGACCCTCGCCGTGATTCGCCAGCGCGTCGGCGTCACCGTGCGCAAGGGCGCGTTCGACCCGAAGGAAGCGGACACCACGTCCTCGGCGCCCCGCAGCATCCCCAAACAGAAATAGATCGTCATTCCCGCCTTCGCGGGAAGGACGGCCTACTCTTCCATTCCCGGAGTGGTGGTGTTGAAGCCCGCGTCGACGTAGACGACCTCGCCGGTGATGCCGCTGGCCAAATCGGAAAGGAGGAACGCCGACGTGTTGCCGACCTCCTCGGCGGTCACGCCGCGGCGCAGCGGCGCGTTCTTCTCGACGAAATGCAGGATCTTCGAGAAGCCGCCGATGCCCGCGGCGGCGAGGGTCTTGATGGGCCCGGCGCTGATCGCGTTCACGCGCGTGCCCCGGGGACCGAGGCTCGCTGCGAGGTAGCGCACGCACGCTTCGAGGCTCGCCTTGGCAAGGCCCATCACGTTGTAGTTCGGCATGGAGCGAGCGGCACCCAGGTACGAGAGGGTCAGGATCGCGCCGCGGCGTCCCTCCATCATCGGCGCCGCCGCCTTGGCGAGTGCCGCCAGGCTGTAGCTGGAGATGTCATGGGACATGCGGAAGGCTTCGCGGGTGACGCTTTCGTGAAACGCGCCCTTCAGGGCCTCCCGCGGCGCGAAGGCGATGGCGTGCACCAGCCCGTCGAGCGCGTCCCAGTGCTTGCGAAGGTCGGCGAATAGCTGCTCGATCTGGCCATCGTCGGCCACGTCGCAGGCGAACACGCGGTCGGTCCCGAATTCCGACGCGAGCTCCACCACGCGCTCCCGGATCCCCTCGCCCTGGTAGGTGAAGGCGAGCTCGGCGCCCTCGCGCTGGCACGCCTTGGCGATTCCGTAGGCGATGGAGCGGTTGGAGAGCATGCCGGTCACGAGGATCCGGCGGCCTTGCAGGAAGCCCATTTCGCAGTCCCTTCCGACTAAAATCGAGGCAATCAACGGTTACAGACGGGGTCGAAGTGTATCGCATAATTCCGGGGCTCCCGCCCCCTGCCCACCGGCCCCATGCGCCTCGCCACGCCCCTCCTCGCCGCCGTGCTCACCCTCCGCCATCGCCGGGGGCGCGGACGCCCGGTGAAGCTCATCCCCAACACGCTCGAGGCGATGCCCGAGGTGTTGGAGGAGGGCACGCGACATCCGGTGATGCGCGGCGGGTGGAAGTACGTGGACATCGACGAGCAGGCCGCCGCCGCGGGGCGTTCGTGACGAGATTTCTCCTGGGCGTGGCCTGTGGGGTTTTCTCCGTGGCCTGCGTCTTTTCGCCGCCGATCGGGGCAGCGCCGCAGAAGGTCTTGCGCGTCGCCTACCTCATCGCCGAAACCAACTTCGATCCGGCGGCGACCTCGGATCGCTACTCGACCAACATCATCGAGGAGATCTTCGAGGCGCCCCTCACGTACGATTTCCTCGCGCGCCCCGCCAAGCTCAAGCCCGACACGCTCGAGGCGATGCCCGAGGTGACCGAGGGCGGGCGCACCTACACGCTGCGCCTGAAGGCCGGCCTCTACTTCGGCGACGACCCGGTGTTCAAGGGCGCCAAGCGCGAGCTCGTCGCGCGCGATTACGAGTACGCCATCAAGCGGCTCATGGATCCGGCGGTTCGCTCGCCCAACCTGTGGCTGATCGAGGGCCGGATCGCGGGCATGGAGGAGGCGGTCGAGCGTGCCAAGAAGACCGGCAAGTTCGATTACGACGCGCCGATCCCGGGCGTGGAGGTGGTCGACCGCTACACGCTACGCATTCGCTTGTCGAAGCCGGACTACAACTTCCTCTACATCCTCGCGGTTCCCAATCTCGGCGCCCAGGCGCGCGAGGTGGTGGAGGCCTACGGCCCCGACATCGGCGCGCACCCGGTCGGCACCGGTGCCTTCCGCCTGGCCGAGTGGAAGCGCTCCTCGCGCATCGTGCTCGAGCGCAATCCCAACTTCCGGGAGCAGTACTACGAGGCCGAGCCGCCCGCCGACGACCCGATCTCGCAGCAGCTGCTGCGCGAGAATCGCGGCAAGCGCCTGCCGATCGTCGATCGCGTCGAGGTCTCGATCATCGAGGAGTCGCAGCCGCGCTGGCTCGCGTTCCTCAACCACGAGGCCGACTGGATCAACCTGCCGTACGAATTCCTCAACATGGCGCTGCCCGGGGGCCAGCTTTCGCCCGCGCTCGCGCGCCAGGGCGTGCGCTACATCCCCGACATCGAGACCGCGACCGTCTACACCTACTTCAACATGAAGGACCCGATCGTCGGCGGCTATACCCCCGAGCAGGTGGCGCTGCGCCGCGCGATCTCGCTCGGCTACAACAACCAGGAGAACGCCCAGCTGGTGCGCAACGGCACCGGCATCGAGGCGCAATCCCTGATCCCGCCCGGCGTGCTCGGCTACGAGCCCGGCTTCAACATCGGCAAGACCTACGATCCCGCCAAGGCGAAGGCGCTGCTGGACATGTTCGGCTACGTCGATCGCAACGGCGACGGCTGGCGCGAGCGCCCCGACGGCAGCCCGCTCACGTTCGTCTACGCGACCGACCCGTCCCAGCTCGGGCGCCAGTTCACCCAGCTGTGGAAGAAGAACATGGACGCAATCGGCATCCGCATGGAAGTCGATGTCGCGAAGTGGCCCGACCACCGCAAGAAGTCCAAGGCCGGCCAGCTGCAGACCTGGGAGCTCGCCTGGGGCGCCGACTACCCCGACGGCGAGAATTTCTACCAGCTGCTCTACGGGCCGAATTGCGGCTCGTCGAACGACGGCTGCTTCCAGCTTCCCGAGTTCGACCGGCTCTACGAGGAGGCCGCCGCGCTGCCGCCGGGGCCGGCGCGCACCACGCTCTACCAGAAGATGGCGCGATTGGTTGCCGCCTACGCGCCCTTCAAGCTGCACGTGCACCGCAAGTACAACTATTTGCTGGAGCCCTGGACCCTGGGCTGGCGCAAGCACCCCATCCTGCACGAGGGCTACCGCTTCGTGGACATCGACGTGGAGCGCCGTGCGAAAGCGATGAATTAACCGTTATAATTCCGTGATTTGCCGAATCCCAAGCCCCTCTTGATGCTCCCCCGATTCGCAGCCCTCCTGGCCGCCTTTTTGATTGCCCTCGGCCCCCTGTCCGCCGAGGCGCAGAAGAAGGTGCTGCGCCTCGCCTTTCGCACCGCAGAGACGGGGTTCGATCCGCAACGCATCGACGACCGCTATTCGACAGGGATCTGCGAGAACCTCTTCGAGCCCCTGCTCACCTACGATTACCTGGCGCGGCCGGCGAAGCTCGTGCCCCTGGTGGCCGAGGTGATTCCGACGCCGGAGGAAAACGGCACGCGCTACACCTTCCGCATCAAGCCGGGCATCTATTTCGGCGACGACCCGGTGTTCAACGGCAGGAAGCGCGAGCTCGTCGCGCGCGATTTCGAATACGCCATCAAGCGCTTCCGCGATCCCAAGAACCGCAGCCCCTACGAGTGGCTGTTCGAGAACAAGATCGTGGGCCTGGACGAGCTCGCCGAGAAGGCCAAGAAGACCGGCGCCTTCGACTACGAGGCGAAGCTCGCCGGCATCGAGGTGCGCGACAAGTACACGCTCTCCTTCAAGCTGAAGGATCCCGACTACAACTTCCTCTACGTGCTTGCGATGCCCAACGTCGTGCCGGTGGCGCGCGAGGTGATCGAGCACTACATCGCCGACACGCACGCGCATCCGGTGGGCACCGGGCCCTACGTGCTGAAGGAGTGGGTGCGGCGCTCAAAGATCGTGCTCGAGCGCAACCCCAACCACCGCGGCTACGAGCTCGATACGCGCTATGCCGATACCCGCGACGAGTGGGACCGCCGCGCGATGGAGGCATTGCGCGGCAAGCGCCTGCCGCTCATCGACCGCGTCGAGATCTATCCGATCGAGGACGAGCAGCCGCGCTTCCTCGCGTTCCTGAACAGGGAGCACGACATCCTCGACGAGACGCCGTTCGCGTTCATCCACCAGGTGCTGCCCGGCGGCAAGCTCTCGCCCGCGCTGGCGAAGCAGCATGTGAGCGTCTTCCGGGAGCTGCAGCCCGAGCTCACCTATTACGCCTTCAACATGAACATGACCGCCGAGGGTCGCCCCAACCCGGTCGGCGGCTATACGCCCGAGCGCGTGGCGCTGCGCCGTGCGATGGTGCTCGCCCACGACCGCGACCGCGAGATCGAGATCGTCCGCAAGGGCCAGGCGATCGGCGCGCAGTCGCCGGTCCCGCCGGGGGTGGTGGGCTACGATCCCGATTTCCGCACCGGCGCCCAGGAGCACGACATTCCCAAGGCCAAGGCGCTGCTCGACATGTTCGGCTACATCGACCGCGACGGCGACGGCTGGCGCGAGCAGCCCGACGGCAAGCCGCTCGTCATCGGCCACAAGTACTACGCCGGCAGCCAGGAATTCCGCCAGCAGGCCGAGCTCTTCGTGAAGTCGCTCGCCGAGATCGGGCTCAAGGTCGATGCGATGGCGGTGCAGTTCGCCGACCTGCTCAAGGACAAGAAGGTCAGCAACTACGTGACCTCGCAGTCGGCGTGGATCGCCGACTATCCCGACGCGCAGAACTTCCTGCAGCTGCTCTACGGGCCCAACACGGGGCAGTCCAACGAGAGCGAGTTCAAGCTGCCCGAGTACGACCGGCTCTACGAGAAATCGATCTCGATTCCCGACAGCCCCGAGCGCAACCTCATCTACCGCGAGATGATCCGCCTGCTGCTCGCCTACGCGCCGTGGCGCCTGGGCGTGCACCGCATCTTCAACCACCTGCAATATCCGTGGGTGAAGGGCTACAAGAAGCATCCGATCCTGTATACCAACTTCAAATACCTGGATATCGACGTGGAGGCCCAACAGGCCGCCATGAGACAGTAGCCGTCCCAAAAGGGGGAGCGAACCGTGACCGCGTACGTAATCCGACGACTCTGGCAGATGATCCCGACCATCGCCGGGGTGATCCTGCTGATCTTCTTCCTGTTCAACTGGGTGGGAGGCGACCCCGCGCAAGTGCTCGCGGGCAAGATTTCCAACCCCGAGCAGATCGCCAACATCAGGAAGCAGCTGGGCGTCGACCAGCCGGTCTGGTACCAGCTCTGGGTGTTCGTGCAGCAGGTGTTCACCTTCGACTTCGGGCGCAGCTGGTCGACCAACGAGGAAGTGTCGAGGATCCTGCTCACTCGCGTCGGCCCGACGCTCACCATCATGATCCCGGTGCTGATCATCGAGACCACCCTCGCGGTGTTGTTCGCGATCATGGTGGCGTACGTGCGCGGCACGCTCACCGACCGCATGATCATGATCGTGTGCACGGTGGCGATGTCGATCAGCTTCCTGGTCTACATCATCGTGTTCCAGTGGCTGTTCGGCTTCATCCTCGGGTGGTTCCCGGTGCAGGGCTGGAGCGAGAGCTTCTGGAAGAACCTCGTCACCTACGCGCCACTGCCCATCATGCTCGCGGTGTTCGTGGGGCTGGCTCCCCAGCTTCGTCTCTACCGCTCGTTCTTCCTGGACGAGATCAACCAGGATTACGTGCGCACCGCGCGCGCCAAGGGCGTGCCCGAGCGTACCGTGATGTTGAAGCACGTCCTGAGGAACGCGATGATCCCGATCCTCACCAACATCGGCATTTCGCTTCCCGGCATCTTCGTGGGCTCTTTCCTGCTGGAAGTGTTCTTCTCGATCCCGGGGCTCGGGCGCGAGATCATCACCGCGGTGAACCGCAGCGACTTCCCGGTCATCAAGGCGGTGACGGTCTACCTCGCGATCCTCACCATGATCATCAACCTGCTGGTCGACGTGATGTACAAGTACGTCGACCCGCGCGTGTCGTTTAAATAGGGGGCGCGACGATGAGTGCCGTTCTTACCCATCCGCCCCTGCCGCCGATGCAGGAATCCCCGGGCCTGTGGGCCCTTGCATGGCGCCGCATGCGCCAGGACGCCGTCGGCATGGTGGCCCTCGTGGTGGTGGTCTTCTTCCTGCTGCTGATGGCCGCCTCCTACTTCGGCGTGATCGCCAAGGACTGGAGCAAGGAAAAGGGCGTGTCTTACGCCAACCCGGCCTTCATGGCGGGTTCCGAGAACCTCGAGGCCAAGGCGATGGCGAGTCGCGAAGGCGCCGCCAAGGCCCCGCCCGTCGATCTCTCCGACATCGATCCGCTCGCCCCGCGCTACAAGGAGTGGGAGGAGCGTGCCGCCAAGATCGCCGTCACCGAGGTGAAGCGCGCCGAGACGCTTCCCCTGGGCGGCGACAAATGGGGCCGCGACGTGCTGCAGAAGGTGGTCAAGGGCTCCGAGGTCTCGATCTTCGTGGGATTGACGGCCGCGCTCTTCGCCACGATTCTCGGCACCATGCTGGGCGCCGCCGCGGGCTACTGGGGCGGGTGGGTCAACGACCTCCTCGAGTGGTTCTACAACATCTTCACCTCCATCCCGTACATCCTGCTGATCCTCGCCTTCGCGGCGGTGGCGGCGACCTCGGGGAAGTTCGGCAAGGGCATATTGCCGATCGTGATGATCCTGGGGCTCACCGGCTGGACCGGCATCTACCGGCTGATGCGGGCCGAGTACATCAAGCACGGCAACCGCGAGTACGTGAAGGCCGCGCAGGCGATCGGCGCGTCCAACTGGTCGCGCATGTTCGTGCACATCCTGCCCAACGTGAGCCATGTGTCTCTGGTGCAGCTGTCGCAGCACACCGTGCAGTTCATCAAGGCCGAAGTGATCCTCTCCTTCCTGGGGTTCGGCGTGCCGGTGGACATGGTCTCGTGGGGCACGATGCTCGCCGAGGCGCAGAACGAGCTGGTCATCGGCAAGTGGTGGCAGCTCTTCGCCGCCGGTGCCGCGATGGCGATCCTGGTGACGGCGTTCTCGCTCTTCACCGACTCGCTGCGCGATGCCCTCGACCCGAAGCTCAAATGACGTCGCGTCAGATCTTGATAGCGATGTCATCCCCGAGTAGTCGGGGATCCATTTGATTGGGCCCCCGCCTACGCGGGGGCGACAAGGATGAAAATGACCGATACAGCACCCATCCTCCAGGTTCGCGACCTCGACATCGCCTTCCGCATCGACCGGAAGAGCGAGCCGTTCCGTGCGGTCAAGGGCATCTCCTTCGACATCCCCACCAACTCCACCGTCGCCCTCGTCGGCGAATCCGGCAGCGGCAAGAGCGTCTCCGCGATGGCGATCCTCGGCCTGCTCCCCGACAACGCGATCGTGTCGCCGGCGAGCCAAGTGATCTACGGCGGTCGCAACCTGCTGAAGGCGAGCCTGGCCGAGATGCAGCAGCTGCGCGGCAAGGACATCTCGGTGATCTTCCAGGAGCCGATGACGTCGTTGAATCCGGTCTTCACCGTCGGCGAGCAGATCGCCGAGTCCCTGCGGCTCCACATGGGCATGAGCGGGCGCCAGGCCGCCGCGCGCGTGGTCGAGCTCCTGAACGAGGTCGGCATCCCCAACCCGCAGCTGCGCGTGAGGTCCTACCCGCACGAGATGTCGGGCGGCCAGCAGCAGCGCGTGATGATCGCGATGGCGATCGCCTGCGAGCCCAAGCTCCTCATCGCCGACGAGCCCACCACGGCGCTCGACGTGACCATCCAGAAGCAGATCCTCGACCTGATCGCGAGCCTGCAGGCGAAGCACAACATGTCGGTGCTCTTCATCACCCATGACCTGGGCGTGGTGGGCGAGATCGCCGACCATGTCGTGGTGATGCAGGAGGGCGTGATCCAGGAGCAGGGCACGATCCGCGCGATCTTCGAGTCGCCGCAGCATCCGTACACCAAGGCGTTGCTCGCCTGCCGCCCGCGCCTGGACCGGCGCCCCAAGCGTCTCCCGGTGATCGACGACTTCCTCAAGGGCGACGGCCGCCCGCACCTGGAGGAACGCAGCCGCGGGATCTCCCCGGGCGACCCGATCATCCTCGAGGTGAAGGGCCTGAACAAGACGTTCTTCCTCAAGGAAGGGCTCTTCGGCAAGCGCGCCATCCCGGCGGTGAAGGACGTGAGCTTCAAGCTGCCGCGCGGCAAGACGCTCGGCCTCGTCGGCGAGTCGGGCTCGGGCAAGACCACCGTCGGCCTCACTCTCATGCGCCTGCACGACGCCACCAGCGGCGAGGTGCTGTTCGAAGGCAAGGATCTGCTGCGCCTTACCGAGCGC
>JANMYH010000278.1:0-4215 GCA_031381925.1 Burkholderiales bacterium | reverse complement strand
CCGCGCAAGTACGTGCCGCATTTCAAGGCGGGCAAGGAGCTGCGCGAGCGGGTGGACTATCACGAAGGATGAGATCGCCATCGGGATCGACGAACGGCGGGTCCGCGAAACGACCCGCCGTTTTTTTTCGCCCGAAGCGCGCCTGCAGCGCCCCGGCCTCACCGGCCTGCGGGCCCTGGCCGCCTTCTGGGTGATGGCGTTCCATTTGAACGGGTACATGGTCGAGGGGCGCCTGAACATCGGGTTCGGCGGGCTGAGCGTGGATGTCACCCCGCTGATCACGATCGGGTGGGTGGGAGTCGACGTCTTCTTCGTGCTTTCGGGATTCCTCCTCGCCGTCCACGTGATCGAACGGCTCGACCGGCAGCCGCTCACCGCGGTCTATCCCGCGTACCTGCGCGACCGCATCCTGCGCGTGGTGCCCGCCTACTGGACGCAGATCGCCGTCCTGTTCGGCGTGGCCCTGGTTGCCACCGGATCCACCCCGGAGTGGGCGTGGACGGTTCCGATGCACCTATTCTTCCTGCAGAACCTCTGGATGGCGCAGGGCGCGATCAACGGGGTCTATTGGACGCTGCCGGTGGAGTTCTCCTTCTATCTCCTGCTTCCATTCGTCGCGGCCTGGGTGGCGCGCACGGATTCGCGGGCGCCGCTGCGGCGCGCGGCGCTCGTCGCATTGCTCGCCGTGGCCGTATCGATCTCGTGGCGTGCGTTCGCGGTCGCGCACTATGGGCACGCCGGCATCCCGATCGTCTTCTGGGCCACGGCGATGCACCTGCCCGGAGCCATCGACCAGTTCGGGATCGGCGTGGGGACCGCACTCCTGTTCCTCTGGGGCGGGGCGCCGGACGCGACGCGCGAGCCGCGGTGGGCGCGGGCGAGCAACGCGCTGGTTGTCGCGGGGCTGGCGGGCCTGGTCGGGGCAATGTATACGCTCGACGCGTTCGTCGGGCATTTCTGGAAGCACTCATTGCTCTTCTACACCTGGCATTCGTTCGCGGCGCTCGTGATCGCCGCACTGGTGGCGGGCGTGGCGTTGCGGGGCCCCCTGGCCCGCGCGATCTTCGAGAACCGGCCGGTGGTCTGGCTCGGGATGATCAGCTACAGCATCTACCTCTGGCATCCGGTCGTTGCCGGCTGGCTCGACGCCGGCGGCGGCGCCCGGATTCAGGGGCGCTGGGGCTTCGCGCTGGTGGCGGCTCCCGCGGTGGTCGCTGTGAGCGCCGCTTCGTATTACCTCGTCGAGAGGCCGTTCCTGCGCCGCAAGCGCGGGCCGGAACCGCCTGAGCGCACGTTACAATAACGCCCGCCATGCAAGCGCTCATCTGGATCCTCCGTTTCCTCATCGTCCTCGTTCTCGTCTGGTTCGCGGTGAAAAACCACGACCTGGTGAAGGTCCACGGGCTGCCGGGGCAGTTCTGGGAGGCGCCGCTGGTTTTCGTGATGCTCGTCGTCTTCATCGGCGGGGTGATCATCGGGCTGCTCGCCTGGACGCCGACCGTGGTACGGCAGCGCCGCGAGGTCGGGCGGCTCAGGAAGTCCGCGGCCCAGGCCGCCGCCGTCGCCTCGATCGCGCCGCCGGCGCAAGAGCCGGCCGGGACCGACATCCATGGAATTTGAGATCTGGTGGCTGCTCGCCCTGCCGGTTTTCTTCGGGATGGGGTGGGTCGCGGCGCGCATCGACATCAAGTCGCTGTTGTCCGAGTCGCGCGCCCTTCCCACGTCGTATTTCCGCGGCCTGAATTTCCTTCTGAACGAGCAGCCTGACAAGGCGATCGAGTCGTTCCTGCAAGTGGCCAAGGAAAACCCCCAGACGGTGGAGCTGCAATTCGCGCTCGGAAGCCTGTTTCGCCGCCGCGGCGAGGTCGACCGCGCCATCCGCATGCACCAGGACCTGGTCAAGCGCGAGGATCTCCCGCCGGAGAGCCGCCGCACGGCCTCGTTCGAGCTCGCCGAGGACTACTTCAAGGCGGGCCTCCTCGACCACGCCGAGCAGGTGCTCGAGAAGATGGCCGAGGCCGATCCGTCGGCCGACGTGCACCGCCAGCTCCTCGACATCTACATCCAGGAGAAGGACTGGGCGAAGGCGGTCGGCGCCGCCAAGAAGCTCGAGGTGAGCGCCAAGCGCAACTACCAGAAGGAGATCGCCAACTACTACTGTGAGCTCGCGATCACGGAGCACGTGCACAACCACCCCGAGGCCGCTGAAGAGCACCTCGCGCGCGCCCTCGATGCGAATCGCAAGTGCGTCCGCGCCAGTGTGCTGCGCGGCGAGTGGCTCGCGCGCGCCGGGCGCCACGAGGAGGCGATCGCCGCATGGAAGGCGATCGAATCCCAGGACCCGGCCTATTTCGGCCTGGCGGCCGAAGGGATGGTCGAGAGCTACAAGGCGCTTGGGCGCCTGGGCGAGGGCCTCGCGTTGCTGCGCGGGCTGCAGCACCGCTTTCCGGGGCTCGATCTCCTCAATGTGGTCTACCAGGCGACCGCCGAGCACGAGGGCGACGAGGCGGCGTGGCGCCTGGTCCGCGACGAGGTGCGCCGCAATCCCACGCTGGTGGGCCTGGACCGCATGATCGACGCGGAGTTGATCCGCGCGCCCGCCGAGCGCCGCCAGGACCTGCAGCTGATGAAGAACCTGGTGCATTCCCACGCGCAGGCGCTCGCGGTTTACCTCTGCGCCAACTGCGGCTTCAAGGCGCGCCAGTTCTTCTGGCAATGCCCCGCGTGCGGCGGCTGGGAGACCTTCCCGCCGCGGCGCACGGCCGAGTTCGACGACTCCGGGCGCCACCTCGCGAGGATGCAGATTGGACAATAAGCGGATCATCGTGGCGCTCGACGTGCCCGAGATGGCCGCGGCGATCGCGCTCGCCGCGCGGCTCGACCCCAAGGCCTGCCGGGTCAAGGTGGGCAAGGAGCTCTTCACCGCCGCGGGGCCCGCCGTCGTGGCGGCACTCCACGAGCGCGGCTTCGAGGTGTTCCTCGACCTCAAGTATCACGACATCCCGAACACCGTCGCCGGAGCGTGCCGTGCGGCCGCGCGCCTGGGTGTGTGGATGCTGAACGTGCACGCGAGCGGCGGAGGAGCGATGATGCGCGCCGCGCGCGAGGCGGTGGCGGGGGTTGCGCGCCCGCCGTTCGTGATTGGCGTGACACTCCTCACCAGCCTTGCGGACGCCGACATGGCCTCGGTGGGCTTCTCGGGTTCGGCGCGCGACAACGTGGTGCGCCTCGCGCGCCTCGCGCGCGCGAGCGGCCTCGACGGCGTGGTGTGCTCGGCGCAGGAGGTCACGGCGCTGCGGGAAGCGACCGGCGACGATTTCGTCCTCGTGACACCCGGCATCCGCCTGGCTGCCGATGCGCTCGGTGACCAGGCGCGCGTCGTGACGCCGCCCGAAGCCGTGCGCCTGGGCGCCCATTACCTCGTGATCGGGCGGCCCATCACGGCCTCGCCCGATCCCGCCGCAACCCTCGAAGCAATCCGCATTTCGCTCGGAGAAAGTGCCACCGCATGAAAGTCAGCATCATCGGAACCGGTTACGTCGGACTCGTCACCGGCGCCTGCCTGGCCGACGTGGGCAACCACGTCCTGTGCCTCGACGTCGACGAGCGCAAGATCGCGCGCCTGAAGGGCGGCGAGATCCCCATCTTCGAGCCCGGCCTGAAGGAGGTCGTCCGGGCCAACGTGGCGAGCGGGCGCCTCGCCTTCACCACCGATCCCGCCGAGGGCGCGCGCTACGCGAAGCTGCAGATGATCGCCGTGGGCACGCCGCCCGGCGAGGATGGCTCCGCCGACCTGCAGTACGTGCTGGGCGCGGCGCGCAACGTCGCGCGCCACATGGACGGCCCGCGCGTGATCGTCGACAAGTCCACGGTGCCCGTGGGCACGGCCGACAAGGTGCGCGACGCGGTCGCGCAGGCGCTCAACGAGCGCGGCGCCACCTTCCCGTTCGCGATGGTCTCGAATCCCGAGTTCCTCAAGGAGGGCGCGGCGGTGGAGGACTTCATGCGCCCCGACCGCATCGTGATCGGCGCCGAGGACGCCGATGCGATCGCCACGATGCGCGAGCTCTATGCGCCGTTCCAGCGCAACCACGAGCGCCTGCAGGTGATGGACATCCGCTCGGCGGAGCTCACCAAGTACGCCGCCAACGCGATGCTGGCCACGCGCATCTCGTTCATGAACGAGCTGGCGCTCCTGGCGGAGAAGCTCGGCGC